>JAIFND010000028.1 GCA_020047915.1 bacterium | reverse complement strand
TGGATCGTGTTGATTTGCATTTAGAAGTCCCAGCCCAGCGCCCCGAGGCACTGCAGCAGGCCGATGGCGGTGAGACCAGCGCGCAGATCCGCGCCCGCGTGCTGGCCGCTCGGGCGCGCATGATCGACCGGCAGGGTTGTCCGAACGCGCTGCTGTCCCCGCGCGGGCTGCGCAGCCACATCCATGCAGCGCCCGAGGCGATGCAGTTGCTGGCGCAGGCGCTGGACGAACTTGGCCTGTCAGCGCGTGCCCATGACCGCATTTTGAAGGTCAGTCGCACGATCGCCGATCTTGAAGGGCGCGAGGGGGTCGGACTCGATGACGTCAGCGAGGCGATCGGCTACCGTGTGCTGGACCGGCCGGCGTAAGTTACTCGGTGGCGAGCAGGACGCTCGAGGCCTTGATCACGGCGAAGGCCTTCGCGCCCTTCTTCAGCTTCAGATGCTTGGCCGAGGCCTTGGTGACCACGGCAGTGATGACGATCCCCTTGGCGATCTCGATCGACACTTCGCTGTTGACCGATCCGGCCTTGATGGCGGTGACGGTGCCGGGGAAGACGTTGCGGGCGCTGATCTTCATGTGGCTCTCCAGGTGGCCAGGATAGGTCGGGAAAATCCAGGGTTCAATGCAGCACGGTGAAACCGTAGCGTTCGTACACCACCTTGGCCTCGGAACCGACGAGATAGGTCAGGAATGCGCGGGCCGTCGGACCGGCGTTGGCTGTGGCCGCGATGGGGTAGCGTACCGGCTTGTGCAACTCGCCGGGCACGGTTGCGATGACCTCGACCGTGGTCGAGAACTTCGCGTCGCTGGCGTACACCACGCCGCAGTCGACTTCGCCGGTCTCGACCAGGCGCAGGGCGGCGCGTGCATCGGCGGTCGGGGCCAGGCGCTTCTCCAGCCACGGCCACCAGCCGAGGTTGGTGAAGGCCTCCTTGGCGTAGACGCCGACCGGCACATGCGTGGGGTCGCCGACCGCCAGCCGACCGACGAAGGCCTTTTCGGCCGGGAAGCCCTTCTCGATCGTGAAGGGGAAACCCTTGCCGGACGGTGCGATCACGACCAGTGAGTTGCCCAGCAATTCGACCTTGGTGGCGACGTCGATCTGCTTCTTGTCCACGAGGTAGTCCATCCACTTCAGGTCGGCAGACATGAAGATGTCTGCGGGTGCACCGTTCTCGATCTGCTTGGCCAGGGTCGAGGCGGCGGCGAAGCTGGTGACGATGCGGACCCCGGTCTTGGACTCGTAGGCCTTAGCCAGGTCGGTCACCGCGTTGGTCAGGCTGGCGGCCGCGAAGATGGTCGGTGACGGTTCGGCGGCAGGCAAGGCCGCAAGGGCCAGGAACAGAACCGGGACGGTGAGTTGATTGAGCATGCGGTTTCGTCGGACAGCACCTATATTCCAGCCGTCATCGACCATCGTCAATGCAGCACAACACATCCATCATGCCTGCTGTATGCTGACGCAGCGGTGCCGGCCGTGGACGCCAACGCAGGGCCATGCAGGCTGCACACCATCCTCACCGGACCACGTCGATCCATGCTGAGCGACCTCGAATTCCAGATCCTGCTGCTCAGCCTGCAGGTCGCCGGCACGGCGCTGCTGCTGATGGTGGTGCCCGGCGTGGTCATGGGCTGGGTGCTGGCCCGCCTGCGCTTCCCGGGCAAGGCACTGGTCGATGCCGTGGTCCACCTGCCGCTGGTCCTGCCGCCGGTAGTCACCGGCTGGCTGCTGCTGATCGCCTGCGGACGGCATTCGCCGATCGGGCAGCTACTTGAATCGTGGTTTGGCTGGCGACTGGTCTTCGATTGGAAGGGCGCGGTGCTGGCCGCCGCGGTCATGGCCTTTCCATTGCTGGTGCGCTCCGTCCGCCTGGCCATCGAACTGGCCGACCGTGATGTCGAACGCGCGGCCGCAACCTGCGGCGCCTCGCCGCTGCGCGTGTTCGGCACCGTCACCCTGCCGCTGGCGATGCCCGGCATCCTCGCCGGGCTGGTCCTCGCCTTCGCCCGCTGCCTGGGTGAGTTCGGTGCCACCATCACGCTGGCCGGCAACATCCCTGGCGAAAGTCGCACCCTGCCGGTGGCGATCTGGCAGTTCACCCAGATGCCCGACGGCGATGCGGCGGTGTGGCGGCTGGTCACGCTCAGTGTCCTGGTATCGGTCGCCGCCCTGGTTGGCAGCGAGTGGATGGCCCGCCGCCTCGGCGCACGCCTGGGGCCGGCATGAAGCTGGAACTCGACGCCACGGTCGAACGCGGCGGCTTCACCCTGCAGGTGGCGACGACGCTCGCCAGTGCTGCCAGCGGGGTCTTCGGTCCGTCGGGGTCGGGCAAGAGCACGCTGCTCGGCCTCGTCGCCGGCCTGGTCAGACCGACCAGGGGTCGGGTCGTGCTCGACGGCGAGGTGCTGGATGACGTCGCGGCGCGGATCCATGTGCCGACCCACCGCCGCCGCCTGGGCGTGGTGTTCCAGCACGGCCATCTGCTGCCGCACCTGAGCGTGGCCGGGAACCTGGAGTACGGCGAGCGGCTGGTTCCCCCCGCCCAGCGGCGGATCAAGCGCGACGAGGTGGTAGAACTTTTGGAGATCGGCGACCTCCTCGGGCGCGCCCCGCGCACGCTGTCCGGTGGCCAGCGCCAGCGCGTCGCCCTCGGCCGCGCCCTGCTCTGCTCGCCGCGCCTGCTGCTGCTCGACGAACCGCTCGCCGCCCTCGACCGCGGCCTGAAGCGCCAGATCCTGCCGTATCTGCGTCGGGTGCGCGATGCCTTCGCCATGCCGCTGCTTTTCGTCAGCCACGACCTGTCGGAACTGCTCCAGGTCTGCGACGAGCTCGTGCTGGTGGCCGACGGCCGGCTCGCCGGCCAGGGCACGCTGGGTGCCATCGCAGGCGATGCCCGACTGCTGCCGTTGCTGCATGAGGCCGGGTTGGTCAATGTCCTGCACGGCACGGTCAGTGGTCACGAACCGGCCGAGGCGCTGACCCAGGTGACGCTGGATGGTGGCGCCCGGGTGACCTGCCCGTTGCGCGGCGATCCCATCGGCAGCCGGCTCGAACTGCTGTTGCGGCCCGACGAAGTCGCGTTGGCGACCACGGATGTCACCGGCATATCTTTGCAGAACCGACTGCCCGGCACGATCCGTGTGATAACCGCCGCCAGCGACCGCATCCTGGTCACCGTGGACATCGGCCAGGATCTGCTGGTCGAAGTCAGCGCGCGTACCGTCCAGCAGCTTGGCCTGCAGGTCGGACAGCCGGTGTGGATCCTGTTCAAGGCGATGTCCCTGGGCGGGCGGGGGTAGGACAGGCCGGGCTGCTCCATGCGGCAGTGATAGAATTTGACTGACCGGGCAGTGCCGCAGCATGCCCGCCAGCCATGCATATCCCCGACGGATTCGTGAGCGGTCCGATCAATGCGCTGGGGTTCGCCCTCGCCGTAGCGGCCTGCGCCATCGCCCTGATCGTGACGCGCCGGACCCTGGGTGAGCGCCAGGCTCCGCTGCTGGGGATGACGGCAGCCTTCGTCTTCGCCGCGCAGATGCTGAACTTCCCGGTGGCTGGTGGAACCAGTGGACACTTCCTGGGCGCCACCTTCGCGCTCGCGCTGCTCGGCCCGTGGGCCGCCTGCCTCGTCCTCTCTCTGGTGCTGATCGTGCAATGCCTGCTGTTCGCTGATGGCGGGCTGACCGCCCTGGGCAGCAACATCGTCAACATGGGCGTGGTCGGGGTGGCGGTGCCCGCTGCAGTGATGGCGGGGCTGCGCCTCGTCCTGCCGCGTACCCGGATGGCGGGATTGGTCACCGTCGCCATCGCCGCGTGGTGCTCGGTAATGGCTGCCGCCGCAGCCTGTGCGCTGCAACTGGGCGCCTCGGGCCATCCGTTGGCGGCCGTGCTGCCGGCCATGCTGGCGGTGCATGCGGTGATCGGTTTCGGCGAGGCGTTGATCACCGCAGCCGTGGTCTCGGCGGTACTGGCGGCCCGCCCCGACCTCCTGCCGGGCATCGCTGCGGCACCCAGGCCGGTCGGGGTCGCGGCATGATCTCCAACCGTGCCTTCGCCATCTCCGGTATCGCTGTCGCGCTGATCCTCGCCGTCGCCGTCTCTCCGTTCGCCTCGACCGAGAAGGATGGTCTGGAAAAGGTTGCCGAGCAGCAGGGCATCGCGGCGGCCGACAAGCCGGTCTGGACGGCCTCACCCATGTCCGATTACGTCATGCCTGGTGTCGCACACGACGGCTGGGCAGGTGCGACGGCGGGGCTGGTGGGCACGGTGGTCGTCCTCGGACTCGGGGTGCTGCTGAGGCGCCTCCTGGTACGTCGCTCCTCGTGAGGCCTGAATCCACCGAAGCCGCTGCATCGCGGCTCGACGCCCGGTCCAAGCTGATCTGCTGCTTGGGCTTCGTGCTGGTCACGGTCAGTACGCCTCCGGACGAGGTGCATCTGCTGGCCGGCCTGGCTGCCGGTCTGCTGGTGCTCACCGTGCTGGCCCGGGTCCGACCCGCTCTGCTGGCGCGACGGCTGCTGCACCTCGCGCCCTTCGTCCTGGTGGTGGCAGCCGGACCTGTGCTGCAGCAGGGGATCAGCACCGAGCAGGCGATCGGCATGCTCATCAAGGCTGGACTCGGCTGCTGCGCGCTGGTCCTGCTGGCCGCCACCACACCGGTTGACGAGTTGCTGGCGGGTCTGGCCGGCCTCGGCTGTCCGCGTCTGGTGGTCCTCCTGCTGGGACTGACCACGCGTTACCTGCATGTCCTGGCCGAGGAGGCGCGGCGGTTGCGTCGTGCGGCCATCGCGCGCGGCTTTTCACCGCGCCATCTGCTGCAGGCGCGCATCGTCGGTGATCTGCTCGGCGCCCTTTTCCTGCGCAGCCATGCCCGCGCCGAGCGGGTGCATGCGGCGATGCTTGCGCGTGGTTTTCAGGGTGAACTGGTCCTGGCCCCGCCTTCCCGACTGCGCGCGGCGGACGTCCTCATCCCGGCCATTTCGCTGGGTGGCGCGCTCGCCTGGCGCGTGTACGGATAGGCACGGCCATGCTCGACGTCCGTGATCTCGGCTACAGCTATCCCGATGGCACCCCGGCCCTGGCCGGGATCAGCCTGCGCATCGCCGCCGGCGAGCGCGTCGCGATCCTCGGGGCCAACGGCGCCGGGAAATCCACCCTGCTGCTGCATCTCAATGGCCTGCTGAGCGGCAGCGGCAGTGTCAGCGTGGACGGGGTGCGTGTTGCGGCCGCGACCGTGGCCGGCATCCGGCAGCGCGTCGGGTTCGTATTCCAGGATCCCGACGACCAGCTGTTCTGCTCCAGCGTGGGCGAGGACGTCGCCTTCGGACCGCGTCAGGCACGTCTGCCCGAGGCCGAGGTTCGCGAACGCACGGCCGAGGCCCTGGCGACGATGGGCATCAGCGATCTGGCGCACCGGCATCCGCACCAGCTCAGCCTGGGGCAGAAGAAGCGGGCTGCGATCGCGACCGCCTTGGCGATGCGGCCGGCCGTCCTCGTCCTTGATGAACCGAGCGCCAGCCTCGACCCGCGCATGCGCCGCGAGCTGATCGCCTACCTGGCGGCCCTGTCCTGCACCCTGGTGGTCGCCAGCCACGACCTCGCCCTGGTGCGCGAACTGTGCGGCCGCGCAGTCATCCTCGACGCCGGGCGCATCGCTGCCGACGCCCCGACGCAGGCCATCCTCGCCGATGCCGCGCTGCTCGCGCGCACCGGCCTGGTCTGACGATCAGCGCTTGGCGGCGAGACGCGCGACGCGGGCGCCGAGATTGCGCGCCGTGGCGTTGTCGCCGTCGGTCGGCTTGCCTTCGGGGGTCGGGGCGACTTGGCTCATGACGCCGATGGTCGAGCCGAGGCGGTTCATCGCCACGGCCGGATCCTTGCCGAGATAGACCTCGTTCATCGCGTCGCTCGACACCCACACCATGCCATGCTGGCAGGCCAGGGTCGCCAGGTACAGCAGCGTGCCCTGCTTGTCGCCGCTGGGCGAGCCGCTGGTGGTGAAGCCGGCCGCCAGCTTGTCCTTCCACGCCTGCTTGAACCAGCGGCCGGCGGTGGCGTCGGCGAAGCACTTGAACTGGCCGCTGACCATGCCCATGTAGGTCGGGCTGCCGAAGATGATCGCGTCCGCGGCATCGAGCTGCGCGAACAGCGTATCGTCGGCGAAGCGGCCGTCTGTGATCTTCTTCCCGTCGATCGCCAGTTCGCTGACCGTGGTGCCGGCGACCGAGCGGGCGCCGTCGGCGACGGCCTTGGCGAGCATGGCGGTCTTGCCGGTGCCGGAGTGGTGGATGATGGCGACGGTGGGCATGGGTGGCTCCTGGTCGTCTGCTTGTATTCGGTCGCCCGGCCGTGCGAGGTCCGCTGGGTGAACCTTTCTCAGGTTGTTGGCCTGTCGACCCTGCGTAGCTTCCTGCGCATGGAGTCCCACATGTCCCGCTGTTTCGCCGCCATCCTCCTCGTCACCACGCTCGTTGCGGTCGAGGTCCCCGCCGTCCCCGCACTGCCTGACGCCCAGGTCTATGCGGTCGGGGTGATCCCGGATCTACGTGGCATGCTGCAGCACACCAGCCAGGCGCTTGGTGCGGCGGGCAAAACCCTGCCGCCCGGGATGCTGGAGATGGGGTTGGGCGGAATGCTCGGCGATCCCGGACTCACCAAGCTGGGGAATGGCCCGATCCTGGTCGCCGCCGGCCCCGGTCTGCTGGTGCCCAGTTGGGGCGCCATCCTGCCCTACGCCGATGCGGAAGCCGTCATCGCGGCGGTGAGCGGAGCCGGCCTGCTGGCCGAGGCCGCACCTGGTGGCGTCGCCATCGGCAGCGCTCCGGACGGCCCGGGCCTGGCGAAGCGCATGCTTCCCGCCCTGGATGCGGTGCGGGCGGGCATGCCTGCCGACAGCGACCTGCGCGTCGTGGTCGGTCTTGATCGTCTCAGCCAAGCCTACCTGCCGATGGCCATTGCCGCGATGCAGGGAGCGGCCAGCGCCCCGGGGCTGCCTGCCGAGGCGGCCGGCCAGCGGAAGCTGATGCTCGGCATGGTCGCCATGCTGCGTACCTTCGCTGCCCAGGCCGGTGCGCTGCGCTGCGATCTCACGGTCAGCGCCTCTGGCTGGAAAATCGACGCCGTGCAGGCGCTGCGCCCCGGCGTCCTGGCCGACGCCATCCGTCCTCAGGCTCCCAGCACCGACCGCCCGGCTGAGCGCCTGGGCGCCGGCGACGGGCCCGCCGTAGTGCAGATGCATGGCTGTATGCCACCGCGGATCTACGAGGCGATGGCCACGCTGCTGCAGGAGACGCGCCGCGATCCGGCGGCTGCCGCGCTGATCGACGAATCGATGGTCGCGATGGTGCGCGACTGCGCCGGGGCGCTTACGGGTTCCTTCGCCATGCGCCAGGGTTTTGCCGGCAGTCCGATGCGCCAGTTGGGCGTGGCAATGGTGCGTGATCAGGCCAAGGCCAAGGCCCTGCTCGACGGTGCCCGGAACCTGTTCAGCATGGGGGTCCTGGCCGACCTGATGCGCGGCATGGGTGTCGAGATGGTCTTTGAGCCCGCAGTGCGGCATGCCGCCGGCCTGCCGGTCGATCGCATCAGCTACCGCATCGATCCGGCCAAGCTTCCGCCCGGGCAGGATGCGGCGATGCAGGCGGCGATGATGCCGACCCAGGAGATGGCCCTGGCACCGACCATGTGGGTGTGGGGCAGTCCGTCTGCCGAGATCGATGCCGCCCTGGCCGGTCCGCGTGGCGCTCCGCGTCTCGCGGCCGAAGCCCTTGGAGCCGGCTGGGATCTCTACGCCGACCTCGACATGGCCTTGCAGATGAAGATGCAGTTCGCGCTCATGGCCAAGCAGATCCCGATGTTCGCTGGCGCCTTCGCCGAGGTTCCCTGCGGACATCCGATGCGCATGGCAGCAGCGCTCGGCGAAGGCCGTTATCGCCTGGTGATCGAAGTCCCGGTCGAACAGGTCGCCGACTTCCGCAACGGCTTCGCCGGCATGCAGCGTGGCCGGCATCAACCGGCAGAGGAACCCGAGACGCCTGCCGCGCCAGTGTTCTGAGACGGGCTACCGCTTCTTGGTCTTCCCTTTTGTCTCCGTCTTCCCCTCCCAGCCGGGCAGCCAGGGAACGGGCGTGGTCAGCGTCTTCTTGGCATTCGCCCCGGTCAGCACCACGCCGCTGACGAAGGCGTAGTGCGAGAGGCCGCGGGCGTAGAGTTCGATGCTGACGCTCTGGGCATCCGCTGCCTGGTGCCACTCGGTCCCAGCGAACCCCTTCAGCAGACCATCGGCGGTTATCACCTTGCCCGGTGCAACCTCGGCCCCGGCGATGGTATGCCCGTTGACCATGCGCGACATGCGGATGCTGAAATAGCCACCGTAACCGGCGTTGCGATAGGCGGCGGCGATGATGTCGGTGGCGCGGATGCAGTCCATCTGACCGGAGGCGAGCGACTGTCCCATGGTGAAGATGAACCCCTTGTAGGTCTTGAAATGCGCCTGGCAGAGTGCGTGCGCTGCCTTGAGCGCGTTTTGGACGCCGCCGCCGACCTTGGCCATCGGGTCCATGAGTTCGGGGCGGAAGCGGTCGGCCCAGTCCATGCCCGCGAAGGCGTCGCCGCGGTTGTGCAGGACATCAAGCAACCCATTGAGCCCGCCCTTGGGATTGCGCGCCTCGTAGCGCCCCATCACCTCGATGAGGGCGGTGTTGTAGCTGGCGATCTGGGCACGATCGATCGCGCTGGTGAGCCAGGCCCGGTGCCAAGGCGCCGCAGCGGCCTGGTCGAGCATGGCCTGGTTGGCGGCCTTGAGCTTGGCGCGCAGCGCGAGGAAGGTGGCGCGCACGCGCGGCGGCAGCGCGATTGCCGACCCGCCAGCTCCGGAGTCACCGGCCGCATTTTCCGGTGCCGGATCGGCATGCAGGCGTTCGCACAGGCGCTCGACTTCCAGGTAGTTGCCGTGCCAGTACAGGGTGAGGTGCCCACCCGGAAAGCGGCCGATATGCGAATCCGGGTTGTAGCCGTTCCTGGGGGTGGCGAAGTGATCCTCGTTGAGACGCATGAAGTCGAGGTTCGCCAAGTGGTTGGCCAACAGGCCGTCCTGCCAGCGGTGCAACTCGGCGGCGAAGGCCACTGCGCTGGCGAACTCGGCACCCCAGCGAGCGGCGCCGGCTGCATCACCACCGGCGAGGGCGGCGCGCCAGCGCTGCCAGCAGGCATCGGGCCAGCCGGAGAGGTTTCCTTCCGGCAATGCTGCCGGCGATGCCGCCGCAAGGGAGGCGGCCTGTTCGGCGGCAACGAGGGCTGCGGCGAGGGCCGTGGCATTGGCCGCCTTCGCGTTGACGAGCACCTCGCGCAGCGGGCCCTGATGCCAGGCGAAATCGGCGGCCGGCGATTCCTTCCGCGCGGTATTGCCGATGGTCATGTCACCTAACCGGACACCGAAACCCTCCTGGTCTACTGCCCTGAAGGTGAGATCCACGATCTGGGAGATGTCCTTCCACTTGTGGCAGCTCAGGACGCTGACCTTGTCGGGATTGCGTTTTCCGATGAGTACTGCCCGGCCATCGCTCAGCGATTGCCGGCAGGCGGCGAGCACGGCCGCAGGATCGGCCGGAGCCGACTCGCCGGTCAGAGCGAGGCTGGCGAGGACGAGGAGTGGCAGGACATGGCGCAGAAGGCGTGCTGGCATGCAGCCTTTTACCCGTGGTCGGCTGGCATCCAACCCGCGAAATCCAGGCTGCCGGAGGTGCGTAGGCAGAGGGTAGACGAGGCGCTGGCTGAGCCCACGGCTGTATACTTCAGAAAAGCATAAACCCCTGCTTTCGCAGGGGTTTATGCTTTGGTACTCCTAAACGGACTACATAGTTTCCAGCGTAAGTTATTGATATGTAAGGATGTGGTTCAAAGCTACTGGAAACAATTGGGAGTGGTGGTAACGTTGTAATCCATCTTGGGGAGTAACACTTCGTGAAGCCACATCGTCACGGAAACCGGTTCAAGGTCACCCACAGAGAGGGTGCGAGAACGGTCAACAGGACGTTCCGTACTGAGGCTGAGGCGTGGCAGTACATCTCGCTCTACGAGCAGGCACGGCAGGCGACGGTGCCAGCTGTGGCTGTTGGGAATCCGGCTGAAGATGAAGTTATCATAGATAAGTATATTGGGTTTCATAGTAACTCTAGGTCGCTTACACTGAGAAATATGCGCTCAATTTTGGAAACGCTCTCAAAAAACATTGGTCTAATGAATCTATCAACAATCAATCTTTTTGATTATATCAAAAAGTCTGGATTGCGTTCATCGACGGCGATGGCAAAGCTTAAGTGGGCAAAACACTTTACAAAATGGTATTGCGACATCTGTGATAGCACAAAGATATGGGACATTAATTGGGACAGACTTAAAGAGACATTGCCTAGAGATGATGCGAAGGAGAAACGACATATAAGCCGGGAAGAGTTTTCGGCGCTAATTAACTCATTGTCGGATGATTGGTATAAGACGGTATACAAGTTTATGGGATCAACGTGTATTAGGGTCAGAGAGTTGTCTCGTCTAGATGGAGAGGATTACGATGCGGCATCTGCAAAAGTCACAATTCCAGCAAAGAAGACAAAGGCAAATAAGACACGGACGTTTTACGTTCCGGCAGAGTTACTGAAGGATTTCAATAAGATGGCAACGCTGCAAAGCGGCGCTCCCCTTGTGCAGATACACGGACGCAGGATATCTCCAGAAGGTTTGGGAGGCATGTTTGCCTCTCATTGCAAAAATGCAGGTCTTGGAAAGCGCAACATACATTTGCTTCGCGCGTATGGGCTTCGGATGATGCTGCAAGGTGGTGCGACTGAAATGACAATAAGAAGTCTGGCTGGATGGGATTCTGCTGAAATGAGAAAATACACAGATGAAATGAAGCAGGAAAAAATGGAGCTTGCCAACAACATATCGTTTGATTCCGTATCAATAGATGTTGGAAGTGAATATTTGAATATTGCAGCTTCTGTTTTGGCATCACTAAAGGCTAAAAAGATCGACCTTAAAGTTGTGTCGGCAAAAACGGAAGTGCCATATCAATGGCTTCATAAGACGTTTGTCTTGAAGCAGAATGTTGATGTAGAACTGTTGTTGCAAACAGTAAAGTATTTGGGATATCGACTGTATTATATTGGTCAGGACGAAATTAATGCTGCGGAGCAATCTGATATGATGTTGCTTAGAAAGGCGATGTTGGAGCAGGGTAAACAGGAAGATTCATCAGAGTAATGCAGTTGGCAGACAATATGCGCATTTACTTCAAAGGAGCCAGCGCAATCAAACCCTGTAGTGTGCCATCTGGTCGCATATTCTTACCCAAGAACAACTTACCTTCACGGTTGAACTTCAATTCGGCAATCTTCCAATTATTGCTCCAAACAAGAGTCACTGACGAGTTCTTGTCGATAGTCATAGTTGCGGTTCCGCCGCCAGAGTGCTTAACGCCCTCGCTACTGATAGTAATTACGCCACTGGACCCGCCGACCTCGACCCACACTCCAAGGATTTCTTTTGCCAGATCGGGCGCAGGACCGTCCCCAAGCAAATCCTCGCTGGGATCGTACTTCACACCGTTTATGTGGTTTGGGACATTAACACGATAACTCAGAAGAGCCTTCTGGACTTCATGAGACTCGTTCGTCTTTCCCGCCTTGTTCAGTCTGTCAATCTCTGCACGGAGAGACTTATCGGCAACCTCAAACGCAGCTAAAATCTGAGCCTCGCAGTTGGCTAGTGCCTTGATGGCAGCCGGGGACAGCTTGGCGTCGGCTTCGCCAGCAACGGCGAAAACGACGAGCAGGGTTAGAAAGAGACTCTTGATCATGAGACGTTGCCTTCGGGGCGATCTTGGTTTTCATCACCATCTGTCTATAAAGATCCGGTCGCCAAACAGTAGCGCGACCGGATCAGCTACAGTATTTCAGCTTTGCAGAGAGTCTAAGAAGCCGCGCAGGCGCGAGACGGTGGGAAAGTTGAAGGTGTTACCAGCCAGAACCAGCGTGATGTCCCCCGCCGCGACCGCTTCTGTGGCAGGCGCAGCCTTGCGTCCTTGGCGCTTGCCAGCCGTCTTGGCTTTCTTGCTCTTCTTTGCCTTCTTGGCACCAGCCTTGAACAGTTCGGCGGCGGCTTCCTCGCCATGATCGGCTGTGAAGGCTTCTTTGCCGACATACTCACGAAGTTTGCCAACCGCATTCGTCTCCGGAAATCCACCCTTCTTGACAAGTGCGCTGTTAGCCGCTTCGGCAGTCATCGCACGATCACCCTTGACCGTTTTGTTGACCGCGTCGGCAATGGCTTGGGGATCAGTGAGCTTCACCTTCTCCTTGCGAAGTCGCTTCTTCGCAGCTTCGGCAAGCAGCTTGTAGAGCTTGATCTTCTTAGGCGATGCACCGGGCATAGTTCCTCCGTGGTTCTGTAGATGATACAGCTACGACCTTGACATGGCAAGGGGAACTCTAGTGGCTCGGGAACGGGGATCTCAGTCCCTTGGATCAGAAAATTGGTGTCGGATCTGATACAATGAAGGCATGAGTATCTCCGACTTCACCCATCAAGGCAACCATTGCCGCCATCTGATCCGACTCCACATCGTCATCGTGACGAAGTACCGCAAGCGCATCGTCGCTGGCGACTTGGCAGACACGATCAAGCGCACCGTTCACCTGTTGAGCGAGAAGAAGGGCGTGAGGATCGACGCCATGGAACCGGATGGCGACCATCTGCACATCATGGCGGACGTTCCGCCCTCCATGAGTGCGTCTGGATACGTCGGTCTAGTGAAGCAGATGACAACATGGAATGCATGGAAGTTTCATGGTCAGGAACTCCAGCGGAACTATTGGGGCGGCGAACGGCTACTGTGGGGTGACGGCTATTGGGTCACAAGTATTGGGAACGCTTCGCCAGAAACAGTTGAGCGATACATCAGAGAGCAAGGACACTGAAATTCTATAGTGTGGCATGGCTCACAGTATCGCACCCTCTAAAGAAAGTGCGTTTTTAGAGTTCGCCTTTGTATAATTAATGAGTCAAATACGTTCCCTACTTTGGGAGCTAAGCGGAATGCATTATTAGATCGCTGCACTGGTGATGCAATTATTACTATAGATGACGATGATTTATGTTTATCAAATCATATATCTAAACTGGTAGATCCATTGTTGAAATCAAAAAGACGCTGTGGTGTAGTTCGCACAAAAGTAGAGTATTCT
>JAIFND010000119.1 GCA_020047915.1 bacterium | reverse complement strand
CCTGGCGGCGTGGAAGATGAACCATCTGCAGCTCTACATGGAGCACACCTTCGCCTATGCCGGCCATGAGGACGCCTGGCGTTCGGCCTCGCCGATCACACCTGAAGACATGTCGGCGCTCGACGCCTACTGCACCGGCAAGGGCATCGCCCTGACCGCCAACCAGAACTGCCTCGGCCACTTCGAGCGCTGGCTGAAGCATCCGCGCTACGCCCCGCTCGCCGAGAGGGATCGCGGCATCATGGTCAATGGAGACTGGTACGTGGCGCCCAACACCCTGTGCCCGATCGATCCCCGCACCATTCCGCTGATCGATGAGCTTTTGGCCCAGCTCCTGCCGCGCTGCAGCGGCGCCTGGGCCAACATCGGCTGCGACGAGCCGTGGGACCTGGGCAAGGGGCGCAGCAAGGCGGACTGTGCCGAGCGTGGCACCGGCGCGGTGTTCTCGGCGCATGTCACCCGGGTCGCGGAGACCGTGCGCCGCCTCGGCAAGCGCCCGCAGTACTGGTGCGATCCGCATCCCAACGAGGACGACGGACTGCCGCGCGATCTGATCGCGCTGGTGTGGTGCTACGAGGACACCGATGATTTCCACACCCGCACCGTGGCGCATCGCGCGGTCGGCCGCGAGGTGTGGGTCGCGCCGGGCACCAGCTGCTGGAACTCCTCGACCGGCCGCACCTGGAACCGGCGCGGCAACCTCGACAAGGCGGCTGCCGAAGGGGACGCCACTGGCTTCCTGTGCACCGCCTGGGGCGACGGCGGGCATCGCCAGGGCTGGCCGATCACGCTGTTCGGCTTCGCCGACGCGGCGATGGCGGCGTGGTCCGGCCCAGGCCGCTACGACGACCGCGCCGCCGGCCTGCACGCCTTCGGCTCGGCCGAGCTGGGCACTTGGCTGGCGCGCCTGGGCGAGGTCGATGCCGAGCTGTGCCGTGGTGAACGCCCGGGGTGGGATGGCATGCCGACCGGCAAGCGGCAGGCCCATAACGGCACCGCCCTGTGGAAGGAGATGCATGTCCATCTCTTCGAACTGCAGGGCATCGGAAATGCCGCCGCCTGGCAGGAGGTGGCCGGGCGCCTGGATGCGTTGGCAGGCAGCCTGCCGGCAGGCTTGGACCATACCCTTGCCGAGGAATGCGCCTTTGCCGTCCAACTCGGCCAGTGGGCCGCAGACCGTGCCGTGCTGCGGCGCACCGGGCTGACCATCGACGGGCGCAAGGCCCTCGCCGGGCGCATGGCGGAACTCATCGCCACGCATCGCCGCCTGTGGCTGGCCCGCTCGCGCTACGGCGGCTTGGAGGAAAGCTGTGCACACTACGTGCAACGTGCTTCGCAGTGGTAACGAGGGCAGCTGATTGACCTAGCCTCCCCGGGTGACGACACTCGGCGTTGCATGCCCACCGCCCTGGTTGTGGATGACTCCGGCGCCTCGCGCACCCTGCTCAAAGGGATTTTGCGCAAGCACGGCTTCACCGTGGTCGAAGCCGCCGATGGTGAGGCCGGCCTCAAAGAGCTGGAAAGCAACTGGCCGATCGACCTGGTGCTGCTCGACTGGCACATGGAGCCGATGGATGGCCCCGCTTTCCTGCGCAAGGTGCGCGACGATCCGCGCACCGTCCGCGTCCCGGTGGTGATGATCACCGCCGAGGCCAGCCGCCAGGCGGTGGTGGACATGGCCATGCTCGGGGTACAGGGCTACATCGTCAAACCCTTCGACAAGGCGATGGTCGCCGAACGGATCAACGCCCTCGGCATGGGTGGAGCCTGACATGCCGAGCCTGGCGGTCCGCGATCTGCGCGCCGGCATGGTCCTCAAGACAGCCGCCGTGGGTCCTGGCGGCCGAGTCCTGGCCCCGGCCGGCCAGCCGTTGACCGACCAGCACGTCGAAGTGCTGCGGGCTTGGGGCATCGAAACAGTCGAACTCGCGAACGCGGCCTCGCGCCCGGCCATCGACCCCAAGATCCTGATGGCTGCCCAGCGCACGGTGGCCGCGCGCTTCCATGGCCAGCCGACCGAACATCCCGCAGTCCGCGCCCTCTTCCTGGCGGCGGTGGCCCTGCAAGTGAAGCGTGGCCAACCGTGACTGCGGCGGGGACACCGACCCTCGATCAGGTGGTGGCCGGAGCTGGCGAACTGGCCTCGCTGCCCGACTCCTGGCAGCATATCGACGCCGTCCTCGCCAAGCCGTCCTCGAACAACGTCCAGATCGCCGATGCCATCGCCCGTGATCCGGGCCTGACCGCCCGCCTGCTGCGCCTCGCCAACAGTCCGATGTTCGGACTCAGCTCACGGGTCGAACGCCTGTCGCAGGCGGTGCATCTCATCGGCACCCGCCAGTTGCGCGAACTCGCCCTGGCTGCCACCGTGGTCGATCTGATCTCGGCAGGCCCTGGCAAGAAGGCGCGCATCCAGGCCTTCCTCCATCACAGCACCGCCACCGGCCTGTTCGCCCGGGCCATTGCCGGCCGTCGGCGTGAGACCGACGTCGAACGATTCTTCGTCGCCGGGCTGCTGCATGATCTCGGACTGCTGGTGCTGGAGACCAGCGCCCCCGAGCTGCTCGCCGAGGCGACCCGTCAGGCGGTGCACCGCAACAAGCCGATCGAAGTCGGAGAGAAAGCGGTATTCGGCTTCGACCACGCCGCGGTCGGAGCCGCCCTGATGAAGCGCTGGCGACTGCCCGATGCGCTGGCCGAGCCGGTCGCCTGGCACCATGACCCCAGTTCCGCCCCCACCCACCCGGTCGAGGCCGCTGCGGTCCACCTCGGTTCGACCGCGGTGGATCTGATCGGGCTCGGCGGCGAGGGCTGCATCGCCACCCCGCTGGATCAACGCGCCTGGACGCTGCTCGGCTGCGAACCTGCAGACCTGCCCGGCATGGCTGACCAGGTGGCTGCCAATCTCGCACCGATGCTCGACATCCTGATCGGCGAGAACCCGGCATGAGCATCCTGTTCGGTGCCCTGGCCTCGCTGGATGCCAGTCTGGCGGGCTGCGCCACCCCGGCTGCGATCCTGGAGGCGGCTTCGACCCATCTGCCCTCCCTCCTGCCCTGCCAGGTGCGCGGCATCGCCACCATCGACGATGCGACCTTGCTGCCAAGCCTGGTCCGCTGCGAACCGGCACATGCTGAGGCCAGACTGAAGGTGCTGTTGAGCCAGGCCATCGCTGATGGCCTCTTCGCCCTGGCACTGCGCCGGGGGCACTCGGCCATCCACGAACTGCCCGATGGCACGGTGCTTGTCCTGCAGGCGCTGGCGACCCCTGGTCATCTTGCCGGGCTCGCCATCGCGGTGGCGCAGGCCGAGGCGGCGCAGGCCGAGCACCTCTCGGCCATGTCCCTGGCCGGGGCGCGGATCGGCGCGGCACACGAGAACCTGATCCTGCGCGCCGAGATCCTCGCCCGCTCCGAAGGACTCGAGCGCGCGGTCGCCGAGCGGACCAGCGAACTCGCCGGAGCGCGCGATCGCGCCGAGGCCGCCTCGCGCGCCAAGAGTTCGTTCCTGGCCACGGTCAGCCACGAGCTGCGCACCCCGCTGAACGGCATCATCGGCATGGCTGAACTGCTGCATGCCGAGGAAACGCAGCGCCTCCGCCGCGACCGCCTCGGCGTGGTGCGCGGCTGCGCCGAGGACCTGCTGCGCCAGATCGACGGCATCCTCGACCTCTCGCGCATCGAAGCCGACCGCATCGAGATCGAGGCCACGGAATGCGACCCCGGCGCGGTGGTGATGCGGGTGCTGCGCACCCTGGCGCCACGCGCCCAGGCCAAGGGCCTGGAACTGGCCTGGGTGCCGCAGGCCGGTCTGCCCGCCCGCGCCACCCTGGATGGCGCACGGCTGCAGCAGGTGCTGCTCAACCTGGGTGGCAATGCGATCAAGTTCACAGCAGCGGGCTCGGTCACCTTCTACACCTCCGGCGAGGTCCTGCCGGATGGATCGCTCCGCCTCTCCTTCGCCATCGGAGACACCGGCACGGGTCTTACCCCCGAGGCCCAGGCCCGCCTGTTCCAGCCCTTCGTGCAAGCCGACTCCTCGATCAACCGCCGCTTCGGTGGCACCGGACTCGGCCTGACCATCAGCCTGCGGCTATGCGAACTGATGGGCGGCAGCATCACCATCGCCAGCGAAGCAGGACGTGGCTCGGTGTTCACGGCGACGATCCTCGCCCGCGACGGCCACCCCCAGGCCCCGCCCGTCCCGGTCGGAGCGGTGCGTCTCATCGCCCATGGCCCGGTGCATAGATCGACCGAGGCCATTGTCCGCAGCCTGGGCTGGCATCCGGTCGCGGACCTGGCGGAGGCGACCATCATCGATGCCGCGCATCCCGAGGCGGCCACGATCCTGTCGGAGCTGCGTCCGGGGAGCCAGGCCATCCTGTTGACCCCCCTGACCGGCCTGCCGGCCCATCTGGCCACCCTGGCAGCCAAGCATCGCCAAGTATGCAAGCCCGTCGATCCCGAGGAACTGCGGCTCGCCCTGCTGCGCCGATCGGCGGCGACGCCGGGAGAGCTGCGCGCGATGCCCGCCGCTACCTCGTGCGCCGGAGCGCGCATCCTCTATGCCGATGATCAGCAGGTGAACCGCCTGGTCATGGGCGGACTGCTGCAGCGGCTGGGCATCACGCCTGTTCTCGCCGAAGGCGGCCAGGAGGCGGTGGACAAGGCTGCGGCAGCGACCTGGGATGTCATCCTGCTTGATTGCCAGATGCCCGAGGTCGATGGCTTCACCGCCGCAGCGCGCATCCGCGCCGCCGGCAGCCGCGTACCACTGGTCGCGGTCACCGCCCATGCCATGACCGGCGACCGCGAGGATTGCCTGCGTCGCGGCTTCGACGATTACCTGCCCAAGCCGGTGCGGCCCGCCGAACTCGAGGCGATGCTGTGCCGATGGCTGGCCAGTTCAGCACAGGCCACACCAGCCACGCCAGCCCGACCCGCCGCTGACAGCGATCTCCGGATGACCAAGCTGCGCGAGGAGCTCGGGGACGAGGTCCTGCGCGACGTGATCACGGCAATGCTCGAGGAAGCGCCCGGACTGGTGACGGCCTGCCTCGCCGCCGTGGCCCAGGGCGATCTCGCCACCGCCAGCCGCCGCGCGCACGCCCTCAAGGGGGATGCTGCGAATCTCGGTCTCGATCAGCTGAGCGGCCTGGCCCGCACCATCGAACTGTCCGGCAAGGCCGGGGATCTTGCGGCGGTCACGCCGGCGGCCGGACAGCTCTCTGATGCCTGGGAACAGAGCGAAGCTCGTTTACGCGCGATGCTCGTCTGACCGTTCAGGCCATCGCCGCCAGCAGGGCGTTGATCGCATCGGGCATGCGATCGAGGGGCAAGACCTGTTCGGCCGCCCCCATCTGCACGCAGGTCCCCGGCATGCCCCACACCACGCTGGTCTTCTCGTCCTGGGTGAGGGTGCGCGCCCCGGCGTCGCGCATCGCCTTAAGTCCGGCCGCGCCATCATGGCCCATGCCGGTGAGGACGACGCCCACGGCGTTGGCCCCGGCAGCGGTGGCCAGCGAGCGGAAGGTGACATCGACTGCGGGCTTCTGGAAGTGGACCATCGGGCCACCGCGCAGTTCGAGCAAGTACTTGGCACCGCTGCGCACGACGGCGAGGTGGTGACCACCTGGGGCGACGAAGGCCAGGCCTGGCAGCAGCTCCTCGCCGCCCCGCGCCTCGGCCACGCGCATGCGGCTGATGCCATCCAGGCGCTGCGCGAACTGGCTGGTGAACATCGGCGGCATATGCTGGACGATGACCGTGCCAGGAGTATCGCCGGGCAGCCGCTGCATGACGGCGCGGATCGCCTCGGTGCCGCCCGTCGAAGCGCCGATCGCCAGCACCTTGCTGGTCGTGCGGGTAAGCAGTGGTCCCTTGGTCACCGGCGGACCACTCGGCCGCGGCGGCGGTCGCGGCAGCAGGCGGGCCACCGCTGCGGTGCGCACGGCCCGCGCCAGCATCGGCCCCAGCTCTTCGACGCGATAGGCAGAGCCCGGCTTGCACAGCACCTCGACCGCACCCAGTTCGTAGGCGCGCATCGCCTCCTCGGAGCCGCGCGGCGTCAACGAACTGACCACGATCACCGGCTTGGGCCGGTGTTGCATCAGTTTGGCAAGGAAGGACAGCCCATCCATGCGCGGCATTTCGACGTCGAGGGTCAGCACATCGGGATCGAGCTTGACCACCAGTTCTCGGGCCTGGTAGGGGTCGGCCGCCTCGCCGACCACCTGGATGTCCTTTTCACGCCCCAATGTCGAACTGAGCAGGCGCCGGACGGTGGCGCTGTCATCGACGATGAGCAGGCGGATGGGCCGGGCAGTCATCGCTCAGTCCACCTGCAACGCGATCGCGAGTTCGCCCTCGGCACAGCTCAGCTGGGCGAGTTCACCGCCCGCATTCCACGCTGCGGCTTGCGGGGATTCCAGGTGGTACTCGCCATCCTGCAGCAATTGGGGCAGGCAGTTACCGGCCACGATGTTGGCCAGTTCCTTGAGCGCATCGACCGCATCGGCGTCGGCGACCGGATCCCCGGCATCGATGGCCAGCAGGTTGCGCGCCAGGGCCTCGGCGAGCGGACGGGAAGCGGCGAGCAGGACGAGCCCGGCGGAAGGTCCGCGAAAGCGGACGGCGATACACAGGTCGCCTGGCACCGCCCCGTCGGCGGGACCCAGCGGGGTGAGGAAGCCCATCTGCTCGGAGACCTGGGCGAGGATGTTCAGCAGCGTCTCGTTCACGGCGTCCCTCCGATCAGCCGATGCACTTCGCCGACCAGCGCTTCGGGGGTGAACGGCTTATGCACGAAACCGGCGCCGAGAGCGCGCAGCCGTTCGATCCGGGCGCCCGAGGACTCGGTCGAAACCACGACCACCAGGGTGTCGCGCAGGGCGGTGTCGGCACGCAGTTCGCGCAGGAAGGTTTCGCCGTCCATGACCGGCATGTTCAGGTCGAGCAGCACCAGATCGGTCCAGCCCGAGCGCAACGCCTCCAGCGCCTGGCGGCCATCGGCGGCCTGGCGCACCTGGGCGATCGGCAGTCCGCTCATCGCCACCGACCGGGCGACCATGTCGCGCATGATGCGGTTGTCATCGACGACCAGCACTTCAAGAGGTCCCGCTGGGGCGGTCATGGCAGGCTCCTAGAGGTTCCGACGGTTGGCGCCGGATTGCACGGTCGTGGCACCGGAGACGAGATCGAGGTACATGGTGCGGGGGATGTTGCTCCCGGTCTCCTCGGCTGCGATCAGCAGGCCGAGCTTCCACAGCACCTTGCGCAACGCGGTGAGGTTCTGCTGGCCGATATCGAACATCGGACTGGTGGCCCCGCTCATGTTCGCAGCACCGGCGACGGTGATGCGCAGACGGCGGCGGTTGGCCCCGGCCTGTTCAGCCTGCTGGAACAGCAACGGGACGCCGAGATCGACGAAACGACCGGGATCGCTGCGTGCCAGGTCGGGACTTTTCAGCGAGATTGGCATCTGGGCGTGCAGCATGCCGCCGACCCGGGCATGCGCATCCCACACCGCGACCCCGATGCAGCTACCCAGGGCGTGGGTCACGATGCAGCCGACCATCCCGGAGGCCACCTGCAGGCCACCGATGCCGATCACCATGCGCTGTCCGAGGATTTCGCTCGCTGCCATGGTCAGTGCTTCTGATAGGTCGCCGGAGCGAGGGTGCGCAGCGGATGTTTGATCGCCGAGAGGCTTTCGCTGTGACCGACGTACAACGTGCCCCCCGGCACCAGAAGGGCGGCCAGGCGGTTCACCAGGCGCTCCTGGGTCGGACGGTCGAAGTAGATCATCACGTTGCGGCAGAAGATCACATCGAAGGGGCCGCGCATCGGCCACGACGCATCCATGAGATTGAGCCGGGCGAGATGCACCAGGCGCTTCAGTTCGGGGCGGACGCGCCAGACCTTCGGCGGGCCGCGATCCACCAGATCCAGGGCGATGCGCCGGTCGGCTTCGGTGAGATGCGAGACGCGCTCCTCGACGTACACCGCCTCGGCCGCCCGGTCGAGGGCCCGTGTGCTGATGTCGGTCGAGAGGATCGCCGTGTCCCATGAGGCGAGGTCAGGCAGGGAGCGCGCCAGGCACAGCGCGATGGTATAGGGTTCCTCACCGGTGGCGGCAGCCGCGCACCAGATGCGCGCCCGGCGGCGTGCCTTGAGGCTGGGCAGCACCCGGCCCTCGAAATCGGCGAAGTGATCGGCCTCGCGCAGCCAGAAGGTGTGATTGGTGGTCAACAGGTCGAGGCAGATCACCAGTTCGGTGCGGTCCGAGACGAGTCGTTCGGCATAGGCGGGCATGTCGCAATCAAGTTGACGCAGACGTTTGCCGAGTCTGCTTTCCACCAGGGTGCGCTTGTTCTCCGACAGGTCGATGCCCGCCACCCGCTTGGCCAGCTGCATGATGGCGAGTACCGGGTCGTCATGGAGGGATCGGTTTGTCACTCCCTCATGATAGCCACATTCCACGTATCCGGTCAAGGGTCGGTTTCGCGTGGTGCATGCATGGCGCCCCGCAGAGTTCGTGACTTGACACGTCCGCCCCGGCTGCAAGTCATGGATCCATACGAGGTTGCCCATGCCCGCAAATGCCACCCTGACCGTCGATGGCCAGTCCTATGAACTCCCGACCCTGGTCGGCAGCGAAGGAGAGAAGGCCGTCGACATCTCCAAGCTGCGCGACAAGAGCGGCTACATCACCTTCGACCCCGGCCTGGGCAACACGGGCATGTGCAAGTCGTCGATCACCTATATCGACGGCGATAAGGGCATCCTGCGCTATCGCGGCATCCCCATCGAGCAGTTCGCCAACCATCCGAACTTCGTCGAAGCCGCCTGGCTGCTGATCTTCGGCCGCCTGCCCAAGGCGGAGGAGTTGGCCGGTTTCTCCAACCGCTTGACCACCAACGCCCCGCTGCACGAGGCGATGCGTCATCACTTCGAAGGCTTCCCGGTCAATGCCCCGCCGATGGCGGTGGTGTCGGCGATGATCTCGACCCTGGCCTGCTTCCATCACCAGTTCCTGGTCATCGACGACGAGGCGCAGTTCGAGGAGCTTGCCGCCCGTTTGATCTCCAAGGTGCGCACCATCGCCGCCTACGCCTACCGCCGCAGCCAGGGCAAGCCGTTCATCTACCCCGACCCGCGCCTGCGCTACTGCGCCAATTTCCTGCATATGATGTTCTCGATGCCCTATGACCAGTACCTGGTCGACCCGGACATCGAAGATGCGCTGAACCTGATCTTCATCCTGCATGCCGATCACGAGCAGAACTGCTCGACCACCACCGTCCGTGTCGTCGGTTCGGCCAAGGCTAATCTGTTCGCCTCATGCGCGGCGGGCGTCAGCGCCCTGTGGGGTCCTCTGCACGGAGGTGCCAACGTCGAAGTGATGGAGATGCTCGATCAGATTTACAAGGGCGGCACCACCCCCGAGTCCTACCTGGCCAAGGCCAAGGACAAGACCAGCGGGGTGCGCCTGATGGGCTTCGGCCACCGCGTGTACAAGAACTACGACCCGCGCGCCAAGCTGCTGCAGCAGGCCTGCGAACGCGTGTTCGCCAAGCTGAAGCGCAAGGACCCGCTGCTCGACATCGCTCGCAAGCTGGAAGAACTGGCGCTGAAGGACCCCTACTTCGTCGAGCGCAAGCTCTACCCCAACGTGGACTTCTACTCCGGCCTGATCTTCCGCGCGATCGGCATCCCGACCGAGATGTTCACCGTGATGTTCGTGATCGGCCGGCTCCCCGGCTGGATCGCCCAGTGGAAGGAGCAGCACGACCAGGATGCCGGCCGCATCGTCCGTCCGCGCCAGGTTTACACCGGCTCGACGGTCACCGACTTCGTGCCGATGGACAAGCGGCCAGCCTGACCTCTTGTCTTGGGCGCGGGGGCTTGTAGAAAGCCGCCCGCGCTAGCGACGGGGACATAGCTCAGCTGGTAGAGCGGTTCGTTCGCAATGAACAGGTCTGGGGTTCGATTCCCCATGTCTCCACCAAACAGGAAAACCCGGCCGAAGCGCCGGGTTTTCCTGTTTGGTGGAGATGTGGGGAAGACGATGGCCCCACGGCTCGACAGAGTCTCGCCGGTCGCTCGGTGCGAGGCCACGCAGGTGGCCTCGCATCGGCCTGCGGCCGAAGCCTCGCTCCGGTTCGATTCAGCCCGGACCCACCCCCTGGGAGCGCGCGCCGCTGGCGCGCCCGGGGCAATGGATTGATGTCTCGACCAGATCAAAAGCCCGTCGAGACACAGCGGTCACACCACCGTGTCGATCTTCGCCTGGGCCTGACGCATCCCGTTCTGCACGCCGGCGGCCTGGCGTTCAGGGGCACGACGTTCATCGCTACGGGCCTGCTCGCGATCGGCGACAGCGCGGGTGGAGGCCGCAGGGGGCTGGCCTACACCCTGGTTGGGTGAAGCAGCAGCGCCTGCCCGTTCAGCTTCGGCCAAAGCCTTGGCCTGGGGTGAAATCAACGCCTGGTCAACCGGCTTGGCTGGGCGCGATTCCAACGCCTCGGGCTTGGCCAGCTGGTCCGTGGGCTTAGCGGGGACCGGGGCGGCATAGCCGTAGGTCGCATTCGTAATGGCATTGGTCGGCATGATGACCCCTGACGTCACTCTACACAGGTTCGGGATGCGACGGAAGCGTTAACATGACCGGACAGCACGCTACCTCAGCGCAATGGCCAGGGCTGCTGCTCGGGTTCCGGCCAGTCCACCTCGGGAAGATTTCCGGCAAAGGACCAGGTGCCACCGTGGCCAGGCTGCGGCAGGGGAATGCCCCAGGCGGCAGCTTCGTCACTATCAAGCGGGGGACGACCGCGCTTGGCGGCTTCGGCCTCCAGCGCCAAGCGCTGGCCCTGCGAGATGACCAAAAAGCGGCGCTGCTCGCGGCCCGGACTGATCACCTGCCCGCCCACCCGTTGCCAGGCGTAGCCGAAGGGGTCGGGCCGCAGCACCGGGGGCGGACCTCCTGGACCACTCCACACGACAGGGGCCCAGGCCGGCGCCCCGCGCGGCCAGCGCTGCGCCAGCACGGCCGGATCAAGTTGGACGCTGGTCACCAGCGGCAGTATGGACGAGTACAGGAGCTTGTTCAGTTCGCGGCTGCCGTGTTCGGCGAGCAGTTCACGGATGGTGCCCTCGACGAAGATGGCAAGCGGGGAGCCGGGCTTGGTCGAGCGCAGCTGCTCCAGCCAATAGGGCAGGGTCTGCAACCCATCGACGTTGGCGAAGGCCAGGCCACGACGCCAGTCGAGCACCGACTGGCGGGCATCGTCGGAACTCTCGGCCTCCATCCACGCGCGCAGCCACATGTCGAGCTGGGCCGGATCGCGCTTGGCGAGATCGAAGCTGATCGCCAGCTCGGCAGACGCGAGGCGCCACAGGCTGGTCTCGTGCGGCCTGGCGAGCAGTCCGCGCATCAGCACCGACAGGCCGGCGCGGTGCTGCTTGAGCACGCCGCTCATGTTCAGCACGGCATGCTCGTAGAAGGGCAGGAAGTTGGGATCGAGCGCGATCAGGGTGTCGTACAGCCGCTCGAATCCACCACGCTGATCGGGACCGGCCACCGCGTCATCGCGCCGGTCGATCTGGTGATTGAAGTAGGCGAACGAGTCGATCCAGCGTAGCTTGGCCAAGGCCGTCGGCTGGCCGCAGGCCATCGCCTTCGCCACCACCGGGGCGGGCAGGAAGGAAAGGTCCTTGCTCCGCGGCTTCGGCTTCGTCTCGAGGAAGCGCGAGCCGTTCCACGCCAGCGCCCCGCACGCCAGGATCCCGATCAGCGGCCACAAGGCGATTCCGCGACGCATGTCAGAGCTGCTTGCGCCGGAACACGGCGATGGCGATGGTGACGAGCAGGGCGATCCACAGCGCTGCGTAGCCGAGGCTCTGCAGGACGTCGCTGGCGGTCATCGCATGGCCGTGGATCGCCTGGCCACGGAAGGTGAAGTAGCCGAGGTTGGGCACGATCGCCGCCCCGGCCGCAGCCATCGTACGCTGCCAGCCCTCGAGGTGGTCGATCAGTTCGGGCAGCGTCGCCACCGCGTGGCCCAGGGCATAGACCGCCAGGCACAGCACGGCCGACAGCAGCGGGCCGGCAAGCATCGACAGGCACAGGCCGACCGCCGCCATCACCAGGACTTCCAGGCAGGTCATGGCGACGGCCAGCGCCAGCCAGAGATTGAGCGGAGCCCCGGTGATCCACATCCAGCCCAGGCCGATCACCGCCATGGCGAGCTGACCAAGGACCAGGGCCCCGGACAAACCGGCGAACTTGCCGACCACGAAGCGCCAGCGCGGCAGCGGGCGGCACAGCACGGTGTAGAGCGTCTTCTGCTGGATCTCGTTCTGCACCAGGACGGTGCCGGTGGCGACCGCGACCAGCACGCCGATGATCGACTGCAGCGACATGATCAGATCGAGCGAGACGAGATTGCCATCGGTGGCGCTGATCCAACCGACCACGCGGGTGGCCAGGGCGGCAAGGGCGAAGATGGCGAGCAGGCCGAGGAAGGCGCGCGAGCGCACCGCCTCACGGAAGGTGGCTCCGGCGACGACCAGGATCACGCGGCACCTCCGGCCAGCTTGGCGCCGGCGCCATGCGTCGAGCGGATCCGCGCGACGAACCAGTCCTCCAGGGCGATGCGCTGGCGTTCCAGCCGCAGGATGCGCTCCGACGGCACGGCCGCGAGCACCGCCGCCCGCTCGCCATCGGCGAAACGCAGCGTCCAGGTGCCGTCCGGGCCGGCCTGTGCGCCGGGCGGCGCCTCGCCGGTGCCGGTGAGTTCGAGCGGAGCCTGGCCCAGCAGGTCAGCCAGGCGGCCCTCCTCCAGCACACGGCCGTGATCGATGACGCCGTAGCGATCGCACAGCTCCTCGACGTCGCCGAGGATGTGGCTGCTGAAGAACAGCGTCGCCCCACGCTGGCGTTCGAGCGCCATCACCTGCTTGAAGCGCGCCCGCCACAGCGGGTCGAGGCCGGAGAAGGGCTCGTCGAGGATCAGCAGCTCGGGCTCGTGGACGATCGCCTGGGCCAGGCCGAAGCGCTGACGCATGCCCTTGGAGAACGAGCGCAGGTGACGGCCACGCAGCTCGCCGAGGTCGAGCAGCTGGCACACGCGCTCGACCGCAGCGGGGATGCGCGCCGGCGCCATGCCCGAGAGGCGGGCCAGCCAGGCGAGGTACTCGCCGACCGCGAGGTTGTCGTAGAAGTAGGGCTGCTCGGGCAGGTAGCCGATGCGCGCGCGCAGCCGGTGGTCTTCGCCGGACAGATTTTCGCCGAACAGGCGGA
>JAIFND010000138.1 GCA_020047915.1 bacterium | reverse complement strand
CGGAGGCCTTCCTGTCCAGGCACACCTGCAGCGCGCGCCGCAGGCGTGACAGGGTCATGTTGATGCTGGCCATGCTGCGTCCCAGGCGGGCAGCGATCCCGTCCAGCGACAGGCCTTCGTGATAGCGCAGGCGCAGCAGTTGCCGCTGCGACTCGTCGATGCCCTCGGTGCAGCGCGCCAGGCGCTCGTCCAGATCGTCGGCCTCGGCTTCGGTCCGCTGCCAGGCCTCCGCCAGGGCCTGCAGGGTGGCCGGCTCGCACAGGACCGGGCCGCGCGCCGAGCGACGCCAGGATTGCCTGACGACATTCACGGCGATGCCCCTGGCCCAGGCGCCAAAGCTGCCTTGGCGATCGAAACGGTGAAATTCCCGCCACAGGACGAGGCTGATCTCCTGGAAGCAGTCCTCGCACGCCTGGTCATCCCGGTTGACGCTGTGCAGGAAGGCCAGCAGGTCATGCCGGATAGGGAGGAACAGCGTAAGAAATTCCGACTGGTCTGGCGCATCCATAGGTCTTCACCTCTTTGTCGGCTGCGGCACAGATTGAACAGCCTTTCTGGACGAACCTGGAAGGCCTAACCGAGGCCTACCAGGCAGGAGCTTCCACGCCATGGCCGCCACCTCGCGGGTGGACTCCCAGGGCAAGGCGCCATCCTCCGCGCCCATGCCCCGCATCCTTTCCGGCATCCAGCCCTCCGGCCAGCTCCACCTCGGCAACTGGGCGGGCGCCGTGCGCCAATGGGTCGAACTGCAGGAGACGCAGGAGAGTTTCATCTTCGTCGCCAGCTACCACGCGCTGACCACGGTGAAGAAGCCGGAGGAACTGCGCCATGCGGTACGCCAGATCGCCGTCGATCTGGTCGCCCTGGGCATCGATCCGGCGCGCACCTGCCTGTATGCGCAGCAGGATGTGCCCGAGGTCACCGAGCTGGCCTGGCTGCTGTCGTGCGTCTGCCCGATGTCGCTGGCCGACAAGGGCGTGTCGTTCAAGGACAAGACCGCCAAGGGCTTCGAGGCCAACCTCGGCCTCTACACCTATCCGATCCTGCAGGCCGCCGACATCCTCGGCCCCGATTCCGACATCGTCCCGGTCGGCAAGGACCAGATCCAGCACATCGAGATCGCGCGCGACCTGGCGGGCAAGTTCAACGCGCTGTACGGCGAGGTGTTCAAGCTGCCGGCCTGGCGCCTGCACCCGGAAAGCGACGTGCTGCCCGGCATCGACGGCCAGAAGATGTCGAAGAGCTACGGCAACACCATCGACCCGTTCCAGGATGAGAAGCCCCTGCGCAAGCGCATCATGTCGATCGTCAGCGACTCGACCCCGGTCGATCAGCCGAAGGATCCCGACAGCGACGCCACCTTCCGCATCTTCCGCGCCGTCGCCGGCAAGGCCGACCCGCGCACGATCGAGCTGGAGCGCAAGTACCGCGAGCCGCCCGCCGGCGGCTTCGGCTATGGCCACGCCAAGCAGGCGCTGTTCGAAATGCTGCTCGAACGCTTCGCGGCCGCGCGGACGCGGCGCGCCCAGCTGATGGCCGATCCGGCCGAGATCGACCGCATCCTGGCGCAGGGCGCCCAGCGCGCCCGGGTGCTCGTGCGCGCCACCGTCGATCGCGCGCGCCGCGCCTGCGGCCTGGCGTGAGGGGGCAGGCTGGAAGCTGGAGGCTGGAGGCTGGAGGCTTGGGACGCACGGTGCTGCTGGATATCGATGGGACCATCGTGGCGCGTGATGGGGCGATCAGCCCGGCCTTGATCGCCACGCTTGCTCGCATGCGGGCGGCGGGCTGGACGGTCGGCTGCGCCACCGCACGCACCCGGCCGGCGGCGCGCATCCGCCTGGGCGAGCTGGGCTGGATGGCCGACGACGGCGTGTTCCAGAATGGCGCCCTGGTCTTCGCCAACGGGCGGCAGGCGCACGCCAGCGAGATGCCGGCGGCGATCGTGGCGGCGGCGGTGGCCGCCGCGCAGGCGGCTGATCCGCGCGTGGTCATCGCCATCCACCACGCCCACCTCGCGCCAGCCTTCAGCGCCGTGCTCGAAGACCGCCTGCTGGCGCTGTGGGGCTTCACCGCCGCGCAAGTGCGCCCCTTCGCCGAGGGCCGCGCCACCCCGGCGATCAAGGTCGGCATGTGGATGCCTGGCGAGGCCGCTTTCTCGATCGGCGCGGTGCACGCCGCCGTGGCTGCGGCGGTCGGCGCGCAGGCGACGGTGTTCTGCGCCGATGAAGAGCGCTTCGTCTTCCTGACCGCGCACGGCATCGACAAGGCGGCCGGCGCGCGCGCCTGGTTCGCCCATACCGGCCGCGACCCGCGCGCCGCCATCGCCGCCGGCGATGACCGCACCGACGCGCCGCTGCTGGCGCTGTGCGGCCACGGGATCGCCATCGCCGGCGGCCACCCCGAGGCGCAGCGCGTCGCCGCCGTCGTCGTCCCCGCCCCGCCGCACGACGGCCTGGCGTCCGAACTGGCGCGCCACGCGCCTTGAGCGTCGCGCGATCCGCTGCATCGTCCCGCCGTGCCCAAGCCGCTGTGCATCTACCACAAGAACTGCCTCGACGGCAAGGCTGCCGCCGCGGTGGTGCTGCGCCGCGCCCCGGACGCCGAACTGCTGCCGATGCAGTACGGCGAACCCGCCCCGGTGGTCGAGGGCCGTGATGTCTATGTCGTCGATTTCGCCCTGCCGATCGAGGCGATGCGCGCCCTGCGCGCGCAGTCGCCCACCGTCACCTGGATCGACCACCACGCCACCGCCGCACCGATGCACGCGCGCCTCGGCTGGGGCCACCTCGACACCTCGACCTGCGGCGCGGTGCTGGCGTGGCGCGTGTTGTTTCCCGGCAAGCCGATGCCGCCGATCCTGCCCTACATCGAGGACAAGGACCTGTGGCGCTGGCTGCTCCCTGACAGCCGCGCGGTGGCGGCAGGACTGGCGCGCACCTTCGGCGGCAACGACTTCGCCCACATCCTCGACGCCTCGCCCACCGCGATGGCCGAGCTTGGCCGCGACGATCTCGCCAAGCAGGGCCTGCGCGTGCGCGAGGCGGTGCAGGCGGGCGTCGCGGTCGCCAACCCCTATGGCTTGGCCGGCAAACGCATGCTGGCGGTGCCGATCAACCGCGACCAGAACGAGACCGCCGAGCACGCCACCCTGCCGGTCGAGGCCGGCGGCCTGGGCTACGATCTGGCGGTGATCTTCTATCCCAAGAAGGACGGGCGCTGGGTCCACTCGCTGCGCTCGTCGGTGGTCGATTGCGCCGCCATCGCCGAACGCTTCGGCGGTGGCGGCCATCCCAACAGCGCGTGCTACATCGCCGACCAGCCGGTGGTCGTCGTCCCGCCCGCAGCCAAGCCCGCGCAGGCATGACCATGGCCCGCTTCCCCTTCCCCTTTCCGCGTTCTCCCAACCCCCGGCCGCGCCGGCGCTATCCGCGCCGGGTCGGCATCGTCGGGGCCATCGCCCTGCTCATCGCCGCGCTCGCGGGCGGGATCGGGCAGTGCAGTCCAGCCGCCCAGCCCCAGACGGCAGGCGGCCAGCGCCCGGCGCCGACCAGCCAGCAGCCAGCGCCCAGCGCCCAGCCACCGGCGCAGTACGCGACCGTCGAAGGCGGCGCGATCAGCGACCGCGAGCAGGTGGTCGGCATCTGGGACACCCTGCGCCGCATCGCCAAGGGGCCGCCCTATCCGTACAAGCAGGACGGTGTGTCGTTCAGCAACCGTGAGAAGCGCCTGCCGCAACGCGAACGCGGCTGGTACCATGAATACACCGTCGAGACGCCGGGCAGCGATGATCGCGGCGCCCGCCGCCTGGTGGTCGGCAAGGATGGCGACATCTGGTACACCGCCGACCACTACCGCAGCTTCGTGCGGCTGATCGTACCGTGACCCGCGGGAGCTCACGCGGAGGCGCGGAGGCGCGGAGAGAGTTGGCCACCGTCGTCTGCGACGGCGCACGCGATCCGCGGGTGGCGGTGGCGGAAGCGCTGCGTTTTCCCGCCTACTACGGCGGTACCTGGGACGCGCTGGAGGAATGCCTGCGCGACCTCGACGCGTGGTGGCCGGCCAAAGGCTGGCGACTGACGGTGCAGGGACCATGCGGGCCGGGCTGGGACACGCTGGCCGAGATCTGGCAGGACGCCGCGGCGCAGCACGCCGCCGCTGGACGGCAGCTCATCCTCGAACTGCCGCGTCAGTGATCAGGCCGGCCCGGTACCCGCCAGCAGGGCTTGCGCGGCGCGCAGCAGATCCTTGCCCTGGAATGGCTTGAGCAGGACGGCCGCCTGCGGCGTCGCGGCCACTGCGGTCTGGCGGTCGCCGCTGTAGCCGGTGATGAACAGCACCGGTACCATCCCGCGCTGGGCGCGGATCAACGCCGCCGCCTCGGGTCCGCCCAGGCGCGGCATGGAAACGTCGATGATCAGCAGGTCGAGTCCTGGCATGTGCCGGGCCACCTCGACCGCCTCCTGGCCGTCGCGCGCCGTGCTGACCACCGCCCCGGTCGCCTCCAGCGTCTCGGCGAGCAGCTCGCACAGCGGCCGGCTGTCATCGGCCAGCAGCACGCGCAGACCACGCAGGTCGCGCAGCGCGCGCAGGCCATACTCGGTCGGGGTGACCACTGCGGGTTCGCAACCGGGCAACCGGATGGTGAAGGTCGTACCCCTGCCCAACGCGCTGCGCACTGCCAACGTGCCGCCCGAGCCCTCGACGATGGCCTGGGCGATGGCGAGTCCCAGACCGGTGCCCTTGCCGACGCCCTTGGTGGTGAAATAGGGCTCGAAGATGCGTTCAATCGTCGCCTCATCCATGCCCGTGCCCTGATCGCTGACCTCGATCTCGCACCAGTACGGGCCAGAAGGGCCGTCCACCCGCGATGCGCCCAGGCGGATCCTGCCCCCGCCCGGCATGGCGTCGCGTGCATTGATCGCCAGGTTCATCACCACCTGGCCGAACTCGGTGCGATCGCACTCCGCCCACACCGGTTTCTCGCCCAGGGCGAGATCGAAAGCGAGATTCTCGCCCATGGTCCGCGTCAGCAGGTCGGCCGTCTCGCGCAGCACCTTGGCGAGGTCGGTCGGGGTCGGATCGCTGGCCTGGCGCCGGCTGAGCACAAGCAGTTGGCGGGTCAGCCCGCCGCCGCGTCCGACCGCGGTGAGGATGCGGTCGAGACGGTCGATCTGCTCGGGATTGCGCTTGAGCATCTCGGCCTGGCCGCTGATCACCGCCAGCAGGTTGTTGACGTCATGCGCGACGCCGCCTGCCAGGCGGCCGATCTCCTGCACGCGCTGGGCATGGCGCAGGCGCTGCTCGAGATCGCGCCGCGCGGTGATGTCGCGCAGGGTGGCGCGCCAGCCACGGTCCTCGCCGTCGTTGCCGCGCACCCGGCGGACGACGTGCTCGATCCAGCGCACCTCGCTGCCGCGCAGACGCCACTGCGCGACCTGCGGGACGTCGAGCGTGGCGGCGGCCTGCGCGGCGCGCAGTTCGGGCAGGTCGCGCGGATCGACCAGCGACCACAGCAGCCCGGGATCGCGCAGGAAGTCGCCGGCCGGCCGGCCGGCGATGCCCAGGCACGACGGCGAGCAGTGCAGACAGCGGCCGTCCGGCGCCAGCCACAGCTCCCAGTCGGCGGCGAACTCGGCGACGACGCGCAGGTGCTCGGTCTTCTCGGCCAGGTCACGGTTGCGCTGCAGCACCTCGCGGCGCAGCTCCTCGACCGCGCCGGCGATGGCGATGGTCTCGCGCGGCCCATGCACCTCGGGCAGCGGCCGGTCGAGGCCGTCGCGGCGCAACACGCGCACGTTCTCGGCCAGTTCGCTGAGCGGCCGGGCGACCACCCGCACCGCCCACAACGCCACGCCGGCCGCGCACAGCATCGCCACCAGGGTGGCGGCGGCGAGCGCGGTCTGGGTGCGGCGCAGCCCGGCGAGGGCTTCGTCCTCGGGCATCTCTACCTGCAGCCGCCAATGCACCGCAGGCTGACCGCGGATGCGCACCGGGGCGCTGCCGCCGACCACCGCCCCGTCGAGCGGGCGGCCGGCAAGCAGCCCGCCCTGGCCATCGAGCAGCAGGCGGCCTGGGCCGCAGATCCCCGCCACCAGTTCGGGCAGATCGGCCTCGACCAGCGCGACCCCGCCGATGGCGTTGTCGGGACGCAGCAGGGCGCAGGCGTAGCGCAGGCGCCGGGTCTCCTGCCCGGCGACGGCGATGTGCACCGGGGCGAGCCCGCCCGGTATGGCGATCTCGCTGACCGCGCCGACGAACCACGGGGCGTCATGCGCATCCTGCGCCAGGGGGTGCTTGGTGCGGTCGGCCGCCGCGACCAGACGGCCGGCCGCGTCATAGACCGCGACCAGCTGCAGGCTGGCGACCTGGCGCTGCAGGAAGGCGTCCAGGGCGGCCTCGGCGGCGGCGGCGCGCTGGCCGCCGGGCACCAGCATCGACTGCACCTCGGGGGTCAGCGCCAGCCACAGCAGGTGCTGGACCGGGCCGGCCAGCTGCCCCTCGGCGGCGCTGGCCGAGGCGGCGGCCTGGCTGGAGGCGGCGTCCTGGGCGCGCGCCAGCACCTCGCTGCTGGCGCGCTGCGTCAACCACACCGCCAGCACCAGCGAGGGCAGGCAGATCGCGGTCAGGGTCAGCCCGATCAGGGCGGGCAGGATGCCGACGCGGCGCAGCATGGCGGTTCAGCCCACCGGCCTGCAGCACGGCTCCAGTGCCCGGCGCGGCGGCTGGAACAGCCATGCCTGCCAACCCGCCACCATGAGCAGGACGAGGACGGAAAGGACGGCGGGTCGGCGCATGGCTGCAAGGGAAGCTAGCGGTCCGCGCGGGTGCGGATCACAGGTAATGTCCGCATACGGCGTCGCCGCGCGCCACGTCAATGGCGGCACCGAATAGGCCACGGACGGCTGCCCCCCGGACTGTCCTGCGGATCGGACACCTGCGGGCCTTCCGATCGCAGGGCCGCCGGCTAGGTTCGCGGGTATGATGCCGCGCGTCCTGCTGCTGCTCTCCTGCCTCCTCGCCCTGACGGCGAGCGAAGCCGCCGCACCGCTACGCGGCCTGCTGAGCGGGCCCCGACCTGCCGGGCTCGGCGTCGCGGTCGCCAAGCATGGCGCCGAGGATCCCGCGCTGCCGGCCGGCCACCTGGTCAGCGGAGAGATCGGCGCCGACGGGGCCTTCGCCATCGCCGCCTCCGGCGAAGACCAGTACGCCGTGACCCTGGGGCGCGACGGGCTGGTGCTGTGGGGGCGGTCGCACGTGAAGCCGGGCAGTGATCTGGGTACCATCACCCTGCCCGAGGCCGACGGCGGCCTGGCCGGCTCGGTCAGCGGCGCGGACGGCAAACCCCTGCCCGGGGTGCGCCTGCGGCTATGGCGCAAGCACGACAACACCTGCGACCACTGGTCGATCAGCCAGCGCCTGGACGCCGACGGTAAGGGCGGCTTCGTCCTCTCTGGTCTGACCCGGGGCATCTGGGCCGTGTCGCTGGACGATCCGGCGTGGGCCCCGACGCGCAGCGAGATCACCGTGGGCGGCGGCGTGGCCAGCCTCGCGCTGGTCGCCAAGCCGGCCGCCGCGCTGGCCGGTACGGTGCGGGACGAGGCCGGCAATCCGGTCGCCGGCGCCACGGTCGGCGACGACGAGCACAGCACCACCAGCGCCGCCGACGGCACCTGGCGGATCGGCGGACTCGGCGCCGGAGAGTTCCACGTCCGCGCGCACGCCGCCGGCCTGGCCCTGCCCGACAACGCGCCGGTCGAGGCCAAGCTGACGCTCGGCGGCACCGCCACCGTCGATCTGATCCTGCACCGTACCGGCAGCCTGCGCGTCACGGTACGCCAGGCCGACCCCGCCGCCGCCCTGCCCACGAAGGTGCGCGTCGAGCTGGAGCGCAGCGGGCGCGGCGGCTACGACCGCACGGAACATCCGCTGGCCGAGGGCGCTCTACGGCTGCCCGACCTGGCGCCGGGCGGCTATCAGTTGCAGGTCGCCGGCGACGGCACCGGCACCGCGCGCGTGCCGGTGACCATCACCGCCGGGCAGGAAGGCACCGTCGAGGCGGTGCTGCCGCGCGTCTATGCCTACGCCGGCACCCTGACCCTGCCTGAGGGCGTGGACCGCACCAAGATCGAGGTGTCGGGCTGGGTCGAGATCGCGCGCAACGGCGAGGATGGCTTCAGCAGCAGCAACCACCATGAGGCCGAGGTCGCCGCCGACGGCAGCTTCCGCCTGCCCACGCTGGAGGCCGGCACCCTGCGGCTGAGCCTCAAGGCGCCCGGCTGCGTGCCGCAGAGCCACCGCATCGCCATCGGGCCCGGCGGCGAAAGCGAGGGCACCTATGCGCTGGCGCGCGGCGCCACCCTGCGCGTCCGCATCACCGCCGACGGCAAGCCGCTGCCCAAAGCGACCGCACGGCTCGACGGGCCAGGCGACGAGGACTGGCGCGCCGAGAGCGGCGACGATGGCGTCGCCGTCCTCGACGGTGTGGCGGACGGCGCGATGAAGCTGACCGTCGAGCACGACGAGTGGCGTCCGCACAGCGCCAAGCTCGAACTGCCGCTGGGCGAACCCGAGCTGGCGGTCCCCCTCGAACGCGGCCTGGCCATCACCGGCAGCGTGCTCGACGCCGACGGCAAGCCGGTGGCCGAGGCCTATGTCAGCGCCTGGATGACGCGCGGCCGCGACAGCAACCACCGCTCGGGCCGCTCGGCCGCGGACGGCACCTTCCGACTCGCCGGCCTGGCTCCGGGGACCTGGCGGCTCAGCGCGCATGCCGATGGCGAGACCCTCGCCCAGCTCGCCGCGGTGGCGGCCGGGGCCAGCGGGGTGAAACTGCAGGCCCGGGGCAAGGCCACGCTGGAGATCGTGGTGCTGCGTCCGGACGGCACGCCGGCCACCGGCCTCGCGCTGACTCTTGATCCCGAGAACGCCAGCAACCAGACGCTGACCACCGGGGCCGACGGCCGGGCCACGGCCGCGCTGCACCGGGGCCAGGCCTGGCGCCTGGCGGCCAGGCCCGAGGGCTTCTCTGCGCTCGCGCGCTCGGGGACGGTGCCCAGCGAGGGCGCGATCCCGGCGGTGGAGCTGCGCCTCGATGCCGGCCGCACCCTGCGCGGCCGGCTGCTTGGCCACGACGGCAGGCCGGTGCCGCAGCTGGGCGTCGCCGTGGCCCGCCAAGCCGGGCGGCGCCGGGGCGGGGATGCGGATGCCAGCGCCCAGCCCGACGACCAGGGCGCCTTCGTCATTGCCGGCCTCACCCCTGGTCCGCTGGTCCTCACCGTCACCGCCGCCAGCGGACGCGGTCAACTCCTGCAACAGGATGTCCTGGTGCCCGCCGTGGGCGACCCGCCCGTGCTCGAGCTGGTCCTGCCCGCCCTCGGTTCGATCAGCGGCCGCCTGCGCGATCCGCCCGCCAACAAGGAGCGGGCCAACATCATGCTCGCCAACCCGCTCGGACGCGTGCACCTGTGGGCCGAGGCCGACGCCGAGGGAGGCTTCCGCTTCCCCCAGGTGCCGGTCGGCTCCTACGCGGTGGTGGGCTATCGCATGGGCCCCGACGGCGGCGGCACGCAGGCCAGTGCCAACTGCACGGTCAGCATCGGCACCGACAGCGTCGTCGAACTGGGCGCCGCGCCCACCGCCGGCGATCGCCGCCAGCTGCGCGGCAGCATCGCCCTTCCCGAGGGCATTACTGGCAGTGCGCGCGTAACCCTGGTCGCCGACCCCGATCGGCCGGTCACCGCGACCACCGTCGCCGGGATGCGCGGCGGTCCCAACGCCACGCTCGGCGAGGATGGCACCTTCGCCCTGCCCGCAGTCGCGCCGGGCCGCTACCTGCTGCACCTGAGCGTGATGGGCGGCAGCGGCTGGCAGCCGAATGGCAACTGGGGCTACGACCTCACGGTGGATGACGACCCCCGCGAACTGGCCCTGGCGCCGCGCGGGCTGACCCTGCCGGTGCGCGTGCTCGACCCGCAGGGCGTGCCGGTGGGCGAGGCGCAGGTGACCGCCATACCCCGCGAGGGCCAGTTGATGCGCCGCTGGGTGTCGTCGGCCACCGGCACGACCGGCGAGGACGGCTCCGCCACGGTGCGCTGGCTGGCCGCCCCGGCGGTCTGCGACGTACTGGTGTTCCACCAGACGCTCGGCCGCTTCGAGCTGCCCGAAGTCGCGGTGCGCCCCGGCATGCCGCCCCTCGAACTGCGCTTCGCCGAGCGCGTGGCGCTGCGCGGCACGGTCGGCGCGCCGGCCGGTGCCATCGTCCATCTCGTGGCGCGTTCGCCCGACGGCTTCGTGCGCCAGGACGTCACCGCCGACGAGAATGGCGCCTACGCCTTCACCGAGGACGATCTGCTGCATCCCGGGGAATGGGATGTCTGGGCGGTGGCCACCGGCTGCGCCGTGGCACATCGCCGCCTGACGTTGAAGACGGCAGCCACCGTCGACTTCACCCTGGTCGCCGGGGGCCGTATCGTCCTGCAGGTGCAGGGTGACGCCACGCACAGCCCGCTCGGCTGCGAGCCCGAGGTACGCGACGCCGCCGGCGAGGTGGTGGTGCGCCCGCGCCTGGCCTGGGAGAAGGCCCAACGCCCGCAGCTGGTGGTCGCCCCGCTGGAGGCGGACGGCAGCGGCGAGATCGACGGCCTGGCGCCGGGGCGCTACACCGTCGGCGTGGCTGACGCCGCGCCGGTGACCGTCGAGGTGCAGCCCGGGACCACCACCGTGGCCCGGCTGCGGCTCGGCGCTCCCTGAGAGGAGCTCAGCCGTAGGCGCGGATCTCGGCAACCGCCGCCGAGCCGTCGCCGTTGGTCGCGCTGATCACCATGCGCAGGCGGCGGGCCTCGACCGGCTGGACCAGGACGAGATCACGGCGGCGATGCCAGTTGCCGGCCACGCGCTGCACCTCGCGCCACACGCCGTCGCCGGCATCGACCTCGATCGTGAAGTCCTTCGCCACCTGCGCGGCGCGGTGGAAGGGCCCCTCGCTGTGCACCTCGTGCAGCAGCTGGCCGGGGAAGGTCAGTTCGAGGCGCGCGATACGCCGGGCCTCCGGCCACTCCAGTTGCAGCCACTGCGGCAGACCTTCGCCCGAGGCCGAACGCCACGCCTCGGGCCCGGCGCCGGGCCGGGTGCGGCCGCTGAGTACGCTGGCTGCCGGCCACACCGGCTGCGCCGGCGCGACGCGGAAGGCCAGGGTCTGGTGCCCGGAACGCAGCCGGGTCGGCGAGACGCGGCGGCGCGAGGGATGGCCGGGCAGCCGATAGCGCGCCGAACGCCAGATCGCCCCGGCGACGCGTCCGGTCTGCAGGCAGAGGTAGCCGTCCGGCACGCCCGTCAGCGCCACCTCCCACCACGCCCAGCGTCCCTGGCCCGGCTCGACCGTCAGCGTGGTGCTGGCCAGTTCGCCCGCGCCATCGCGGCGGTAGTCGAAGATGCCATCGAGGCGTACCAGCCGCACTGGCACCTGCACCGGCGCGCTGCCGGCGACGTCCAGGCACAGCGCCACGCGATCGATCCGTCCACCGCGCACCGCGATCAGCTGGCCGGGCTCGACCTCGCACGGCTGGTCGGGCCGGTTCCAACGGTGCAGCCCGCCCTCGTCGTGCTCCTCGTCGGGGCTGACACCGTGCAGCAGCGCCTCGCTGCTGGCGCTGACCACCGCCTGGCGCGCCACATCCGCAGCGTCGGCGTTGCGCTGGTTGGGCAGGAAGCAGCCGTCGCGCAGCAGGCGCTGCTGGATGGCGCGCACCAGCGGGCCGGCGGCGGCGGCATCGCGCGCCAGATCCGGCAGGGCCACCCCGCGCGCCATGGCCGCGGCGGTGCCAACCGCCTGGCCCATCAGCGCCGTGGTCGCCATCACGCGCACCGTACCAAGGGCGGCGCGCGTCACCGAGATGCAGCGCCCGGCGAGGAAGAGGTTGTCGACATCGCGCGCGATCAGGCTGCGCAGCGGGATGCCGTAGGGTCCGACGAAGCTGGACCCGGCATACTCGCTGTCGGCGGCATAGCCCTGCGCGCTGTGCGGCTCGCTGGTCGGCGCCAGCAGGCCACCCGGGGTGTGCAGGTCGATGAACCAGCCGCCGTAGGCGACCTCGTCGGGGAACACGGTGCGCGCCTGCAGCTCGACCTCGGTCAGCCAGTGGTGGCCCACCACCCGCCGGCTCTCGCGCTTGCCCGGCACCTGGCCGATGAAGTCGAGGGCGTAGTTGCGGCACACCTCGCGCATCTTCGGATCACGGTTCTTCATCCAGTCCCACACCCCCAGGGCGTGGCGGGTCAGCTCGTGGCGGATCGTCTCGTTGTCGTGGATGGTGTGCCACGGCACGCCGATCTCGATCCACCAGTAGCCGCCGCGCGGATCGTGCGGCGGACGGCCCTGCTTGTAGAAGAAGTCGGGGTCGTCGTAGTGCTTGGCCCAGCTGGGCGCCGCGAACGGGCAGGGCCGGCCGAGGTCGCGGGCGCGGATGTGGATCGAGTTGCCCATCGTGTCGGTGGACGCGCGCTCGGGCGCATGCGGCTCGCCGGTCTCAGCGCGGCCCTCGCTGCCCATGCGCCAGGCGCAACCGGCACGGTCGGCGACGAAGGCGTCGCCGGTGCAATCGACGAACAGTGGCGCGCGCAGCTCCAACTCGACCTCGGCCGACAGCGTGCGCGCGATCAGCGCGGCGATGCGCCGGCTGCCGGCGCAGGCCGGGCGCTCGTAGTAGCCGGCCGTGGTGGTCGGCAGCACCGCCGCCGGCTGCGCCCCCTCGGCCATCACCACCTCGATGACCGGCGAGTTGAGGTGCAGGGTCAGGCCCGGCGTGCGCTGCACCAGATCGTACAGCGCCATGTCGAATACGCTGTTGGTCCAGCCGTTCTCGTTGATCGTCTCGTGATTGGCGGCGCGCTCGGCCTCGAGCAGTTCGTGGATGATGCCGGTCTCGCGCCCGTAGGCGTGATGGCAGGCGGCGCCATGCACGGTCACGCGCATCTCGCTGGAGGCGACCCCGCCCAGCACCGGCCGCTCGTGGACCAGGCAGGTCTTCAGCCCGTGGCGCGCGGCCGCGACCGCCGCGCACACACCGGCGAGGCCGCCGCCGGCGACGACCAGATCGTAGTCTTGCGTATGGCGGATGTTCATGGCGTCTCCTGGAGGGCTTGGGTGATCGCCGCTGCAGCATCAGCGAGATGGTGACGCAGGTGGGCGTCGGTGTCAGGTGCGCTGCAGCGTCCGTGCAGCGCCAGGGCCAGGGGCGGCTGACCCGCCACGGATACACCAAGCGCGGCGGCGACATCGCCCGGCGTATCCCAGTGGTCGGTGCGCAGGA
>JAIFND010000213.1 GCA_020047915.1 bacterium | reverse complement strand
CTCGCTCTGGCATTGGCCGGCAAGCCGTGGCTACCCAAGACGATGCTGCCGTTGCCCGGCAGGATGCCGGCGGCCGCCTGAGCAGTCACAACTGTTCTTCGAGACCTTCCACGGCAACGACCTGCACTACTACCCGCGCGGCGTCGCCGTATGGGGCTGGTTCGACGCCCTGGCCGGGCGGAGCCTCGACCGGGTGGCTGGTCAGCGCCGTGAACGGCCAGCCTGGCCGGGGCTGCGCGCCCCCGATCTGCTCGCCCAGTCCTGGTCCTAGCCAACCTGCCGATCGAACCGAGGCTCCGGGTCATGTCCCAGCTGTCCGCCCATACCCTGACCACCGATGCCGTCGTCGAACCCCTCGGCCTCACGCGCCTGCAGCCTGTCCTGTCCTGGCGCCTGCGCGGGACGGGGCGGCAGGCTGCAGCCACGGTCGAGGTGCAGGATGTCTTGGGATCCCTGGTCTGGAGTTCCGGCCGGCTGTCCGGCGCGGCGCAGCGGGTCGTGTGCGGTTGCGCCCTGCCGCCGGGTGGCCGCTACGCCTGGCGGGTGCGCGTCGAGGATGCCGACGGCAACGACGGCGGCTGGAGCGCGTGGTCCGCTTTCGGCACGGCCTGGGACGATCCCACCGCCTGGCCGGGCGTGTGGCTGGCCGGCCCGGGCGAGGGACAGCAACTGGTGCACTTGCGCACCGCGTTCACCGCAGCGCGCGTGGTTTCGGCCCGCCTGCACATCGCGGTCGGTGCGGCGGCGGCGGGCAACCAGAGCCTGCGCATGAACGCCTTCGAGGCTTTCCTCAACGGCGAGCGCGTCGGCGACGAGGTGGTCAGCCCCGGACAGATCGCTCCCGAAGGCGGTCGCGCCCTGGTGCGTAGCTTCGAGGTCCTGCCGCTGCTGCGTCAGGGCGGCAATGTTCTGGGCCTGCGTCATGCCGCCAGCGTGATCAGCGCCGTGCTGGTGCTGTACCACGAAGATGGCAGCAGCCGCTTGGCACTCGATGGTCCGTGGCGTCAGGGTGGCGGCGGCGCCTTCGTCCAGTTGTGGCCGCGCGATGGCCGCGACGAGCAGGGCGGCAAGGGCGAGATCCACGATGCGCGTCAAGACTATGCCTGCTGGGCCGCACCTGGCTTCGACGAGTCAGCCTGGTCACCAGCCGTCATCGCCGCCCCGGCCCGCGCCCTGAGCGCCCAGCACCAGCCGATGACGGTGCAGGCGGTGCATGCACCGCGTTCGATCAACGAGCCGTTGCCCGGCCGGCTGGTGGTGGATATCGGCCAGAACACGCACGGTTTCCTGCGTCTGCGCGTGCGTGGGGCGGCCGGCGACCGCATCACCGTGCGCTATGCCGAGAACCTGCTGCCTGATCCGCGTCCGGTCGCCGAGATCCCGGTGGCGTGGAAGGACAACATCGTCGCGCTGCCTCCCATCGCCGGCACCATCGATTGGACCAGCACGCGCAACCACGGGCAGAAGGACCCCGACGCGCAGAGCGACACCTTCATCCTCGCCGACGACCAGCCGCAGGTGCTCGCCCCGCGCTTCGCGACGCATGGCTTCCGCTATGCCGAGATCAGCGGCCTGCGCTCGCCACCTGCCGACCTCGACGCCGTGACGGTGCATTCGCCGGTCCTCACCGGCAGTTCCTTCGCTTGCTCGCATCCGCTGCTCGAGCGTCTGCACCACCTCGCGCACTGGTCGATGCGCACCAACCTGCTGTCGGTGCCCACCGACTGTCCGCACCGCGAACGCAACGGCTGGCTGGGCGATGCCCTGTGTCTGGCGCAGGCCGAATGTCTGATGTTCGACCTCGCCGCCTTCCTCGACCTGTGGCTGACCCAGATCGGCGACGCCCAGGGCGCGGACGGCTTCGTGCCCATCGTCGTGCCCTTCGGCAAGCACATCGGTCTGCAGGATCTGCCGTGGCAGAGCGGTCTGGTGCTGGTGGCCTGGGACGCGTGGGAGGCGCACGGCGATCGCGACTTCCTCGCCCGCCACTATCCGGCCATGCGTCGGTGGTGGGATTTCACCCGCCGATTCACTGACGCCGAGGGCCATTGCGCCGAAGGCACGATGTGGGGCGACTGGGTCTGCCTGGAGGGAGCGGGCAAGCCCTTCCTCGGTAACGCTTATCTGCTGCGCTCCACCGATCTGCTGGCCGAGATCGCGGGAATACTGGATCATCAGAGCGAGGCCGCCGCCTATCGCAGCGCTGCAATACGGCACCGCGCCGCCATCCTGCGGCAGCATCGCAGCCCCGACGGCGCCTGGGACAACGGCAGCCAGAGCGCCCTGGCCCATGTTCTCGCTTTCGACCTGTGCTCGCAGGCCGAGCGGCCGGCGGTGCTCGCGGCACTGGTCGGTCGTCTCGCACGCGATGGCCGCATCACCACCGGCTGCCTCGGCACCTGGGTGCTGCTGCCGGTGCTGTCTGAGGCTGGACGCGATGACCTGGTGCTGGGCCTGGCCAGCGACCCCGAGCACAACTGGGGTTACTGGGTCACGCGCTGCGACGCCACCACCGGCCTTGAGACCTGGACCGGCGACCGCACCCAGTCCTACAACCATCCCTTCCTGATGGGCAGCCTGGCGGCGTGGTTCTACCGCCGCCTGGGCGGCATCACGCCGCTCGAACCGGGCTACGCCATGGTCGGCATCGCGCCGTACTACGCGCCCGGCCTCGACCACGCCGCCGCCACCGTCGAGACGGTGCGCGGCCTGGTGCGCTGTTCCTGGCGCCGTCAGGGCGCACGCATCGAGCTGGAGGTCGAGCTGCCGGCCGGCTGCACGGCTCAGGTCCAGCGTCCCGATGGTGGGCATGTGACGGTCGGCAGCGGTCGGCACAGCTGGCTCTAGCCGGCCTCGATCAGGGCTGCGTCGTCCGCCGCAAGACGGCGACTCCATGCGCGGCCAGGACCATCCGTCCGTCCGCTGGCCCCGGGCCGCCGAGGGCGTTCGTGCAGCCAGGACCGACCTCGATGGTCTGCCCGATGCCGGTGAAGTTGAGCAGGAAGACATGCTCGGTGGCACCATCGCTGCGCACCTGGGCGGTGACGCCGAGCGGCAGGCGGCCGGGGATGGCACGGCGCAGGCCATGGCGGTCGGCGATGCGCCGGTAGAGGTCGACCAGCTCTGCGGCCGGCAGCTGGGCCCCGATGAAGTAGGCAGTGCCGGCGCCGTAACGGTGGGCGGTGATGGCCGGCGTCCCGGCGTAGAACTCGCCACCATAGCTGGCGATGGTTTCGGCCCCCAGCGAGCGCAGCAGGCAGCAGACGTCGGTTGCGTCAACCGTGACCTCCCAGCCGAGGCTATTCGCGGGTACCGGCGCCAGCGGCACCCGGTCGGCGTCGGGCAGGAAGTCGATCTCCTGGTAGCGGACGCCGAAGACCTCGGAAAGGCCCTGCCCCGGCCAGCCGCCCTCCAGCACCAGATTGTCCTCATCGACCATGCCGCAGAGGTAGGTCGAGATCAGGATGCCGCCGCCGCGCACCCAGGCCGCCAGGCGCTCGGCCATGCCGGGGCGTAGCAGGTACATCGCGGGGGCGATGAGCAGCGTGAACGGCGCCGGGTCGCCGTCGCCGTTGATCATCTGCACCGGCAGGCCGTTGCCCCAGGCGCCGCGGTAGTGGTCCTTGCAGGCGCCCTGATAGGCGGTCTGCCCCCAGGGCAGGCCGGGTCGGCGTTCGCGGATGCCGCTGCCGCTGCGGATCGCCCAGTCGCTCTCCCAGTCGAAGATCAAGCCGACCTCGGCCGGTACCGGCGTCCCCACCACGTCATCGAGCTTGCCCAGCATCGTCGAGACGTCCTGCACCTCGCGGAAGACGCGGGCAGATGGATCGCGATCGTGTCCGAGCACCGCACCATGATACTTCTCATGCCCGCCGCGTCCCTGGCGCCATTGGAAATAACAGACGCCGTCGGCGCCGTGGGCAATGTTCTGCAGCATCTCCAAGGCATGGATGCCGGGTCGCTTGAGTTTCGCAGGTCCGGCCCAGTTGATGGTGCTGGGGCTCGACTCCATGCACAGCCAGGGGCGGTTCCCCTTTAATGAACGGTCGAGGTCGAAGTTGAAAGCGTCGTTGGACGCCTGGATCCACAGGTGCTCGCCGGGCTGGTACACGGGATAGGCGTCGTTGCTGATGACATCGAGGACCGGAGCGAAGCGCCAGTAGTCGAGATCGGGGACCGATCCCATGAAGTTGGAGGTCACCGGCACCAGCGGGCAATGCCTGCGCAGGGCGGCGATCTCATGCCCCAGGAAGCCGGCGATGTGCTCGCTGGTGAAGCGGCGCCAGTCGAGCCACATGCCATCCAGGCAATGGTCCTTGGGATCGATCTGCGTCCAGTCGCTATAGGCATGGCTCCAGAAGGGGGTCCACCAGCGGCGGTTGAGCTCGGCCAGGCTGCCGTACTTGCGCTGCAGCCAGTGATGCCATTCAGCCCGGCAGAGCTCGCAATAGCACGCGCCGCTCGCCTCGTTCGAGACGTGCCACATCGCCAATGCCGGGTGTCTGCTGTAGCGTTCGGCCAGACGGTGATCCACCTCGGCCACCCGTTCGCGGAAGACCGGCGACGTCCAGCAATGGTTCATGCGGCCGCCGATCTCGCTGCGGTTACCGGCCTCCCATACCCGCTGCACTTCGGGATGGGCCTGGGCCAGCCAGGCTGGTTTGCCGGCGCTCGGGGTGGCCAGGATGGCGAAACGACCGGCGGCGGCGAGACGGTCCATGATGCGGTCGAGCCAGTCGAAGTTCCATACGTCCGGGGCGGGCTGCACCGCTGCCCAGGCGAAGATGCCCACCGAGAGATGATCAAGTCCGGCGCGGGGGAAGAGCGCAAAGTCCTCATCGAGGATATCGGGACGCTCCAGCCATTGGTCGGGATTCCAGTCGGCGCCATGGATCAGATGGGAGTGGCGGGGATTCAGCGGCGGGTAGCGCATGCTGTATTCATAGGACAATATTCACGACGAGTCATTGATTCCCTGGCCAAAACATGAATATCCCGGTATGCTGGGCATCCCTGTTCCGATCCTGCATTCGGGCTTGCCCGAGCCGGTGCGCACCCGTCATGGCTGGTATCGGGCGGTGCCGCAGGTCTGCGCGGTAGGCGAGATCAGCATGCTTGGCGCCGAGGTCGGCAGTTCCGGGCATGGCCGACCCAGCGCTTGGCGTGCCTTCGACGCCTGGTCGTTGTGCGTGATCCTGGATGGGCAGGGGACCTATCGTGACGCCGCCGGCGCGGCCGTCGCCATCTCCCCCGGCAGCGTCCTGTGCTTCCGTCCGCGTCTGGGTCACGCCTACCAGCCGGATCCTGGTTCGTCCTTCGCCGCCTATTTCGTCATCGCCCGCGGCCCGCTCTGCGAATGGTGGCACGACCGCGGACTGTGGCCGGCCCGGCCGGTGGTCGCCGTCGATCCGCGGCCATTCGTGCGCGATCTCCAGGCCGCAGCCGAGGGGCACCACCAGGGGCCGGACCCGGCGTTGTCCCGACTCAGCGCGTTCCTGGGTCTGGCGGCCCGGCTTGCAGGCACCCGGCCCTCGGCCTCGGCCTGGCTGGACGAGGCCCGTGCCGTCCTGCTGGCGACTCCGCCGGGCCGACTCGATGGCCCGGCCGTCGCCCGCCGCTGCGGCTGCTCGTGGGAGACCTTCCGCAAGCGCTTCCGGGCCGCCACCGGTGAGCCGCCGGGGCGTTGGCGGATGCGGGCCCGTCTCGGCCAAGCCGCAGTGCTGCTGCGTGCCACCGGGCGCAACCTGGCCGAGATCGCCGCCGAGCTTGGCTTCGCCGACGCCTTCCACCTGTCGCGCTCCTTCCGTGCGGCCTATGGCATGGCGCCGGCGCGTTGGCGGCGTGGCGGTCAGGCCATCACCTCGCCGCCGCGCGCAGCTGCTCGGACACCCCTGGCGTGATCGGGTTTCGGGATCTGTGCCTACCGCATTCCGTGGCAGTGGTGACGCCAGGCCTGGGGCGGACAGCGGCAGAGGTGCGGGTCTGGACCCATACCGGGTGCGTTCGCAAGCACGGCATGCCCGTGTAGCGTGGCGCCATGCGCCAGATCCTCTGCCTCGTCTCCACTCTCTGCCTGACCGCTACCGCCAGCGCGGCTGACTGGAAGGCCCCCGCCGTCTTCGACCTGACCACCGAGGTGGTGGCGCCGAATCCGGGTGCCTGGACGGCGACCATGGGCACCATGCCAGGGGCCAACACCATCATGCTGGGCGGCGGTTTCGAGGGCATCCATCGCCGCACCCTGGTGATCCCCGAGCGCGATGCGGCGGACACGATCCATCTCTCTTACCACACCATGACCGAGTACGATACCTATGCCGAGTCGTACTACGATGGGGCGCGAGTGCGGGTGTACCGCATCATCGACGGGGCCTTCACCCTGGTGCGCACGGACACCGTGCCCAAGGGCGGGGCGCGGGCGAGCGGGTGGATGTCGCAAGCCGTCATCAAGGCGGGTGTCACCGAGTACCGGCACGGCTTCGCCGGCTGGGTGCGGCCTGACTACGACTACACCTTCGCGGTGACGGCGATCGACACCGAGGGCAACGAGTCGGGTCCGTCCAACCTGGTGCGCGTGCGTAAGCCGGCCAAGGGTGCGGAGGGCATCCAGATCCCCAACCAGACGATCAATCTCCAGAACATCCCGCCCGAGGACCGCAGCGAGCGCGAGGCCCCCGCCGTCCCGACCGGCTTCGCGCTGGCTGGGATCGACGAGACCACCGGCATCATGACTTTCACCTGGCAGGCCGTGGCGGCGCCCGATCTGGCCGGCTACCGCGTGCAGATGAGCAACACCGATCCGGTGACCCACAAGGGCTACGGCCTGGACCTTGCCGGCAAGGCCACAAACGAGCGCGAGAAGATCCGGCACGGCGACTTCGTGTTCGTCGATCTCGACAAGCCGACGATGAGCCGCCTCACCGACTGGTCGCCGCGCGTCTTCAATACCTATGCCGCAGCACCGCCGGCGAATCTGCTGTTCCATCCCGACGAGGATCCCGCGAAGTCGTGGGCCTTCGTGCCGCATCCCGGTCCGCTGCCCGCCGAATTTGCCGATCCGGGTGCGAAGTGCCTGAAGATCACCGTCGCTCCTGGCGCAGTCGCCGAGGCGCGGGAATGGAAGTTCGGCTCCAAGACGCAGGACTACCTGATGGTCCTGCCGGTGGGCAAGCCGATCGTCATCGAAGTCTGGATGAAGTCCGACAAGCCGACCGATGATGTCTCGTTCACCTTCAGGCCCTCGGGCCACGGCTGGCAGCCCGAACTGCCGGTGACGTGGAAGGCGACCCCGACCTGGAAGAAGCACAGCATCGTGGTCACGCCGACCACCGAATACACCAGCGACATAGCCGGCGAACTGAAGTGGGAGGTGACCGGCAAGGGGACCATGTACCTCGACAACCTGCGCATGTACTGGAAGGACCGGCCCTTCATGGCCCCGGCAGCCGAGGAGATCGCCGCGCTCAAGACCTCGCACCTGCACGCCATCCGCACCCACGCCTTCATCAAGTCGGGTTCCAGCTACTCGATGAAGAGCCTGCTTGGCGGGGCGGGCGAGACCACGATCGGCGGTGACGAGACCCTCGGTAACCAGTTGAAGGTCTTCGCCAGCCTGGGCATCAATCCGTGGCTGCAGATCGAGATGCACATGTCGGCCGAGGAATGGGCCGGCCTGGTCGAGTACCTCGCCGCGCCCTACGATCCGGCCAAGGGCGACACCCCGGCGAAGAAGCCGTGGGCCGCTATGCGCTTCAAGCAGGGCCAGGCCAAGCCGTGGTCGGAGGTCTTCGCACACTTCTATTTCGAGATCAGCAATGAGACCTGGAATACCCCGTTCGCGCCGTGGACCTTCCTCAATCGCAGCGCCACCGACGCTTCGACCGGCATCACCTACACGGATGGCCAGCTCCTCGGCCTGTGGCAGAACCAGGTCAATGCGGCGTTGAAGGCCAGCCCGTACTGGAAGGCGATCGCGCCCAAGTGGGAGACCTCGCTGTGCGGCTGGTATGTGCGCGGCGGCGAGGACGGCTACGCCCAGTCGGCGGCCAAGCTCTGTCCCGATGCCCGCCACATCACCACCGCGCCCTACAACGGTGGCTGGGATGAGGGCGCTGTCGCCACCACCGCCGATGACAACGGCCGCTTCCTGGCCCTGACCTTCACCCCGCAGCGCGGCGATCGTTTGAGCCGCGACCTCGCCAACGACGTCGAGACGCTGCGTATCAAGGGCATCAATGTCCTGCCCGGCACCTATGAGGCCGGACCCGGCTATTCCCTGCCCGGCACCGTGAACGCCCAGCAGATCGAGGCCGAGGCCCAGGTGATGAAGTCGCTGGCCGGCGGCGCCGCCACCCTCGATTCGTTCCTCAACGCCGCGACCTACGGCTTCCGCCTGCAGAACCTCTTCGTCTATGGCCGCGGCCGCGGCTTCTGGGCGACGCATGCCGCCATCCACGTTGGTGGCCAGCCCTACCCGTGGTATCGCGCCTGCACCGAGCTGTACAACGCGCACGGCACCGGCGACTTCCTGCGCGTGAACACCCGGTCGGTCCCGACCTGGGATCTCGCCGCCACCGCGACCCGTCAGGCCCTTGCCGCCGCACCGCTGGTCGGCACCTACCTCACCCGTCAGGGCGACCGCTTCCATCTGTTCGTCATCTCGCGCAAGCTCGACAACTTCCCGGTGGTGGGTGATGACGGCTTCACCCCGGTGACGCTGAACCTTCCCTTCACCTCGGCCAAGGGCATCACCCTGCGGAAGATGAGTGGCGACCCGCGGGCCACCAACCTCGACGCTGATCTGGTGAAGATCCAGGAGCAGCAGTTGCCTGCGACGGCTTTCGCCCGCGCCTTCATTCTTGACGCGCAGCGCGGGGCGGACGCGCGCGGCCTGCCGCCGGCCAGCATCTTCATGTACACCTTCACGGGTTGCGGCGGCATCGTCGAGGCGCCACCAGCCCCGCCCGCCTTCCGCGCCCAGCCCGTCGATATCGCCTCGACCGAGGGGCTGTCGGCTGCCCTCGAGGTCGAGGTGCAGTCGGCCCTGCCGCGCACCTTCCTCCTGCAGTGGCAGCGCCAGCGTGGCACCGAGTGGATCGATGTGCCGGGAGGCGTGACCCCGCAACTGCGCTTCAACGAGATGGCGGTAGCCGATGATGGGGCGGTATTCCGCTGCCGTCTGAGCGATACCCTGCTGCGCGAGCCATTGTTCAGCCAAACCGCCAAGCTGGCGGTCAAACCCTTTGTCGGCCCGGTGTTCCCGCAGGCCACCGCTCCGCCGACGGGCGCGGCCGACGCGCAGTGGGCCAAGGCTGCGGTGGCTCCGCTCAACCAGCTCTTCAACTCGGCGCCGCCTGCCGCCACCGCCACCGTGCGCGGCCTGTGGGACGAGCAGAGCCTTCATCTGCTGCTCGAGGTCACCGACCCCGAGGTGCAGGACTCTGCCGGCCGCGCCTGGTCGGGCGACGGAGTCGAGGTGTTCATCGATGCGCTCAACAGCAAGCTGTCCAAGTACGGTCGGGAACACACCCAGTTCTACGCCGGCTTCACCACGGCGAAGCGCCCGGAATACGCCAACGGCAGCAACTCGACCCCGTTGCAGTTCTCCAAGCTGCCGGCGGTCATGGCGCGCACCGCCACCGGCTGGTCGATGCAGCTGACCGTGCCGTGGGCCCAACTGGGCGGCGCGCATCGCAGCTTCATCGGCCTCGACCTGGCGCTGATCGACCGGAATGCCGCCGGCACCACGCTGAAGCGCACCCTCGCCGACTCCAAGGGCCAGGCATGGATGAATCCTGCATCGTTCGGTACGGCCAAGCTGGCCAAACCCTAGCCGAAGGCAGGACCGGGACATGCCGCGACCGCACGATCTCGACCTCCTGCCGGCGTGGGGGCCCTACGGCAAGGTCTATGCCGGCGCCTCGCATCTGCCCGAGCTCGACAGCGGGCTGCGCTTCGACCTGAGCCTGTTTCCCGGTTTCTACCGTGGCCGGCATGATGTGCCGAACGTGCTATGGGAATCCGGATATCGTCCGGCCGGTGCGGCTCCCGATCTGGCGTGGTGGCGCTTCGCACATCGGCTTGAGGGCGAGGCTGTGCGTATCGATGCCGACTACGCGGCTCTGAAAATGCCCCTCGGCGTCACCGGCCTGGCGGTGCGTGGACAGGCGATCAACCGGACGGCGCACCCGCAGACCTTCTCGCTCAGTCTGGTGTGCGGAGCGCAGTATCCGGCCCGTTCGCCGGGCGACATGTGCGCCTGGGGGCCGGAAGCCCTGCGACCCGCCGTGGTCGCCTGCCCACCCGGCGGGGCCTGGTGCTCGTGCGTGCGCTATGCCCGCGCCCTGCCCGCCGCTGTGCCGCACCCGCTGACGAACCTCACCCATGACGGGGCGCGCTGGCGCGAGTTTCCCTTCCACGGTCTGGCCGAGGGGCGTGGCACCTATCTCGAACATACCGGCGATGCGCTAGAGCTGCACCTCGACCTGCCCGCTGCGCTGGCCGAGGCCCGGCTGCTGCTGCGCGCCCGGATCGAAGGTGGCCGCCGCGTGATCATCGCTGCGCGTGGCGCGATCGTGGGCCAGGCGGTGTTCCACGATGCGCGCAACGATGGCCCCTGGCAGACGCTGGAACTTGGCGGTGGGCCGGTGCCGGCCGGCCGCGCCTGCGTGACCCTGGTGCTGGAGGCCGGCGGCCCCTCGCGCATCGATCTCGACATCGTGGCGATCGTGCCGGCGGGGACCGCGATCACGGTCAGTGAACGCAGTTGGCAGCCGGTGCCGACGATCAGCGTGGGGCCGGTGCCTGATAGCCTGCTCCTCACCTATCCGGATCTCGGCACGACCTACGGTCTGCGCTGGTTCGCGCCCCGTTCGCGGGTGCGCCAGTGGCACGGCGACCGGCTCGACAGCGCCCTGCGCGAGCGCAATCACGACCACGTGAACGCCGTGCTGCGGACCCGCGGCCCGGGGCATTGGACCGAAGTGATGATCGAACCGCTGCCGGTGTCAGCGGACGGCTGCGCCGAGGTGTGGGTGGCGGTGGTCGCCGGCGAGGCCGCCGCGGTGCGCGCCGCCCTGGCCGCGATCGAGGCGTCCGCGTTGCATGCCGCGCAGGCCGCCGGCGAGGCGCGGGCCTGCCGCCTGCCCAGCCTGCCGGCCGGCGAACGCCATCTGCCCGGCGTGCAGGCGATGGCGGCCTGTACGCTCAGCAACGTGACCTATCCGGTGTGGACGCGCGGCCGGCACATCCGCCATTACTCGCCGGGCAAGTGGTGGGATTCGGTGTACACCTGGGACGCCGGCTTCGTCGGTCTCGGTCTGCTCGCCTGCTCGCCGGCCAACGCCCAGGCCTGCCTCGAGCAGTACCTCATGCCGGAGGGGGACCGCGACTGCGCCTACCTCAACCACGGCACGCCGCTGCCGGTGCAGATCTATCTCGCGCACGCGCTGTGGAACCGCACCCGCGACCGCGCCGCCCTGCGTCGCAGCTTTCCCGGCCTGCGCCAGATGCACCGCTTTCTGGTCGGGCGCTATGGTTCGTCCGACACCCGGCGCCTGTCCTCTGGCCTGCTCAACACCTTCAGCATCTTCTACAACAGCGGCGGCTGGGACGACTACGCGCCTCAGGTATTCATCCATGCGAACCGCCTCGCCGGCCGCACCGCGCCGATGGTCAACAGCAGCCACGCCGTCCGCTGCGCTCGCCTGCTGGCGGTGATGGCTGAACTGGTGGGCGAGGAGCGCGCCGAGTTCGACGCCGATGCGGCGTCCATCTCCGCTGCGATCCAGCGCCATGCCTGGGATGACGAGGCCGGCATCTTCAGCTATGTGGTGCATGACGGCGAGACGACCGCGCCGCTGCGCCATCCCGGCAGCGGCGCCAACTTCAACCTCGGGCTGGATGGCGCCTCGCCGCTGATCGCTGGCGTGTGCACGGCGCAGCAGGAGGCCCGGCTGCTGCGCCGCCTCGCCGACGAGTCCGATCTGCTGGCGCCCTGCGGCCTGACCACGGTCAGCCAGCAGGCGCCCTACTACCGCGAGGACGGCTACTGGAACGGCACGGTATGGTTCGCGCACAACTGGTTCTTCTGGCGCACCTTCCTTGATCTCGGCCTGGCCGATCTGGCGTGGACCATCGCCGAACGCGGCCTCGAAGCGTGGAGCCACGAGGTGGGCATCAGCGGCAACTGCTACGAGCACTTCCCCAACGTCACCGGCCGTGGCGCCGGCTGGCACCATTTCACCAGCCTGTCCGCGCCGGTCCTGTCCTGGCACGAGGCCTACTTCCGGCCCGGTCTGATCAGCGGCGGGCATCAGTGCTGGATCCTCGATCAGCAGGGCGACGCGGTGCAGGGCGTGCAGGCCGACCTGCGCCTCGACGGCGCGGCCGGGCGTCATTCCACCGTGCTGGTGGTGCTGCAGCCCGGTTCGCGCACCGCCACCTGGAACGGTGCCGTGGTCCCGGCGCAGGAACGGCATCCCGGCTGCTGGGAGATCGCCCTGCCCGCCAACGGCCAGGGCCGGTTGGCCATCGCCTGACGCTACGGCGTGCGCGGATACAGCACGACGCTGCGGAAGGCGGCGATGGTCTCCGGGTAGGGGGTGTCGGCGACATCGACCAGGCCGCAGTTGAAGTCCTCGCCGTCGTGTGCCCGGCCACCCACCGATTCGTCGCGGAACTGGAACCAGTGCATGCCGACGATGCGGCGGTCGGCGGCGGCGCCGGCCTGCCAGCGGGCGATCCACGCGGCGCGGGCTTCCTGGGTCGGGACGCCGAAGAGATGGCTGCTGCTCAGGCCGCGATCAGAGGCCCCGGTGCCGTATTCGCTGATCAGGATCGGCGCGTCGAGGTCGGGCAGCTTGACCTTGTCCCAATCCGGGGCGTACACATTGAAGCTGACGAGATCGCAGTTGCGCTGGCAGGCGGCCAGGGCCTGGGCCGTGCCCCAGCCGAGGACCAGGCGGCTGCCCAGCACCAGTCGGCCCGGAGCATTGGCGCGGATCACCGCCGCGACCTGGGCGTAATAGGCATCGCAGAGCATGCTGTTGAAGTCGAGCAGGTCGGCGCGGGCGCGGCCGGCGTCGGGCGGCGTGGTTGCGGCGGCCAGTTCCTCCCACGTGGCATGCTGCGTGCCCCAGGCCGCATTGAGCGCGGCGATATCCGCGTGACGCTCGCGCAGGCGAGCCAGGAAGTGCTGCTTGGCCGGCTGCTCGGGTGGCGAGGCAATGGCACCTGACTTAAGACGTTGATGTAAGAATAGTGTTGACATGCATTTGCCGCATACGAACGCCGCCATCGATGGCGGGT
>JAIFND010000073.1 GCA_020047915.1 bacterium | reverse complement strand
CCCTTCCCCCTTCCCCCTTCCGCCCCCTCCCCCGTCCCTAGCCTGCGCCCCCGTGCTCGCCGCCCACCTCGGATACCGCTGGCTGAAGCGCCGCCGCGCCGCCTGGCTGGCGGTGGCGGCGATCACCCTGACCGTGGCTGTGCCGGTGGTCATCGTCGATCTGGTGCAGGGCTGGTATCGCCTGGTCGCGGTCAACGCCCGCGCCTACGAGGCTGACGTCGTGGTGCAGCCGCGCTTCGCCGCCCAGGGCCTGCGCGACTCGGAGGCCGGACGCCAGGCGATCCGCGAGGTGCCGGGAGTCGCCGCCATCGCGCCCCTGATCGACAGCTGGGCGATCATGTCGCGCGCCGATGTCGGCGAGGACCTGCGCGGCAACATCCCCAGCCAGGTGCACGGCATCGACTGGCGCCTCGACAGCGCCCTCGGTCGCATGGCCCCGGCCCTGCTCCACCCGCAGCCGGTACTGGAGCTGCGTGCCCCGCCCATCCCGCCCGAGGAGCGCGGCACCGGCTTCGTCACTCCGGCCTGGCGCGCGACCACCGCCCTGGCCGGCCTGCATGTCGCAGCCGCCCTCGGCGGTCTGCCCGCCGCCCTGCCGCCGGCCCCCCGGCCGCGCCCCGGCGTGGTGTGCGGCCGCGAACTGCTCTATCCGCATGGCATGCGCCCCGGCGACGCCATCCAGCTCGCCCTGCCCAACGGCAGCGGCGGCACGGTCGGGCGCATCGCCGCCGAGGTCAGCGACACCATCGGCACCGGCGTGCTGGAGATCGACCGCTACCTCGTCGTCGCCCCCCTGCCGCTGGCCCAGCGCCTCGCCGGCATGCAGGCGCGGGGCGACAAGCCGGCACGCCTGAGCGGCTTCCGCATCGCCTGCGAACCCGGGGTCGAGCCCGAGACGGTGGCGGCGCGGGTGCGCGAGGCCACCGGCCTGCGCGCCCTGACCTGGCAGGACCTGCGCGGCAACGCGGTCAAGATGATGGAGATCCAGCGTAACCTATTCATCGTGTGCATGATCGCGATCCAGCTGCTGACCGTGTTCGTGGTCTATGCCGTGTTCTCGACCATGGTCGCCGAGCTGCGCCACGACATCGGCGTGCTGCGCGGCATCGGCGCGCGCCGCCGCGATGTCGCAGTCGCCTTCCTCGCCGCTGCGCTGTTCGCCTGCCTGGGCGGCGGACTGGCCGGCTGGGCGATCGGCTGGGGCTTCCTCGCCGCGATCAACCCGCTGTCCGACGCCTTCGGCTTCTCGCTGTTCCCGGAAAGCGTGTTCTACACCCCGCAGGCCCCGACCAGCTTCGACGCCTGGATCCCGCTGCTGTTCATCAGTTCGATGACCGTGATCGGCCTGCTCGCGGTGTTGCTGCCGGCGTGGAAGGCGGCGCGGGTGCAGCCTATCGACACCCTGCGGGAGGGCGCATGAGATTCACAGGGAGGAACGAAGGCAACGGAGGAGGCATGACGTGGGTCAATGCATACCGATCATGCAACGGGGGTCTGCCCTATCGCTCGCCATGTCTTGATGCGAACTCTGTTGCCTCAGTTTCTCCCTGTGAAATGAGTTGTTTAGGATGAGGCTGTCGGTGACCGGACTGCGCAAGGCCTACCCCGGCCTGACCGTGCTCGACGGGCTGGAACTGCGCGCCGAGGCCGGCGAGGTGATCGCCGTGCGCGGCGCCAGCGGCACCGGCAAGAGCACCCTGCTGCACATCCTCGGCCTGCTCGACCGCGCCGACGCCGGACAGATCGTGTTCGATGACGAGGACATCTCGGCCCTGTCCGAAGCTCGGCGCACCGCACTGCGCGCCCGGCGCCTTGGCTTCGTCTTCCAGGCCTTCCATCTGCTCGGCGACTTCACCCTGCGCGAGAATGTGCTGATGAGCGGCCGTACGGCCGGACTCGACCCCGGAGAGGCGGCCAAGCGGGCCGATGCGCTGCTCGAACGCGTCGGTCTGGCCGGGCGCGACGGGCCGGTGCGCACCCTGTCGGGCGGCGAGCGTCAGCGCGTGGCGCTGTGCCGTGCCCTGCTGCCGCGCCCCGGTCTGCTGCTGGCCGACGAACCGACCGGCAACCTCGATCCGGCAACCGCCGCCGTGGTGCTGGGTGAGATCATCGCCCTGGCCAAGGATTCGGGCGCGGCGGTGGTGATGGTGACGCACGACACGGTGGTGGCGGCTCGCGCCGACCGCCGCCTCCGCCTGCACGGCGGACGGCTGGAGCCCGATCAGGGGGCGTAGGTCGCCGAATCCAGGCTGGCGCGCTGGCGGATGCCGGCTGCAACCTGATTCAAGGATTCGGCCAGCACCGCCAACTCTCGCGCCAAGCGCAAGGCGTTCTCGGTCCGGCTGTGCTTGGCCGTCGTCGGATCAGCCTCCAGGTGCTGGAAGGCCTGGCGCACCGCATAGCGCAGAGACGGACTGTGGAAGCCGTTGAGGTAGGTCTCGACCGGTGCCGATATCAGACCCTGCGCATCGCGCACGAGGGGCGCACCGCGTACATGGAGGCGCGCGTAGTCGCTTTCGATTTCGGCCTGGATGTCAGCTGGCGGCATGGAAGCACCTATGATTCCAGCATGGATGCTTCGCCGCGCACGGCAATAACCCGCTCAGGGGCGCAGCCCGGCGCGCCGTTCCACCCAGGCACCGTCGGCATAGCGTGCGGCGCGGATCCGCTCTGCCGCGGCGATCTCCTCGGCGGTCCAGTCACCGGGCAGCAACGGGGCGCCCAGCGCCGCGCTCATGCCCTCGCGCACGGCGGCGGCGGCGGCTTCCCAATCGAGGCCGCACCCGGTCACCGCAGCGCCATCCCAGGCGTTGCTCTCCAGCTTGAGGCTGCCATGCAGGATGCAGCGTGCACCGCGCGCCCGCGCCGCGCTGCCCAGCGCCTTGCCGCCATCGGCATGCACCAGGTCGTCGGTCGCCGGCGAGGCGAAGCAGCGTGGCTCGGCGGCGTAACGGCGATCGCCGACCGAGGCGCCCTGCAACGCCAGGCCCGCTCCGCGCCGGGCCAGCGCCGCCAGGACGGCGCCATGGATCAGCGGATAGAGGTCGCGCGCCCGGCCGGGCAGGCCGTCCTGGCCGAGCGTCCCGGCCAGGCAGTAGGTCACCTCATGCTGGTGCCAGATCGCCCCGCCGCCGGTGATCCGGCGTACCACCTGCACTCCTGCCGGCAGGCCGGCGGTGGCGCTGGCATGCTCCTGGAAGCAGCCCAGCGACACCGCCATCGGCTGCCAGCGATAGAGGCGCAGGGTCGTTTCCGTCGCCACTTCGAGCAACGCCTCGTCACGCGCCATCTGCTCGGGTCCGTCGGCGATAAGGGTCGGCAGCAGGCGCATGCGGTGGCGCACGATGGCGGGATGCAAGCCCGCGCAACCGGGTGCGTTGTGCGTGGCCCGACCATGCTACCATTATCGCAATGATCCCGTTCGACGTTCGGCGTTCGGCGTTCGGCGTTCCGAGGCAAGTACCGGCCCGAAGCCCTGTTCGTCACCCTGCGGATGAACGAAGCCCCAGCCGTCATTCCCCCCAAAGACCCTGCGGAACGTCGAACGCCGAACGCCGAACGCCGAACCAGTTGCCAGAGCAACGATAACCCCATGCGCATCCCGTTCAGTCGCTGGCCGCACAGCGGGCCGGTGCGTCGCGGGCTCTACTACGCGATGCTCGAGGGCGCGGTGGTGGGCGGCATGTTCGTGTGCCTGGAAGCGTGGATGGTGCCGCTGGTGCAGGAGCGCCTGCACGCCGCCACCTTCGTCATCGGCCTGCTCACGCTGATTCCGCAGATCGGCTTCATCCTGCTGTCGCCTTTCTCCAGCGCGATGATCCGCCGCCTGGGCGGCAACAAGCCGGCGGCACTGACCATGTGCTGGTGGCAGGTCGCACTGCTGGCCGCCCTCATCCTGCCGCTGCACGGCCAAGGCCAGCCGTGGGCCGTCCCGCTGGCGGTGGCGTTGATCTGCGCCTTCGGCCTGACCGGCGTGGTCGCCGGACCAGCCTGGGTCGGCTGGGTCTCGGGCTTCGTACCGCGTCCCGTCTCGGGCCGCTACCAGGCCCGACGCATGCGCCTGTTCAACGTCACCAAGCTCGGCTTCGCCGCGCTTTTCGCCGGCATCGCGCAATGGCTGCCGGTCACCCAGGGCGCCTGGGGTCTGCAACTGATCATCGCCATCGCGGTGCTCTCGCGCCTGGCCAGCCTGTGGTGTCTGCAGCAGCAGCCGGTGATCGAACGCGCACCCTCGCGCCGCCCGATGTCCAGTCGCTCGGCCGAGGCGGCGACCGGGCTGGGCGGCTTCCTGCGCACGCTGACCACGACCGACATCGGCCGTTGGACTCTGGTGTGGGCCTCGTTCCAGGGCGGCGTGATGGTCGCGGGGCCCTTCTTCGCCAGCTACATGATCGCCGCACCGGCGGCGGGTGGACTCGGACTGGAGCCCTTCGCCTACAGCCTGCTGCTCTACGCCAGCGTCATCTCGCGCATCCTGTTCTACCCATTGGCCGGCCGCATGGTCGATCTGTTCGGGGCGCGCGCGGTGATGCGGGTGTCCTTCCTCGGCATCTTCCTGCTGCCGGTGGTGTGGGCCACGACCACCAGCCTGCCCCTGCTGCTGCTCAACGAGATCTTCGCCGGATTGGTGTGGGGCTGCGCCGAGATCGCGATCGGCAGTCTGCTCTTCGCCAGCCATCCCGATCCCGACCGCCGCGCCGAACTGGTCGGTTATTTCAACACGGTCAGCGCCGCCTGCATGGGCCTGGGCACCCTGCTCGGCACCCTGCTCATCGACCTGGTGCCGCCGATCCTGGGCAGCCACTACCACACGATCTTCCTGCTCAGCGTGGCCCTGCGCATACCTGGCCTGATTTTGGCGCTGCGCTGGATGCCCGGCCTGCGCCAACTGCACCCCGAGGAGGGTCGGCAACTCCTCGGTTCGCTGCCCGGCGTCGAGGTGGTCAGCTCATTCGGGCGCGGGCTGGCCGGGCTGTTCCGCCGGCCCCTCGACTGAGCGGCGAGGCGGGGCCTGCGCCTGCCAGATGCGCGCCGCGAGCTCGGCCGCCCGGCCGGCGGTGGCGGGATCGGTGGAGGCGGAGTCTAAACCATGCAGGGTTCGCGCGGCTTCGGCCTGGCGACCGAGGCGGTGCTGCGCTTCGGCCCACAGCACCCGGCTGGAGGCCGTCAGGTCGCCAGGCGCCACCAGGGCGACGGCGGCGCAGGTTGCATCGAGTGCCAGCCAGTCGGCGGCCTTCGCCAGCAGTTCGCAGCGCGCCTGCCAGATGGGCCCAGCGGCCAGCGGTCTGACCAGGGTTTCGCGCCGGGTCAGTTCGAAGTCGCGCAGGACCACGTCATCCGGCAACGCCGCCCGCGCACGATGCTCGCGCGCATCGCGGTCGGCGCGCATCTCGGCGACCAGGGTCGAGACGCGGGCGCCGAGCACCAGCACGGCGGCGAGGAAGACCAGCCCGAGGACAAGGATCGCTGCGATCAGGGTGCGGACCAGCGGGCCCGGCCGGGCTATGGCCACCCGCTGCTCGTGGACCGCCGTCGGCGCATCCGTGCGCACCAACGCATCGGCCAGCGAAGAGACGGAGGGTTCGCGGCTCGGCACTAAACAATACCTCCGTCCGAAATGGTGATGCCGCGCATCATCATGCGCAGCTCCTCGGGATTGGGCGCCGCAGCCAGGGCGGTATCCATGCTGATCGAACCAGCCTTGTGCAGGCGATTGAGCGCCTGGGCGTAGGTCTCGCAGCCGTTCTCACGATCCTTGGCCAACGCCTCGGCGACCTTGGCGATCTCGCCGTCCTGGATCAGCTTCTTGATCAGCGGCGAGGTGAACATCATCTCGACGCACGGGAACATCGTGCCCTTCTGCACGCCCGGCAGCAGCTTCTGGTTCATGATGCAGCGCAGGTTGAAGGCCAGCGAGGTGCGGATCTGCGCGTGCTTGGCCTGCGGGAACATGTCGAGGATGCGGCCGAGGGTCTGCGGCGCCCCCGAGCTGTGGATGGTGCCGAAGACCAGGTGCCCGGTCTCGGCCGCGGTCAGCGCCGTCTCGATGGTGTCGGCATCGCGCATTTCGCCCAGCAGCATGACGTCAGGATCCTCGCGCACCGCCGAGCGCAGTGCATCATCGAAGGTAGCGACGTCGGTGAACACCTCACGCTGGTTGATCACCGCCTTGTCATCGACGAACACGTATTCGACCGGGTCCTCGATGGTCAGGATGTGGCAGCGGCGGCTGTGGTTGATGTCGTCGAGGATCGCGGCCAGGGTCGTCGATTTGCCCGATCCGGTGATGCCGCCGATCAGCACCAGGCCCTGCTCGTAGGCCGCGCACTTGCGCAACTGCAGCGGCAGGGACAGCTCGTCGTAGGTCGGCACCTTGGGTTTCACCCGGCGGATCGCCGCCGACAGCTTGCCCAGCGACTTGAAGACGTTGCAGCGGAAGCGCCCGACCCCATCGATGGCATGCGAAAAGTCGGCATAGCCACGCGCCTTCATCTCGCCCTGCAGGCGCTCGTCGAGCAGCCCACCGAGCAGCTCCTGGACCTGCTCGCCGGTCAACGGCGGGCTCTTGAGACGCACCAGATCCCCGCTGACCCGGAAGACCGGCGGCTCGCCGACGCGGAGGTGCATGTCGCTGGCCCCATGCTTGCCCATGGCCGCGAGGAGGTCGTTGATGGTCATGGTGCGTAGCGTAGTCCGGGATGATCCTCGGAACCTGGATGGAGGCCAGAGCGGCAGGGCCGGAGGCTCATACAGTCCCGCGCAACCGGCGCAGCAGGCGGCTGGCCAGCCCGTCAGGTGCCGCCGGCTGGTGGGCCGTAAACGTGGCGGTGACCGGCGCGCTGCGTACCGCCTCACGGCCGAGATAGGCCTTCAGATCGTTGCGGAAGTCTTCAACCGTACCGCGCTCCTCGGGCAGGAAGGACATCGCCCGCCGGGCCGCCTCGACCAGGCGGCGCGGCGCCTGCGGTGCCAGCTCCTCGACCGGGCGGTACTCGTTGCCTGCCGCCAGCAGCAGCGCCTCAAGCTTGTCGCGGTGCTCGAAGGGCATGCGCCCGGTGAGCGCGTGGTAGAGGAGGCTGCCGAGCATGTGCAGATCAGTGTGCACGCCCACGTCGTCGCGATCGCCGCGGGCGATCTCGGGCGGCACGCAGCACGGCGTGCCGGCGCAGACGTTGGGGCAGTGGTCGAGGCGTGGTGCATGCCACTCACCATCCGGGCCGGGGCCGATCGCCAGAGCCAGGCCCCAATCGACCACCAGCACCTCGCCGAACTCGCCGACCATGATGTTGTCGGCCTTGATGTCACGGTGGATGATGCCGCGACTGTGGGCGAAACCGATCCCGTCGCACGCGCGCAGGATGATATCGACCAGTTCGGGCAGCCTGGCGTTGTCCGGAATGCGCGGGATCATCGGGCCGAGGCTGCCGCCGCGCACCCGGCGCAGCACCAGGCAGTTGTCGGCCGCATCATAGACCGGGACGATGTTGGGATGTTCGAGGTAGGCCGTCACCAGGGCCTCGGCGCGAAACAGCAGCTTGGTGGTCTGACTGCCGTCCTTCTGCAGCACCTTCACCGCGACGTCGCGCGCCAGCGCGTGCTGGCGCGCCAGCAGCACGCGCGCCATACCGCCATCGTCGAGCTGGCCGAGGACGCGGTAGCGGCGGTTGAACTCGGTCCAGGCACTGGTGTCGACCGGCACCTCGCTGCCGGCCGGCGGGGTGCGCATGCCGCGGCCACCGGCGCGCGGCGCCGGGTGGTGCTGCTGGTGCAGCTGTTCGAGCGCGCGGATATCCTCGGCGGCCAGATCGACCGGCATCAAGGTGTCGGTCGCCGCCTTGGCATCGGCCTGGCCGACCACTTTTGCCCACAACCGGCTGGGCTGGCGTCCTGGAACCACATGACGTTTGCTGGAAGAGGCCATCTGCAGAGCAGATTACCAGCCTCCCGGGTCCGATGCCAGTGCTGCGACACCTGTGCCGGAACGCGTCCGTTCAGACTCCGTATTGTTTCAGTTTCGCATACAACGTCGAGCGGTCGATCGCCAAAACCTCGGCCGCCTGCTTCTTGTTGCCCCCAACGCGTTCGAGGACGCGCAGGATGTGGCTACGCTCCATGTCCGCGAGGGTCGCCATCGGCGATTCGACCTGGACCGTCGCCGGGCCAGCCTTGACCTCGACAGGCAGATCCTCGGGCCGGATCATCCCGCCCGTGGCGAGGACCGAGGCCCGTTCGAGGACATTGCGCAGCTGACGTACGTTGCCCGGCCACGCACAACGCAGCAGCAGGGTGCGCGCCTCGGGCGCCAGCCGGCAGGCGGCCTGGCCGAGCTTGCTGGCGGCGGCGGCGAGGAAGTGCTCGATCAGCGGTTCGATGTCGGCCGGCCGGTCGCGCAGCGGCGGCAGGGTCACGCACAGCACGTTCAGGCGATGATAGAGATCCTCGCGGAAGCGGCCGGCGGCGGCTTCCGCCGCAAGGTCGCGGTTGGTCGCGGCGATCAGGCGCACATCGACCTTGCGCGTACGGCCCTCGCCGACCCGCTGCACTTCGCCCTGTTCGAGGGCGCGCAGCAGCTTGGCCTGGGTGGCGACCGGCAGCTCACCGACCTCATCGAGGAACAGGGTGCCGCCGTCAGCCAGCTCGAACACACCCGGCCGCGTCTCATCGGCGCCGGTGAAGGCCCCCTTCACGTGGCCGAACAGGGTGCTGTCCACCAGGCTCTCGGCGATCGCCGCGCAGTTGATGATCTGCAGCGGGCGGTCGGCGCGACGCCCCTTCTGGTGCAGGGCCCGGGCGACCAGCTCCTTGCCGGTGCCGCTTTCCCCCAGCACCAGGACCGGCGACGGGGTCGGCGCAGCACGTTCGATGAAGGCCTCGACCGCCTGCATGGTCGGATCCGAACCGACGATCGCGATCGGCTTGATGCGCGGGGCGGCGGCCAGGCGTTCGACCTCGGCGGTCAGCTGCGCGACCTCCTGGCGGTTGGCCAGCTGCACCGCGAGCTGATTGGCGACCGCGGCGAGGAATTCCAGGTCGGTGCGCGTGAACACCTTGTCGCCCTGGATGCGATCGACATAGAGCAGCGCGTGGATCTCGTCGCCAAGGCGCAGCGGGGCGGCCATCGCCGAAGCGACGCCGGCCTGCACCATCGAATGCGACGGCACCAGGTCGGCTTCAGGGGTCGCCGACTTCGCCTTGGGCGGGGCGGCCACCAGCAGCGGCTCGCGCCGTTCGCGCACCGCCGCCAGCAGGGTGCCGGCGAAGGGCACGGTGCCCCAGCGCGCCCGCAGCCGCTTCTCGTGCGGCGGCCACAGGCTCCAACCGCCCTCGTCGGGCAGGAACACCGCCACCCGGTCGCCTTCCAGGGCCTCGGCGGAAATATCGTCCAGGATGTCGAACAGCTCGTCGCGACCGCGCGCGCCGATGCTCTGCAGCACGATGTGGTGGAGCAGCGAGAGATAGGCGCTGACCCGGTCGCCGCCGTGCACCGAGAGCAGCCCGCTGGTGTGCGTCTTGTCCAGGCCGACCACGGTGTCCCCGCCCACCGAGGCGAGCTCGGAGGCGGTGTGCGGCGCCTTGTTCTCGAAGCGCAGCCAGGTGCGGCCGATGCGGAAGGTCGCGCCGTCGGTGAGGGGCAGCGAGTCGATGCGCCCGTCCTCGCTCCAGGTGCCGTTGCTGCTGCCCAGGTCCTTGAGCTGCCAGCGCCCGTCTTTGCGCGCCAGCTCGGCGTGGACCCGGCTCGCCTTGACGTCAGGCAGGCAGATCGCGTTCTCGGGCTCGCGCCCGAGGGTCACGCGATCGCCGTCGATCTCGAAGATACGGCCCTTCTCGGTTCCGTCGATCACGCGTAGCAGCGGCATGGGGCCAGGATGGCCCGCGCCGGCGGACGGGCAATGCTCAGCCGTCGGCGACCAGGGTGCGGTCGCCGAGCACCACCAGGCCCTTGATCGACAACGAGCGCAGGAAGGCGAGCAGCAGCAGACGGGCCTCATTGAATGGCAGCTGCTGATCGGCAGCAAACCAGTCGCACAGTTCGCCCAGGCTGCGGCGGTCATCGACCTGGCGCCAGACCAGCAGGGCGGTGCCATCGAGGGTATAGCGGTGTTCCGCCCGCGCCTTGAGCAGCCGGGGTAGCGGCCCGAGCCAGCGCGGATACACCGCATCGACCTCCAGACGCACGCGGCCCGGTGTGTCTTCAAGCACCCGCACCTTGGCATTGCGCAGCGGCACCAGGGCAAGCTGTTCGAGCGGCGTGGCGATCGGCTTAGGGGCAGGCATGGTTCAGATCCACTCGCGGGGTGCCGGATGGACCGACCTGCTCAATGGCGCGGATGCGGTTGGCGGCGGTCTCGTGCCACCACAAGGATTCTCCCGGCCAACGCCGCCAGATCACCCGATCGAGGGTACGCTCGCCGATCACCGTGAAGGCGGTGCGCACCGCCGGGTCGGCGCCGCGCAGGATGTCCTGCACCTGTTCCAGGCGCAGACGGTCGGCGAAGGCGTGGCGGCGCACCCACGACGCCAGTGGACGTTCATCGAGCAGCCGGCGAGCCATGCCCAGGCGGCGGACGATGACCTGGACGCCGGCAGTGTCGCCGAACTCGATGCGCACCGCGCCGGGCTGGGCCTCCACCTCGATCGGTTTGAAGCGGCGTGGCAGCAGGACCTCGGCCCCGAACAACGCCCAGCGCAACTCATCGGCCGGTTCAGCCGTGAGCGAATCGAGCAGGGCCTGCCACGGCTGGCCTGCGCCCTCGCCCGCCCAGGCCGGGAAGTCCCAGTGCAGCAGGCGTTTGTCGTGCTCGATCCAGGCGAGGGCCTGGAACGGCTGGCCGCGCACCACGTGCGAGATGGTCCAGCGGCCATGCCGGCGCACCGTTGCGGCGACGGTCTCCTTCCCCGGCGTGCCGAGTTGCCGATCGACGATCTCGCGCGACAGCCCCTCGATGTCGGGGCGCCCCGCCATCTGCACCCAGGTCAGGTGCGCGCGATCGACCAGCCGTTCATGGATGCGGAACTCGCCACGCTTGGGATTGAGCCGATAGGCCGTCACCTCCCAGCCGGGAGGCAGGTGGAAGGCAAAGCCATGCCAGGCGAGCAGGCTTGCAGACGGCGGCGCGGACATGCCAGCACTGTCCACCGCGTCGGGCCACCGTCAAACCGGCCGTCCTGGACCACACCTGCGGCCGAGCATCATGCACCCATGCCGCTGCGCTTTGGCCTGATGACGATGTTCCTTGCCAGCCTGGCCTGCGCCGAGCCGGCCGAGATCATCCTTGCCCGCTGCCACCGCCTCGCGCTCGCCACCACCGGCGCGGAAAATGTCGTCGTGGCCCGGCGGCAGGCCGCACTGCTGGGCGGCGATGGCTGGTGGCCGGACATCCCCAGCACAGCTGCTGGGCGTTCCGGCTGGAAGCCCTTCGACCACATGGTGCGGCTCGGCTCCCTGGCCGTGCTCAGCGGCGCGGGTGGCGGCCTCAAGGGCGATGCCGTGGTCGATGCGGCGCTGGTCCAGGGGATCGCCACCTGGGTGCGCCTCCGCCCGCACAGCGACAACTGGTGGCACAACGAGATCGGCGTGCCGCTGCACGCGGCGCAGATCCTCGCCAGCCGGCCCGACCTCGACGCCGCCAGCAAGGCGCTGCTGCACGGGATGATCGGCCGGCCGCTCGACCAGGGCCTCAAGAGCTCGTTCACCGGCCAGAACCTGGTCTGGCGGGCCAGGATCGCCCTGCTCGCGGCGGCCGACCGGCACGACCCGGCGGCCATCGCCCGCGCGGCCGGTCTGGCCTTCGGCACCGTCGTCGTGACCACCGATGAGGGCCTGCAGCCGGACGGCAGCTTTCGCCAGCACGGCGCGCAATACATGACCGGCAGCTACGGCCGTTCCTGGTTCAGCGACATCGCCAGCCTCGCCATCATGCTCGACGGCAGTCCCTGGCACATGCCTGAGCCACGCTCGGCCGATCTCGAACTGGCGATCCTCGACGGGCTGGCCTGGACCCTGCGCGGCGGCTGGCTCGATCCCTCCTGCCTTGGCCGAACGATCAGCCGGCCGACCGCCGGCAGCACACAAAGCCTGGCCCATCTCGCCACGGGCCTTGCCGAACTGCCGGTGCCGCGCCAGGCGGAGTGGGCAGCCCTGGCCCTGGCCCTCGACGGCCGACACAGCACGGCCTGCACCGGCGCACGGCACCTCTGGCGGGCCGAAGCCAGCTACCTGCACCGGAACGGATTCTCGGTCGGGGTGCTGGCGGCTACCACCCGCACGCTGCGCGTCGAGTCGATCAACGGCGAAAACCTGCTCGGCGCCCTCCTTGCCGATGGTGCGACCTGGATCCGCCGGCGCGGCGACGAGGGCTTCGTCCTGGCGCCCGTGCTCGACTGGGGGCGGTTGCCAGGGACGGTGTCCGCCGACGGCACCAAGCTGAAGCCGCCCACCATGATCGTTCCGGCCGAATCGACCTTCGGTGGAGCCGTCGCCGATCAGCACCGCCTGGTCCATGGCTGGGACCTGCGCCGCGGCGCCCTGTCCGGCCATCAAGCCTGGTTCGGGGTCGAGCAGGGCCTGATCGCCCTGGCCTGCGGCGTCGCCCATCCCACGGCGCGGGTACGCCTGTCCGGACCGGTCATGCCGATGCGCGGCGAGGCGCGGATCGACGGCACGCCGATCGGAACCACCACGGTGCTGACGGCAGGGCGCGCCATGGTGCATGACGGCCTGGCCTGGCTGGCGTTGCAGGGCGACTGGAACCTCGCCACCCCGACCTGGCGCGGGTCCTGGAAACGCATCAACGAGGCACTCGATGCCAAGGAGATCAGTCAGCGGGTGGTCTGCATGGACTACGATCTCGGCCCGGCGCCGACGGCTGGTGCAGGAGGTTGGGCTGTGCTCGACGCCGTCGAGGACCGCGCTCCGGCTCCGGAATTCACCGTGCTGTCCAACACCCCTGCGATCCAGGCGGTCCGCGACCGCGACGGTACGATCCTCGCGGTCTTCCGTGCCGCCGGCCAGATTGGCGATCTGAGCACCGACGGTCCGATCATCGCCTGCGCCCTCCCGGACGGATCCCTGCGCGTCTGCGACCCGACAACCGGTCCGGCCGCCGAAGCCGGGCGCACCACCGTCCTCACCTGGCAAGGCCGGAAACACACCGTGGCCCTGCCTGGGGGCCCGCTGCACGCCTCGACGATGCTGAGCCGATAACCGCTCCGCGCGGTTGCCGCACCGCGTGATGGCTCACCCTAAACCCGGCGATAGCGGTCACACAGAGCACCAGAGTGACCAGAGCCGTCCGGGTGAACCCAAGAAATCGCGCAAATCCTTGTCTTGACCTCTGGTGGCTCTGGTTCTCTGTGTGGAATGCTGCGTTTAGGCTCAACCTAAACCCGGCGATAGCGGTCACAGTCGAGTAGGGGCCAGGCAAACCCTGGCCCCCCTCTTCCCAACCGGACTTGCAGATTTCCCGCATCCGGCTCGTCCAGTCACCATTCTCGCTGGCGACATCATCCCTTGGCTGAACATCCCAGCCCAGGCTTCATCGACAGCCCATGTGCACGCTCAGTCCCCGTGGCCTTGCGGCATTTGTGCGGACCTACTACTGCACAATGGCGACCGGTCAGGCCCCTTCGCTCCACGGTCGTTACCCGCTTCATCGCTACTACGAGCCCATCCGACTTCCGTTCACGCAGCCTCGTCGGTTATGCATTCCCGATTCGACCTGGGGCTTGCCCCCCGCGTGGCGGATCTCTCAGGTTCCATGACCCTCCTCTCGATACGCGCCGTCCGCTCTCACCCCGGGGGACTGAACGACTGCACATGCCTGTGGCTTCGTCGTCCATGTTGGCTTCACCTTCTCTGGAAGGTTGGCCGTTCCCGTATTTCATATCGGGGCCGTAACCGGTTCACGCTTGCGCATTACGGCTCGCATCGTGCGCCTTCCCAGGCTTCGCCGCGCCGGTTACCCGATCACGACGCCAGGTCGGCTACATGTTCACAGGCATTTACATGGTCGATCCTTTCAATCGACAAGGAAGGTCAGGCTTATCCTGACGCACCAGAGCACCAGAGTGACCAGAGGGGAAATCCGTCCGGGTGAACCCAAGAAATCGCGCAAATCCTTGTCTTGACCTCTGGTGGCTCTGGTTCTCTGTGTGGAATGCTGCGTTTAGGCTCAATCGAACAGGTCGCCAAGCCACGAGCGGCGTCTGTGGCCCTGGGCCGGAAGGCGTCCGCTGCTGTCGCGCCGGTGATCGGCAGGCTGCCGCGCCTGCTGGGCCGGGACACCGGCCGGGGTGGCCGTGGCCGAACGCTCGATGAGCTTGTCGAGCTCACCGCGATCCAGCCAGACCCCTCGGCAGGAGGGGCAGTAGTCGATCTCGATGCCCTGACGCTCGGTCATGGTCAGGGTGCTATTGGGGCAGACGGGGCATTTCATGCCGGGAATCATCTGCCCGACCTCGCACCCAACCAGGCGGCTGCACCCGTCCTAGGACACTCCGGTTGCCCTTGCCACGACGCGAAGCTTTGGCAGATCTGCGCTTTCGGCTAATGCGCTCCGCCGATGGATCCGGTCGAGATGTTCATCTCGCTGACCTTGCGGATCTTGTCCACCTGACCGCCCTTGATCCACACGATGCGATCGGAAACCGCCAGCATCTTGTGGTCGTGGGTCGCCGAGATCACGGTCACGCCGAGGTCGGTCGAGAGCTTCTTGAAGATGGCGATGATCATCTCACCGGTCTTCAGGTCGAGGTTGGCGGTCGGCTCGTCGGCGAGCAGGATGGTCGGCTTGTTGGCCAGGGCGCGCGCGATCGCCACGCGCTGCTGCTGGCCGCCCGACAGTTCACCGGGCGTATGGTCGAGGCGGTGGCCGAGTTCAACGAACTCCAGCACTTCCTTGGCGCGCGCCGTCGCCTCGGCGTCGGAAGCGCCGAGGAAGATGATCGGCAGCATCACGTTCTCAAGCGCAGTCAGCGACGGGATCAGGTTGTAGCTCTGGAACACATAACCGATGTGACGGCCGCGGAAGTAGGACAGTTCGCTGGAGGACAGCTTGGGCAGCGAGACACCGCCGACGCTGATCTCGCCGCGCGACGGCTTGTCCAGCGCCCCGATCATGTTGAACAGGGTCGATTTGCCCGAGCCTGACGGGCCCATGA
>JAIFND010000051.1:19172-23619 GCA_020047915.1 bacterium | reverse complement strand
CAGGTCATGCGCGAGGTCGGCATCGATCCGACCATCCACCAGACCTCGAAGACGCTGCAGAGTGTGCTGGACGCCGGGGTCCAGCTCGACCTCGTCATCACCGTGTGCGGTCACGCCCATGAGACCTGCCCCGTCTTCCCTGGTGGACGCACCCGCGTCGTGCATGTCGGGTTCGCGGATCCACCCGAACTGGAGAAGGGTGCAGCCACCCCCGAAGAGGCGCTGGACCACTACCGCCGCGTGCGCGACCAGATCCGCGACTTCGTCGCCGGCCTGCCGGGAAGCCTGCCGTGACCACGATCGACATCCGCACCACGGTGCGTGAACAGTACGGCTCCATGGCCCGCGCCGGCACCTCCTGCTGCGGCCCGGCGACCAACGGCTGCTGCGCCCCGGCCGCCGACCCTACCGCTCTGGCGTCGGCGATCGGCTATGATGCAGCTGAACTCGCCCGGATCCTGCCGCAGGGCGCCAACCTCGGCCTGTCGTGCGGCAATCCCGGCGCGATCGCCGCGTTGCAGCCCGGCGAGACGGTGCTCGACCTGGGCAGCGGCGCCGGCTTCGATGCCTTCCTGTGCGGTCCCAAGGTCGGGGCTGCAGGACGCGTGATCGGCGTGGACATGACCCCCGACATGCTGGCCCGGGCGCGCGGCAATATCGCCGGCTACACCGCCCGTACCGGCCTGGCCAACGTCGAGTTCCGCATGGGTGAGATCGAGCACCTGCCGGTGGCCGATGCCAGCATCGACGTGGTGATCTCCAACTGCGTGATCAACCTGTCCCCGGACAAGCCGCAGGTGTGGCGCGAGATCGCGCGCGTGCTCAAGCCGGGTGGCCGCGTGGCGGTCAGCGACATGGTGCTGCTCCAGCCGCTGCCCGAGGCGGTGCGCGGTGCGGTCGAGGCCTATATCGGCTGCATCGCCGGCGCCTCGCTGATCACGGAACTGCGCAGCATGCTGCGCGAGGCCGGACTGGTGCAGGTCGAACTGCTCCCCAAGCCGGCCTACGTCACGACGCTGAGCGGCAACGACGATCCGCTCTACCAGCAGGTGCGCGCCGGCCTCGCTGGCGCCGAACCGGCCGACTACGTCACCAGTATGGACATCGCGGCGCGCAAGCCGGCCGCAGGTGGAGCGCCGGGTTGCTGCGGAGAGCCGGGCGGCTCCAGCCGCCCGGCCTGACCTGTACAGCTGCTGACGCGAGGTCTTGCCCGCCCCATCTATTTGGCTATTCTGCCAAATAGCCATGCGTGTACCGCTCGCCGCCGCCGCCCAGGTGTTCAAGTCTCTCGGCCATCCCGCCCGCCTGCGCATGGTCCAGGCCCTGGCCAAGGGCGAGTGCTGCGTCTGCGAGCTGCATGCCCTGGTCGGCGGCGATCTCTCCACGACCAGCAAGCACCTTGCGGTGCTGGTGCAGGCCGGGGTGCTGAGCGGAGAGAAGCGGGCCAATAAGGTGTTCTACCGGCTGCGCACGCCGTGCGTGACGGACATCATCGCCTGCCTGGCGGCGCCACGCTGCGCCCGAACGGGGCAGAGATGAGCTTTACCTGGAAATCAGACGGGATCGCCCTGCTTTCGCTGGGTGGGATCTTCGCCGCCGCCTACACCGTGCCGATCGACTCGCCCCGTCTGCAGGGGGCGTTGCTCGAGGGACTGCATCTGGTGCAGTGGTACGCCCGCGAGCACATGGCCCTTTGCGTGGTGCCGGCCCTGTTCATCGCCGGTGCGATCGGCGTCTTCATCAGCCAGGGTGCGATCATGCGCCATCTCGGCCAGGGCGCCCGGCCGGCGACGGCCTACGCCGTGGCCTCGGTCTCGGGGTCGCTGCTCGCTGTCTGCTCCTGCACCGTGCTGCCGCTCTTCGCCGGCATCTACAAGCGCGGGGCCGGGCTCGGACCCGCCATCGCCTTCCTGTATGCCGGACCGGCGATCAACGTGCTGGCCATCATCCTCACCGCCCGCGTCCTGGGCTGGGAACTGGGCGTCGCCCGGGTGGTCGGAGCCGTCGGCTTCAGCGTCGTGGTGGGTGCGCTCATGCATCTGCTCTACCGGCGCGAGGAGGCGGCGCGGGCCGCCGAGCCGCCCCCGGTGACCGGCGATGAAGAGGTGCGATCGTTGCCTCGCACGGTGGTGTTCTTCTCGGTCATGACCGCCATCCTGGTGGCGGCGAACTGGTCGCCATCTGCCGCGGCGGTGGGCTGGTGGGATGCGGTCCATGCCGCCAAATGGTGGATCACCGGCCTGCTCGGTCTGATCTTCGCCGTGATCCTGGTGCGCTGGTATGGCATGCAGTGGTGGCGGATAGCGCCCCTGGCGGCGGTCGTGCTGGTCGTGGCCCTGCTGTGGCCGGAACTCCATGAGCTGTCCTTCAGTCTCGCCACCATCGGCCTGGCCTGGCTGACGGCGCGCAGCGATGGCGAGCTCGGCGATTGGTTCGATCAGTCCTGGGCCTTCGCCAGGCAGATCATCCCGCTGCTCCTCATCGGTGTGCTGGTCGCCGGCATCCTGCTCGGCCGACCCGGCCACGAGGGGTTGATCCCGTCAGGCTGGATCACGACTGCGGTCGGCGGCGAGGGCCTGGGGGCCACGATCATCGCCGCCGTGGCGGGCGCGTTCATGTATTTCGCGACCCTCACCGAGATCCCCATCCTGCAGGGGTTGATGGGCTCGGGCATGGGCAAGGGTCCGGCCCTTGCCCTGCTGCTGGCCGGTCCGGCCCTGTCCCTGCCCAGCATGCTCGTGCTGCGCTCGATCATGGGTACGCAGAAGACACTCGTGTTCACCGCCCTGGTCATCGCCATGGCGACCCTCACCGGCTGGTTGTTCGGCCAGCTCGCCTGAAAGGCCCGCATGAAGAAGCTCCAGATCCTCGGTACCGGCTGTCCCAAGTGCACCAAGCTTGCCGAGCAGACCGAGGCCGCCGCACGCCAGCTGGGCATCGAGGTCGAGATCGAGAAGGTCACCGACATCAACCGCATCGTCGATTTCCGCGTGCTGATGACCCCGGCCCTGGTCGTCGATGGCCGGGTCGTCCTGGTCGGAAAGGTGCCGGGCATCGATGCGATCGCCAAGCTGATCGCCTGAACCTGTCGAAGCGCAGCAGAGAACCCTCGGAGCCCACATGGGACGCACGATCATCAGCGGCATCCTTCTCGCCTTCGTCCTCGCGGCGATCGTCACCCTCGCCGTGCGCGGCGGGTCGGGCGCGGTCGAGGCCCAGCCGCAGGTCGCTTCGGCGCCGCAGCCGCCGGCCGCTGCCGTGCCGGCGACCAGGCAGGAGGCCCCGCGCTACGTCGCCTATTACTTCCATGGCGCGAAACGCTGTGTCTCGTGCAATACCATCGAACGCCTGACGCTTGCGGCGTTGAAGGATGAACTCGATGCGGACAGGATCGGCTTCCGTGCGATCAACATCGACGAGCCGGAGCAGGCGCATTACGTGCAGGACTTCCAGCTGACCATGCGGACCGTGGTGCTGGTCGCCGAAGTTGCAGGCAAGGTGGTGCGCTGGAAGCGTCTGGACGAGTGCTGGGACCGCTTCGACGACCCTGAGGATTACACCGACTATCTGCGACGCAGCCTTGGCCGTTTCCGCGACGAGCCGGCGGTCGCGCCATGAGCACCTGGATCGCGGCCCTCGGTCTGGCCGCCTGGTTGGGACTCCTGACCGCGATCAGCCCCTGCCCGATGGCGACCAACATCGCGGCGATCGGCTTCCTTGGTCGTCGGGTGGAGAGTCCACGCGCGGTGCTGCTCGCCGGCCTGCTGTACACCCTGGGGAGGATGGTCGCCTATCTCGGGGTGGCGATCCTGGCGGTGTGGGGGCTGGCCTCGCTGCCCGATCTCGCGCATTTTCTCCAAGGCGGCTTCAACGCCATCCTTGGCCCGGTCCTGGTCGTGGTCGGCATGCTGCTGACCGGCCTGCTGGTGCTGCCCTGGTCCCTCTCCCTGGCGGGCGACGGTCTGCAGGACCGGATCGGGGCCGGTTGGTGGTGGCCGCTGCTGCTCGGAGCCATCTTCGCCCTGTCCTTCTGCCCGGTGAGCGCCGCCCTGTTCTTCGGCAGCCTGGTGCCCCTCGCGACGCGGGCGGATTCACGTTTCGCCGTCCCGCTGGTCTTTGGCATCGCCACCGCCGTGCCGGTGGTGCTGGTGGCAGTGATCATCGCCTTCTCCGCCGGATCGCTGGGACGGACCTACAACGCCATCCAGCGCTTCGCCTGGTGGGCCCAGCGCATCACCGGATGGGGCTTCATCGCCTTGGGAATCTACCTGACCCTGATCCATGTATTCCGCGTGCCGATCGGCTGGTAGCTTGTCGGTCGGCTTGAATGGGCGAAGTGTCAGGCTGGGGTGCGACCCCAATGGCGTTGCGTTAAGGACTCTTGGGGACGCAAGGCGGAAGGCGGAAGGCGGAAGGCGGAAGAGTTGCTGAATCGAGTTGATGGGGG
>JAIFND010000051.1:0-19141 GCA_020047915.1 bacterium | reverse complement strand
CTTCCGCCTTCCGCCTTCCGCCTTTCCAAGGTCAGTGCCCTTAAACGCAACGCCATTGGGTGCGACCCCAAGTTGTCCATGTAAACAATTGTGGTAACTTGTCTTGCCCATCTGTATTCGGCGTATGTCTGGCGCAAAAACATGTAATGAGCAAGAGCGTTGGAGGGATTGTGGAAAACTCGTGGAGAGCTCCTGCTTCCGCCCGCCAGGGGCGCCTACAGTAGGTGCATGCCCGATCAGCGAGAGGCCCAGGCCGAGCGAGCCCATAGCGGTCGTGAACCGCCCCACAGCCTGGATCTGGAGCGTGCCATCCTCTCGGTGATCGCGGTCGGCACGCACCAGCATCCGATGCTGCAGGTGCGCCCGATCGTCGTGCATCCGTTGATGTTCTGGCACCGCGACCACCGGCTGATCTGGCTGGCCTGCCTGGAACTCGACGATGGCTCGATCAGTCCTGATGCGCCGGCCATCGCGGATCTGCTGGGGCGCCTGCGCTTCGACGCCGCCCTCGACCGCCTGCGCCTGGCCCAGGCCATGGCCGAGTCCGATGAACTCGACAAGGCGGACAAGGACAATCTGCGCCAATTATGGACCTGGAACGCCAGCGACCATACCGGCGATGAGGGCGAAAGCGTCCTGGCGGCGATCGGTGGGGCCCAGGCCGTCTATGCCCTCGCTGACGCTCCGGGATCCTACGGTTCGCTGGGTCGCAACGGCCAACTGCTGCGCGACTACTACCTCAAGCGCCGGCTGATCGGCCGGCTCGGCTCGATCGCGGATGAGGCGCACCACACCACCGGCGCATTCAGCCCGCTGGTCGAACGTGCCGGCGACATCATCCTCGACCTCGGCCGGCTCGATGGCGCCTCCTCGGTGCATGGCATGTCCAAGGTCGCTGACGAGACCCTCGAGGTGATCCAGAAGCGGATGCACGAGCCGGACAGCGGAGTGCGTACCGGCTTGGAGGACATCGATGGCAAGCTCGGCTCGCTGCGTCCAGGCGGCCTCTACATCCTCGCCGCGCGTCCCGGTGTCGGCAAGACCTCGCTGGCGCTGCGCATGGTGCAATCGATCGTCGCCGCGCCGGAGAACCCGCAGCGTGTGCTGTTCTTCTCGCTGGAGGTCGATCGCACCGACCTGGTGAAGAAGCTGATCGCGGCCTACGGCAAGCTGCCGTTCAAGGATCTCGACATGGGCACGCTGCCGCCTGAACTGTTCGACCGGCTGACCGAGACCATGAAAATCGTCAAGCAGTGGCCGATGGAGATGATGGACGTCTCTGATCTGACGGTGCATCAGCTGCGCTCGGTGGTGAAGCGGCGCATGCTGGAGACGGGCGGCGGCCTCAAGCTGATCGTCATCGACTACCTGCAGCTGCTGCAGGGCAGCAACCGCGAGCAGGAGGAGTACGCCAAGGTCAGCGAGATCACCCGCGTGCTGAAGGTGCTGGCGCTGGAGATGAAGATGCCGGTGTTGGCCCTGTCGCAGATGTCGCGCGACAGCGAGAAGGGTACAGCGCCGCGCGAGCCGCGCCTCTCGGACCTGCGCGGCTCCGGATCCATCGAACAGGACGCCGACGCGGTGCTGTTCATCCATCGCGTGGACACCGAGGAGCAGGAGGGCCCGGACGCCTTCCGCACGATCAAGATCCGCATCGCCAAGAATCGCTTCGGCCCGACCGGCGATACCCTGATGCACTTCTTCCCCACCAAGCTGTCCTTCGAGCAGGCCGCCGCCGAGCCCGAGGATGACGACGACGGCGACGCCCCGGCCTATGCCGAGCGCGGCAAGCGCCGGCAGCAGAAACCGGCAGGTGGCGAGGACCTCTTTGCGGACGACGCCCCGGCGCCGTGACGAACGACTGACGGGATCGGGCCTGGAACCGACCGTCCTGTGGCCAATCTGCGCGCCATGCGTATCGCCGCCGTCGTCATCGCGATCTGCCTCGCCGCTTGCGGCAAGCCCGCTCCGGTCGTGAAGAAGCCGTATCGCATGCCGGTGCTGGCGGCAGCCGTAGCGGTGAGCCCGCTGGCCCAGGAGGTGCGCCTCGGCGGCAGTCTGGATCCGGCCGAGCTGGTGCAGATCACCAGCCGCGTTTCGGGCGTGGCCGAGCAGGTGCGCTTCAACGAGGGCGATCGGGTCGAGGCCGGGCAGGTGCTGGTCGAGATCGAGCCGCAGCGCTACCGCGTCGCTGTCGAACGCGCCCTGGCCGGCCTGGCCAAGGCCGAGGCGCAGGTCGCCGAGGCCAGGGCCTCGCTCGCCCGGCGCGAGGAACTGGCGGCGCGCAACGCCGACCTCGTCCAGGCTGAGGAGCTGGCGGCCTGGCGCTCGCGCCTCGCCCAGGCCGAGGCTGACGCCGCCCTGGCCCGCGCCGGGGCCGCCCAGGCTGAGCTGGACGCACATGATGCGATGATCCGCGCCCCGATCGGCGGGGCGATCGAGACGCGCAGCGTGCGCCTCGGCCAGCACCTCGCGGTCGGCACCGTAGTCGCCACCCAGGTCCGTCGCCTGCCGTTGCGCCTGCGCGTGCGCGCCACGGTCGAGGAGGCCGCGCTGCTGCGTCTGGGGATGGCCGTCAGCGTACAGGCGGGCGAGGCCAGCCTGGTCGGCCATCTGGTGCAGGTCGGCAGCGCAGCCGAGGCGGCCACCCGCACCGTGCCGGTGGTGGCGGAGATCCCCGAGCCACCCGCCAGCGTGGTGGCGGGCGGCTTCGCCGAACTGCGCGTCAGCGCCGGGGGTGATGAACGCCTCGCCGTCCCGGCTGCCGCCCTGCGCGCCACCGAGCGCGGCTGGATCGCCTATGTCATCGAAGGCTCAGGCGAGACGGCGGTCGCGCGCCGTCGGGTGGTGGGTGTCGGCCTGCGCTCGGCTGATGGCCGGGTCGAGATCCGTTCCGGCCTGGCCGCCGGCGAGCAGTTGATCGTGCGCGGCGCCGACGCCCTGCGTGATGGCCAGCCCGTCGCCATCCAGACGCGCTGACCATGCTGGAACGGCTCACCGAACATTGCATCGCACGACCGCTCACCGCCTGGGTGATCATGATCGCCATGTCGCTGGTCGGCGGTCTCGCCGTGGCCGGCATCGGCATCAGCCAGTATCCCGACGTCGATCGTCTGGAGATCTCGGTTTCGGCCGAATTGCCTGGTGCCCCGCCCGATGCGATGGAGCGCGATGTCTGCGAGCCGATCGAGGAGGCGCTGGCGCAGTCCGAAGGCATCGTCGGCCTCGATAGCGCGGTACGCGCCGGCCGCGCCACGGTGATGGTGCGCCTGCAGCCCGGTCGGGACGTGGACGATGCGTTGCAGGATGCGCAGAACCGCCTCGCCCGCATCACCAACAAGCTGCCGCGCGACCTGCTGCCGGTGCGCCTGTCGAAGACCAACCCCGAGGACCGGCCGCTGGTCATCCTCGCGCTCAGTGGACCATTTTCGCGTCAGCAACTCTCTGATGCCGCGCGCTATCTGGTCTCCGACGCCATGCAGACCGTGCCCGGGGTCGGGGCGATCGACCTGTTTGGGCCGCAGACGCGCGCCGTGCAGGTGTGGCTCGACCGCGAGCGGCTCGAAGCCTTCGATCTCACCGTGGCCGATGTGGTCGGCGGACTTGAGCGCAACAATCGCGACGTCTCCGGCGGCACGGTCGAGAGCGCGGGCGGCGATCTTGGTGTGCGCATCACCGGCCAGCCTGGCGCAGTCGCTGATCTCGCCGGCGTGGTCATCGCCGCCCCGGCCGGGGCCGATGGCGCCGTCGCGCCGATCCGCCTGGGCGAAGTCGGGGTGATCGAGGACGGCTTCCTGGAAACCCGGCGCATCAACCGGGTCGATGGCCAGGCACGCCAGGGCATCGGCATCAGCAAGCAGCGCGGCGCCAACGCGGTCAGCGTGGCGGCTGGCATCCGCACCACCGTCGCCCGCCTGACGCCCACGCTGCCATCGGGCATGCGCCTCGAAGTCAGCTACGACAACTCCGACTTCATCGTCAGTTCGATCTCGGCGATGTGGCACGAACTGGCCGTGGCGGTGGTGCTGACCGCGTTGGTGTGCTGGATCTTCCTCGGCGCCTTGTGGGCCGCCGGATCGGTGCTGCTGGCCATCCCGATGGCCCTGCTTGGCACCGTAGCGGCGCTGTGGGGCTGGGGCGCGACGCTCAACACCTTCACCCTGCTCGGCCTCGCCCTGGCGATCGGCCTGGTGGTCGATGATGCGATCATGGTCCAGGAGAGCATCGACCGCATGCGCAGCCAGGGCCTGGATCCGCGCGAGTCGGCGCGGCGCGGCACGGCGCGGGTGCGCTTCGCCGCCCTCGCCGCATCCATCGCGGTGCTGGCGGTGTTCGCGCCGGTGATGTTCATGCGGGGCGAGGTCGGCGCCTCGTTCCTGCAGTTCGGCCTCGCGCTATGCGTCGCGGTCGGGCTCAGCTATGTCGAGGCGGTCACCCTGGCACCGGCCCGCGCCGCGATGGCCGATCTTGATGTCTCCGTCGAGGAACTGGCCGCCACGGTCGGCGGTCTGGTCGGTGGTACCGGGGCCGGCACCTTCACCCTCGACGGCCGGCGCCAGGATGTGCGCGTCCGGCTGCGTGCCGACCAGCGTGCCACGCCCGATGACCTCGGCCGTCTGCGTCTGCGTACGCGTAGCGGCGGCACCGTGCCGTTGGCCAGCGTCGCTCGCCTCGGCGTGCGCCCCACCCCGGCCAGCCTGACCCGCCTCGATCGCGAACCGGCGGTCAAGATCTCGGCCAACGCCGCCCCCGGCGTGTCGCAGGAGCAGGCCCAGGCCATCGCCCTCGGCCTGGTCGGCGAGCTGCCGGCCGGCTACCGCGCCGTGCCCGGTGACAGCGCCCAGGCCTTCCGCGCCTCGCTGCGCGACCTCGGTTTCGCCCTGATCGCCGGCATCGTCGCCGCCTACCTCGTCCTGGTGGTGCAGTTCAACTCGCTGGTCCATCCGCTGACCGTGCTCACCGTCCTGCCGCTTGCCGCTGCCGGCGCCGGGATCGCGTTGCTCGCGGGCGGGCAGACCCTCAACCTCTACAGCGGCATCGGCATGCTGTTGCTGATGGGCCTCGCCAAGAAGAACTCGATCCTGCTGGTCGATCGCGCCAACCAGGCGCGCGAAGCGGGCGAGGCGGCCGACGCGCGGTTGGCGATGCGCCTCGCCGGTCCCGACCGCCTGCGTGCCATCCTCATGACCTCGACCGCGACCTGCGCGGCAGCCCTGCCGATCGTGCTCGGCCTGGGTGATGGCACCGAGGTGCGCCGGCCGATGGCCCTGGCGATCCTCGGCGGCATCGCCATCTCGACCCTGCTCAGCCTGGTCGCGGTGCCGGCATTCTACGTCCTGGTGGACCGCTTCCGGCGATGAGGTTCATTGCCACTGTTCGGCGTTCGGCGTTCGGCGTTCGGCGTTCGGCGTTCGGCGTTCGGCGTTCCGGCTATCCCGCTGCCGGTCGTCACAACGGACTTCAGTGGGCACATTTTAATCCCACATCACTTGTGCGGGACGTCGAACATCGAACCAAGCCCACGTTTAGAATGAAGACAGTCCTGTTCGATTTAGACGGCACGCTGATCGACTCGGCGCCCTCGATCTGCGCCGGCCTGGCAGCAGCGCTGCGCACGCTGGACCGGCCGGTGCCGGATGAGTCCGAACTACGCGCCTGCATCGGCCTGCCTCTGGTGCATGTGTGGCGGCGGCTCGGCCTGACGCCGGAACAGGATGCCGCCGCCGTCGCCGGCTATCGCGCCTGGGCGGTGGGCGCCGACCGCACCCCACCGTCGCCCTTTCCCGGCGTGCCTGAACTGCTGCACGACCTGCATGCCGCCGGCATCTGCCTGATCCTGGCTTCGGCCAAGGATACCGCCTCGGCGCGCCGGGCGGTGGTCCAGCAGGGCTGGGAGGCGTTGTTCCACGCGGTCAGCGGTGCCGAACCCGGCGACGCCGCCGACAAGCGCGCCCTGGTCGGGCGGGCGCTGGCCATGCTGCCGGTCGGCGCAGCAGCCGTCATGGTCGGCGACATGCCGGTCGATGGCGATGCAGCGCAGGCGCACGGCCTGCCCTTCATCGCCTGCCCGTGGGGCAACGCGACGGCCGAGGCGCTCGTCGCCTGCAAGCCCGCGGCGATGCCCGGTGACATCGCCGGGTTGCGCGCCATCCTGCTGCCGCATGCCCCGCCGCCTGTGGATCGATGACGAACGCGAGGCCCCCGAGGGCTGGGAACGCCTGCGCACGCTGGGCGAGGCCCGTCGCGCCTTCGCCGATGCCAAGGCTGGTGAGGTCAGTCTAGGCGGTACGCCGGGCCTGGTGGATTCCTGCGCCCAGGAGCTGGAGCAGGGTGCCTTCACCCAGCGCATCCGGCCGCTGCACGTCGTCGTGCATGCCGCCCCTGGACCGGCCCGCGTCATGGCCGAGCAGGCTCTGGCCAACGCCGCCCGCCATTGGGCCAGCGCGCCGCCCCCTGCCGCACCCGCCAAACGCAGGAAGCGCAGCGTACTGCTGCGCTTCCTGGTCTGGCACCTGCTCGGCTTCGGCCTGGTTTTTGGCGGGGTCGAGGCCTGGTGCCTGATCCGCTACGGGCATCACGCCCCGATCTTCGACAGCCTGCTCACGCGACTTCGTAGATGAGATTCTGGCAGATGAATTCCTTGCGGGCTGGCGTGTTCTTGCCCATGTAGAATTCAAGGGCCTTGCTGACCTCGCTCATGCTCTCGATGTCCACCTCGATCAGGCGGATGCCGTCGCCGATGAACTGGCCGAACTCCTTGGGCGAGATCTCGCCGAGACCCTTGAAGCGGGTCACCTCGGGGCCGCGGATCTCGGCCAGCGCCTTGTCGCGTTCGGCCTCGGAGTAGCAGTACTTCGTCACCTGCTTGTTGCGCACGCGGAACAGCGGGGTTTCGAGGATGTAGATGTGGCCCTTGGTGACCAGTTCCTCGAAGAAGCGCAGGAAGTAGGTCAGCAGCAGGTTGCGGATGTGCATGCCATCGACGTCGGCGTCAGTGGCGATGATCACCTTGTTGTAGCGCAGGGTGTCGAGGCCGTTCTCGATGCCCAGCGCCGACATCATGTTGTACAACTCTTCGTTCTTGTAGACCGTCTCCTTGCCGAGGCCGAAGCAGTTGAGCGGTTTGCCGCGGATGCGGTAGATCGCCTGCGTCTCGACGTCACGGCACTGCACCAGGCTGCCGCCGGCCGAATCACCCTCGGTGATGAACAGGCTGGTCTCCTCGTGGCGGTCCTCGTCCTTCTGCGTGAAGTGGACCTTGCAGTCGGTCAGCTTGGGGATGCGCAGGGCGACTGACTTGGCGCGCTCGCGCGCCTCCTTCTTGATCTTGGACAGCTCGGTGCGCAGGCGCTCGTTGGCGGCGATCTTCTCGACCAGCTTGCGCGCCGCGTCGGCGTTGGTGTGCAGCCAGCGCTCGACCGCCTCCTTGACCGCCGGGACCAGCCAGGTGCGCACATCGCTGCCCAGCTTGTTCTTGGTCTGGCTCTCGAACACCGGGTCCTGCAGCTTGATCGCGATCGCGCCGACGAAGCCCTCGCGCACATCCTCGCCGGCGAAGCTCTTGCCGGCGAACTCGTTGATGCCCTTCAGCACGCCTTCGCGGAAGGCCGACTGGTGGGTGCCGCCGTCGTTGGTGAACTGGCCGTTCACGAACGAGAAGTAGCTTTCACCGTAGGCCCCGGTGTGGGTGAAGGAGAACTCGACCTTGTCCTCACGGTGGTGGAACGGCTCGTACACCGTCCCCTCCTCGCCCAGCTCGGCGGCCAGCAGGTCGCGCAGACCGTTCTTCGACACGAAGCTCTGGCCGTTGTAGCTGATCACCAGCCCGGCGTTCAGGTAGGTGTAGTAGCGCAGCCGCTTGAGGATGTATTCGTCGTGGAAGGCGAAGGTCTTGAATATCTCGGGGTCGGGCGTGAATTCGACGTAGGTGCCGTCGGGCTGATCCTTGTTCCGGCCCTCCTCCTCGTCGATCAGCTTGCCTTGCGCGAACAGGCCGCGCTTGAACTTGCCCTCGCGGAAGCTGATCACCTCAAAGCGGCTGCTCAGCGCGTTCACCGCCTTGGTGCCGACGCCGTTGAGGCCGACCGAGAACTGGTACACGTCGTCGTTGTACTTGCCGCCGGTGTTGATCTTCGACACGCAGTCGATGACCTTGCCGAGCGGGATGCCGCGGCCGAAGTCGCGGATGGTCACCGTCTTGTCGTCGCGACCGATCTCGATCTTCTTGCCGTGCCCGAGGATGAATTCGTCGAGGGCGTTGTCGACGACCTCCTTCATCAGTACATAGATGCCGTCGGCCGGATTGGTGCCGTCGCCGAGCCGGCCGATGTACATGCCGGTGCGCAGCCGGATGTGCTGGAGGGGGTCCAGCGTCTTGATCGCGCTCTCGTCGTAGGTCGCCTTCTGCTTGGACATGGTCTGCGTCGGATCTTCGGGGTTGGTGTGGTATGGAAGTTATTTGGCTTCGAGCAGGCCAAACACCTTGTCGGTGATCTTGGCGCTGACCGCACGGGCGAGCAGATCCTCGCGCGCCAGCGACAGGCGCACGCCCTTGCCGTCGGCGGCCGGGGCGGCGGTGATGCGCGTCCAGCCGATCACCCAGGTGATCGCACCGGCTTCTTCGATCTGCGGGCTGCCCCAGCGGGCGAGGAAGCTGGCACGCGCCGCCTCCAGAGTCAGGTCGCTGGCCTCGATCGCCGCCTCGACCAGTTCGCCACGGCGGAAGCCGAGTTCGAGGCCGGGCTTGGGCTTGGCGGTCGAGCGCTCGGCGTCGCCGGTGGTCGCGCCGACCGTGTCCTTCAGCTCGTCGAGCTTGGCGCCCCAGGCGAAGCCTGAGACGGTGGTCAGCTCGGCGGGCAGCGGCTTGGTCTCGCTGCCGATGACCAGTTGCGGCTCGACCTTCACCGAGCCGAATTCGGCGACCTGTTCGCCGGCCAGCCATGACACCGGGATCACCGGCAGGGGGGCGTCGCCGACCTGGCGGGGCAGCAGGATGATGCTCACGCGCACGGTGCGCGTTTTGTCGTCGGTCTGCGAGGTCGGCTTGCCGATCAGGCGCCACAGCTGGCCACCACCGAGGGTCACCGCATCGGCGATGGCGGCCTCAATGTTCACGCCTTCGACCTGCTTGGGCACGGTGGTCAGCTCGACCCGCACCGGCTGGTTGAGGGCTACGGTCCGTGCGGACACCTTCTGGTTGAAGAAGGCGGAGCGCGGGGCCTCGCCGGCGGGCAGCAGCGCGATGGCGAGGACGAGCAGCAGGAGGCGGGTCATCATGGGCGGGAAGCCTAGACCGTTGTTCCAGCCGGCAACCCGTCTCCCCCGCACTTGCAAACGCCGGATCAGCTACCAGGATCCCCGCCCTCGCAGGAAACGGTTCCCATGAAGACCAACATCCGTCGTAGCGCCCTCAAAGCCCGTCGCCGCCACGGCTTCCGCCGTCGCATGCGCACGCGCGGTGGCCGCGCTGTCCTCTCCCGTCACCGTGCTCTGAGCAGCGGCAAGGCGAAGAAGAAGAGCTGAACCCGGTTCCCATGCGGGAATCCCATACCCCGGCGCCGATGGCGTCGGGGTATTTGCGTGTTGAGGTCGTCACCCCGGCGACTTGATTCCCGGGGCTCCTGCTGCAGCTTCCTCCGCCTATGGAAGTAGCCGCAACCGACGCCATCCGCGAGATCCCCAGCATCCTCAGCAGCGAGGCGTGGATCGCCTTGGCCACGCCCGAGGCGTTGATCGCCCTCGCCACGCTGACCCTGCTCGAGATCGTCCTCGGCATCGACAACATCGTGTTCCTCAGCGTGCTGACCGGCCGCCTGCCCCCCGAGCAGCGGCCCCGCGCGCGGCGCATCGGGCTGCTGCTGGCCATGGGCATGCGCATCCTGCTGCTGCTTTCGGTCAGTTGGATCATGTCCTTGACCCGGCCCTTGCTGGAGGTCGGCAGTTTCGCCCTGACCGGCCAGAAGCTGATCCTGCTGCTCGGCGGTGCCTTCCTGCTGTGGAAGTCGGTCACCGAGATCCATCACAAGGTCGAAGGCCACGCCGAGCAGAGTGCGACCAAGGCGGCGGCCGCGACCATGGGCGCGGTGCTGGTGCAGATCGCGCTCATCGACCTGGTGTTCAGTCTCGACTCGGTCATCACCGCCGTGGGCATGACCACCAACATCCCGGCCATGATCATCGCGGTGATCGCCTCGGTGATGGTGATGATGTGGGCGGCCGGCCCGATCGGCGATTTCGTCGAGCGCCATCCGGCGGTGAAGATCCTCGCCCTGTCCTTCCTCATCCTGATCGGCGTCATGCTGATCGCCGAGGGCCTGGGCCAGCACATGAACAAGGGCTACATCTACTTCGCCATGGCCTTCGCCCTGGTCGTCGAGCTGCTGCAGATCCGCATGACATCCCGGGCGCAGGGGCGCCCGGGAGCTTAGAGCTTAGAGCTTGGAGCTTAGAGCCCGCAGTCGTCGGCACGACGCTTGGTGAGAAGTCGTTGTAGGCCTGGCGTCAGCTGCGGGCTCAAAGCTCAAAGCTCAAAGTTATCCGCGGACGCGCTCGACCAGTTCCAGGCCGTAGCCGGCCAGGGCGACCAGGGGGCGGTCGCTGTTGGTCATCAGGCGCAGACGGCGGACGCCGAGGTGGCGCAGGATCTGCGCGCCGATGCCGTAGTCGCGGTTGTCCATCACCGCCGAACTGCTCGGTTCGGTGCGGTGGTCGGTGCCACCCAGCTTGACCAGGCGATTGGGCAGGTCGGTGCCGTCGGTGTCGCGCATGTACAGCAGCACGCCATCGCCCGCTTCGCGCAGGCCCTTCAGCGAGTTGCGCGGCGACAGTTGCCAGCCGCCGCCAAACACGTCGTCGAAGACCTGTTCCTTGGCGACGCGCACCAGCACCGGGTCGGCGCATTCGCGGCCGGGGCCGAAGCGGTCGCCGAGCACGATCGCCAGGTGGTGCTCGCCGCTGACGCTTTCGCGGTAGCAGTAGGCGCGGGCCGGGCCGGCGTCGGTGACGACCGGGGCCTCGGCGACCATGGTGACCAGCGATTCGCGGCGTTCGCGCCAGGCGATCAGGTCGGCGATCGAGGCGAGCAGCAGCTTGTGCTCGGCGCAGTAGATCTCGAGGTCGGGCAGGCGGGCCATCTCGCCGTCCGGTTTCATGATCTCGCAGATCACCGCGGCCGGCGTGCAGCCGGCGAGGCGGGCCAGGTCCACACCCGCCTCGGTGTGACCGGCGCGCACCAGCACGCCGCCGTCGCGGGCGCGTAGCGGGAAGACATGTCCAGGAGTGACGATGTCTTGCGGCTTCGCATCGTCGCTGATCGCCACCTGCACGGTGCGCGCGCGGTCGGCGGCGCTGATGCCGGTGGTCACGCCCTCGCGCGCCTCGATCGACAGGGTGAAGGCCGTGCCCATGCGGCTCTTGTTGTCCTTGGTCATCATCGGCAGGCCGAGCCGGTCGAGCAGGGGGCCGTCCATCGCCAGGCAGATCAGGCCGCAGGCCTTGGTCGCCATGAAGGCAATGTGCTTGGCTGTGACGTGCTGGGCCGGGATGACCAGATCACCCTCGTTCTCGCGGTCCTCGTCGTCGACGAGGACGATCATCTCGCCGCGGCGGAAGGCTTCGAGGACCTGGGGGATGGAGGCGAGGGACATGTCATTGCCACGAGGGGTTAGGGGTTAGGGGTTAGGGGTTAGGGAGGGGGCGAGGCCCTGAACCCTAACCCCTGCGGCAATGGCGGGGCAATCCCTGGCCCCTGCGGCAATAAGGCATCAGAACTGTCCGGCCCGTGCTATCGCCATCAACGTCGCCCGCGCCTTGCGCAGCGTCTCCTCGTGCTCGCCCTGCGGGGTCGAGTCGGCGACGACGCCGGCACCGGCCTGCACGTGCGCCTCGCCGGGGGTGAGGATGGCGGTGCGCAGGGCGATGCAGGTGTCGAGGTTGCCGCGGAAGTCGAGGTAGCCGACCGCGCCGGCGTAGGGGCCGCGCTTCACCGGCTCGAGCTCGTCGATGATGCGCATGCTCATCACCTTGGGCGCGCCGCTGACCGTGCCGGCGGGATGGCAGGCGCGCAGGGCATCGAGAGCGTCGAGGTCGTCGCGCAGCTCGCCCTCGACATGGCTGACGATGTGCTGCACGTGGCTGTAGCGCTCGATCACCATCTTCTCGGTCAGCTTGACCGTGCCCGCCTTGCACACCCGGCCGACATCGTTGCGCCCGAGGTCGATCAGCATGGTGTGCTCGGCGATCTCCTTGGGGTCGGCCAGCAGGTGCTTGGCCAGTTCTTCGTCCTCGGCCGGGGTCTTACCGCGCAGGGCGGTGCCGGCGATCGGACGCACTGCCACCTTGCGGTCCTCGACCCGCACCAGCAGCTCGGGGCTGGCGCCGACCAGGGCGCTGTCGCCCTGGCGCAGGTAGAAGAGGTAGGGCGACGGGTTCAGGCTGCGCAGACTGCGGTAGACCTGGAAGGGGCTGACATGGCAGGGGGCGGTGAGGCGCTGCGACAGCACGACCTGGAAGCTGTCGCCGGCGCGGATGCGCTCGTGGATGACGCCGACCGCCTCGTGGAACTTCGCCACCGGGGTGTGCGCGTGCCACGCCGGCTCGACCGCCGGTTGCGGTTCGACCAGGCGCACCGGGGCGGGGGCCTCCAGGCGGCGCTGCAGCGTGTCGAGTTCGCGCGTGGCGCGTGCGTACTCGGCCTCGACGGTGCGGCCCTCGCCGAGGTCGAGATGGCTGATCAGCAGCAGGTGGTTGTAGCTGTGGTCGAAGACCAGGACGGTATCGCAGTGCAGCAGGTGCACATCGGGCAGGCCGAGCGTGTCCGGCGGGCAGTTGGGCAACGGCTCGGCGGCACGCACCACATCATAGCCCCAATAGCCGACCAGGCCGCCGGTGAAGCGTGGCAGGCCCGGGATGGTCGCGGCCTTGAAGCGGCGGTGGTAGGAGCGCACCGCGCTGAACGGGTCGCCATCCAGGCGTTCGCTGCGGCCGTCGGCGTGGATCAGGTTGATGTGGGTCAGATCGCCGACGATGCGCGCGCGCGGCTGCACCCCCAGCATGCTGTAGCGCGCCACGCGCTCGCCGCCGACCACGCTCTCGAACAGGAAGGCGTAGGGCTCGTCGGCCAGGCGCGACAGGGCCGCCACCGGGGTCAGGTCGTCGGCGACCAGTCGGCGGACGACCGGGATGAGGTTGAAGCCCTGGGCGGCGAGGTGCTTGGCGGCGGCGAGATCGGGTGTCATGGGTGAGGTTCTGAAGGCTGGAAGCTGGAGGCCGGAAGCAAGCCGGGCGTAACTGACGCGATGGAACACGACGCACGCTCGCCCAGCTTGGAGCTTTGAGCTTCAAGCTTTGAGCCCGCAGGGCGCCTGAGGCGCCAGTTTTTCTTGCGCGAGTCCTTACTGCGACTTGACCGCGGTCCACCCGGCGTCCCACACCCGCGAGTCGCGGCCGAGGTCTTCAAGATAGACCAGCCGCTTCAGATCCTCGGCAGCCGGGTAGATCGCCGGGTTGGCCAGCAGTTCCGGTTTGATCTTGGCGCGGGCCGCCTCGTTCGGACTGGCGTATTGGATGAAGTTGGCGTTCTGCGCCCCGACCTCGGCATCGAGCAGGAAGTTGATCAGGGCGTGGGCACCGGCCGGATTCGGCGTCTTGGCCGAGACCATCAGCATATCGACCCAGATCTCGGCGCCCTCCTTGGGCAGGGCGTAGCGCAGGGTCGGCTTCTCGGCCAGGTGGCGGGCGGCGTCGCCGTTGTACACCATCGCCACCACCGCCTCGCCGCCGAGGACGCGGTTCTTGCCGTCCACGCCGCCGGCGAAGCCAAGGCACTTGGCGCTGTGCTTGGCGGCGACCAGGGCTTCGGAGGCGGCCTTGATCTCGGCCGGGACGCGGCTGTTCATCGACTTGCCCTGCCATGCCAGGGTGCTGGCCAGGGTGGTCTTGGCCTCGTCGAGCAGGGTGAAGGGGCCGGGCTGCTTGGCCGGATCCAGGACCCAGGCCCAGGTCGGCTCGCCCTGCACCTTGGCCGAGTCGTACATCAGGCCCGAGGTGCCCCAGAAGTAGGGGTAGCCGTACTGGTTGCCGGGATCGAAGGCGGGGTTGAGGAAGGCGGCGCCGATGTTGGCCTTGTTCGGCAGCAGGGCCTGGTCGAGGGGGCGGATCAGCTTCAGGGCTGCCATCTGCTTGACCACTACGCCGCTGGCGACCAGCACATCGTACTGGTCGGTGCCGCCGGCCTGCAGCTTGGCGATCATCTCCTCCTGGGCCTCGTAAAGCTGGATATCAAGCTCCATGCCGGTGCGCGCCTTGAACAGCTCGGCCAGGGACGGGTCGATGTACTCCGAGTACATGAAGATGCGCACCGTCTTCGCCTCGCCTCCCGGCAGGCAGTTCAGGGCGAGGATCAGGGCGAGGAAGGCTGTACGCATGCTGTCAGTCCTTGGGTGTGGCGTCCCGCCGGGTCTGCAACCAGGCGGTGAGGATGATCGCCAGCATGGTGCCGGCGACGATGACGGTGGAAAGGGCGTGGATCTCGGGGGTCACACCGCGGCGCACCGAGGCGTAGATGAGCAGCGGCAGGGTGGTCGAGTCGGGCCCGGAGACGAAGAACGAGACCACGAAGTCGTCGAGCGAGATGGTGAACGCCAGCAGCGCCCCGGCGATGATGCCGGGCATCAACTGCGGCAGCAGCACGCGCAGCCAGATCTGCCCGGTGTTGGCGTAGAGATCGCGCGCCGCCTCGACCTGGTCGCGGCCGATGGTGGCCAGGCGGCTGCCGACCACCAGGGCCACGAAGGAGATCTGGAAGGTGGCGTGGGCGATGATCAGGGTGACCAGCCCCGGCTTGAACACCGCCGACCATTCGCGCAGCACCGCGAAGGCGCCGACCAGGGCGATGGCCAGGATGATGTCCGGGGTCACCACCGGCAGGTTGATCGCCAGGTCGGAACCGCGCTGGAACCAGCGCGGCCAGGGCGTGCGGTGCAGGCCGATGGCGAGCAGCGTCCCCGCCACGGTGGCGATCAGGGTCGAGGCGACGCCGAGCAGCAGGCTGTTCCAGGCGGCCGACAGGATCGCCTCGTTGGCCGCCATCTTGGCGTACCAGTCGAGGGTGAAGCCGCCCCACTGCTGGCCGTAGCGCGTGCTGTTGAAGGACAGGATGGCGACCGCGAGCAGCGGGATGTAGAGGATGACGACCCCCAGCCACGAGGCCCAGCCGATCCAGCGTGGCAGGCGGCTCATCGCCGGCCCCGCGCGTGCGGCGTCTCGCGCTCGCTGACCAGGCGCAGGCCCCACAGCGCGACCAGCGAGGCGAGGACCAGGAACAGGCCGGCGGTGGCGCCGAAGGGCCAGTCGTTCATCGACCCGAACTGCTGTTGGATGAGGTTGCCGATGAGCAGGAACTTGGCGCCGCCGAGCATGTCGCTGATCACGAACATGCCCAGGCTGGGGATGAAGGTCAGGATGGTCGCCGCCAGCAGGCCGGGCATGCACTGCGCCAGGATGCCGTGGCGGAAGGTGCGCAGCCGGCCGGCGTGCAGGTCGCGGGCCGCCTCGACCAGCGTCCAGTCGAGACGCTCGACCGAGGTGTAGAGCGGCAGCACGGTGAAGGGCAGCATGCAGCTGACCATGCCGAGATAGACCGCCGCCACGGTCGGATAGAGGGCGCTGCCCTCGGGCACCAGGCCAAGGTGCTGGGCCACCCAGGCGGCGGGCATCTGGGCGCCCAGGAACTGCTGCCAGGCGTAGGTGCGGATCACCAGGTTGACGCAGCTGGGCACCATGATCAGCGCCAGCAGCAGCCCGCGCCAGCGCGCCGGCTTGGCGGCGATCCAGAAAGCCATCGGGAAGCCGATCAGCAGGCACAGCACGGTCGTCACCGTGGCCAGCCACAGGCTGCGCCAGACGATCTGCACATGGTTCCACGAGAAGCCGAACTCGTCCCAGCCGGCCAGGCGCACCAGGTTGCCCCAGGTGAAGGTCCATTCGACCCCGCCGTACTCGCCGCGCGTGGCGAAGGCCAGCACCGCCAGGCCGGCCAGGGGGGCGAACAGGAATACCCCCATCCACAGGAAGGCGCCGAGGATCAGCAGGGTCCCGCGCCCGTAGAGGCGCGGCCGGGTGGTCAGATAGCCATCGACGATCAGGGTGCGCCCGGCCATGGTCAGTCGCGCAGCACCAGCAGGTCGTCGGGCGGCAGTTCCAGCCACACCGCCTCGCCCTCGCTGTGGTGCTGATCCGGTTCGGTGGTGATGCGCAGCGTGGAACTGTCCCCCAGCGTCACCAGCAGCTCCCAATGGTCGCCGCGGAACAGGCGTTCGCTGATCCGGCCGGCCACGCCGTTGACCGCCGGCTGGGCCTGGCGCACCTCGATGTCCTCGGGGCGGATCGCCAGGTGGCCCTCGCTCCAGGTGGCAGGCGCGGGCAGGTGCAGTTCGCCGAAGCCGCACACGGCGACTGGCGTCCCGGCGCAGCGCGCCGGCAGCAGGTTGGCCGAACCCATGAATTCGGCGACGAAGCGCGACACCGGGCGCTCATAGACCTGCTCGGGGGTGCCGTCCTGGGCGATGCCGCCGTCCTGCATGATCAGGATGCGGTCGGACACCGCGATCGCCTCGTCCTGGTCGTGGGTCACCAGGATGAAGGTGATCTGGTACTTGCGCTGGATGCGCTTGAGCTCGCCCTGCACCTCGTGGCGCAGCTTGGCGTCGAGAGCCGACATCGGCTCGTCGAGCAGCAGGACCTCGGGCTCGTTGACCAGGGCGCGGGCCAGGGCGACGCGCTGACGCTGGCCGCCCGACAGCTCGTGCGGGTAGCGGCGCGCGAACTCGGTGATGCGCATCGTCTCCATCGCCTCGCGCACGCGCGGGCGCAGCTCGGCCTCGGGAATCCGGCGGCTGCGCAGGCCGAAGGCGACATTGTCCTCGCAGCGCAGGTGCGGGAACAGGGCGTAGCTCTGGAACACCGTGTTGACCGGCCGCTTGTGCGCCGGCAGGGCGAGCAGATCGACCGCGCCGAGGGTCACCGTACCGCGGTCGGGGGCCTCGAAGCCGGCGATGATGCGCAGCAGGGTGGTCTTGCCGCAGCCGGAAGGGCCAAGCAGGGTGACGAACTGGCCGTCGGGGATGTCGAGGCTGAGGCCGCGCAGGACCTGCACGCTGCCGAACGCCTTGTCGATGGCGCGGATCGCGAGGTCGAGGGGGCGCCCGTCGGCAGGGGGGTGGGTCATCGCGCTGCGAAGCTACGAGGCTGGAGGGATGGCGGCAACCGTAGCATGGTGCTGCTGCACAGGGGGTGCATGTCTCTGTCAAGTACAGATGAATACTAACCTGCTGTCGCCTTAATAAACAGTTGCAGCCACGCCTATCCCTGCTTAAACCGTCACCACCTGAATGGTCGTCATGGTTTCCCCGGTGCCTCAGTGCTCGGCATGACAGCTTGATAGGTGCCACGGTCCGCGTCGGACCGGCGGCAGACACGAACCTCAGAGGAACCTCCTCCATGCGTATCCGTACCCTGGTGCCCGCCCTGGCGTGCCTCGCTGCCGCCCCCCTTGCCAACGCTGCCGACGAGATGTCGGTCAAGTTCGACGGCTTCGTCGACACCTACTACAGCTTCTACTCCACCGATAGCGACACCCCGGACACCTACGACTCGGGTACCGGCTTCTTCTATTCCGCCAAGCTTGGCGTCGCCGCGGCCATCTCGGCCAAGGTTTCGGCTCAGGTTGACCTGGTTGCCGACGGCAGCGATGGCGGTGTTATCGCCAAGCAGGCCTACGGCGTGTGGAAGATCAACGACGACGTTTCGCTGAAGACCGGTAAGTTCATCGGCGACATCGGCTGGGTTGCGGCGTACGCCCCCGGCCTGTTCCGCGTCAATGCCGGCCCGATCGTCGACCTCTACTCCACCGACTCGGTTGGAGCCGATGTGATCTTCAAGACGGGTGCCATCACCGCCTCGCTGACCGTTGCGAATGGTCTGTTCGATACGAATGAGACCAACAACAGTGGGCAGACCGGCCAGGGCAACGAGAAGTACGGCTACCTCGCCGATGTGACCTACGACCTCGGTGAAGGCAAAGGCAATGTGAATGTCGAGCTGGGCTACGACACCTCGGTTCGCGGCTCAGGCGGCGACCAGCTGCACTTGGCTGCCAACACCACGCTGACCCCGAGCGAAGCGCTGACCATTGGCGCGGAAGTGATCATGCAGGCCGTGTCCAAGCCGGACAACTCGACGGCAGAGGATATCGGCAAGTTCGGCTTCCTCGCCATGGCCAACTACAAGCTCGGCTCGGCTCTGCCGGTTCCCGCTTCGGTCACCGGCATGCTCCAGTCGGTTGCGGTCGACAATGTCGATGGCGTCAAGGATGACACGGAAAGCACCACCGAGCTGGCCGTCGCCCTGCTGACCAACCCGGCTGGCACCGACAAGCTGGGCCTGAACGTCGAACTCTACTACGCCATGAACAGCGTTGAGTCGGCCGGTTCGCCGGCAGTTGATTCGAGCGAAGTCGGCGGCGCCGTCGAACTGCTCTACGTCTTCTGATCCGAACTTCGGTCTGATCTGAACCGTTCGACGCACCCCGGTGGTTTCCACCGGGGTGCGTTGTTGGGAGCGCCGGCGCCCTCGCCGGCATCAACGACAACACCCCGCCGGATACCGGCGGGGTGTTGTGCTGTTGGACAGGCCGGCAGGGCGCCGGCGCTCGCGGATCAGCTCTTCCGGGTGATCGCGGCGATCAGGGCGTTGGGCACCTGCTTGTACTCGGCCGGCTCCATGGTGAAGCTGGCGCGGCCCTGGCTCATCGAACGCAGGTCGGTGGTGTAGCCGAACATGCCTTCGAGGGGGACCTCGGCGCGGATGATCTTGTTCACGCCGCGGTCGAGGGTCTCGGTGATCATCGCACGCTTGGACTGCAGCGAGCCCATCACCGTGCCGGTGAACTGGTCGGGGGTCTCGACCTCGACCTTCATCCACGGTTCGAGCACCACGCAGCCAAGCTTCGGGTAGGCCTCACGGATGGCGAGCGAGCCGGCGGCGATGAAGGCTTCCTGGCTGGAGTCGACGTCGTGGTACGAACCGTCGATCAGCTTGACGTGGACGTTGATCGTCGGGTAGCCGGAGATGAAGCCGCGGGTCA
>JAIFND010000157.1 GCA_020047915.1 bacterium | reverse complement strand
GCGGCGAGGGCGACCCCTACGCCGCCGAGACGGTGGAATTCCTCGCCGCGCTGCGCGGCGAGGGCCGCGCCTCGGCCCCGGCCGCGCACGGTCTGCGCAGCCTTGGCCTGGTCACCGCCGTAACCGCCTCCGCCGCCCTGGGCGGCGCCACCATCCCCTGCACGGAAGGCTGATCCCATGTCCAAGCTCCTCGTCAATTTCCCGCCCGGCTTCTTCACCGTCCCCGCGGTGCGCGCCGCGATCGACCGCGCCGCCGCCCAGGTCGACGCCGTGCGTCTGACCAGCCACAACACCCCCGACGAGATCCGCGCCGACCTCGCCTGGGCCGACCGCCTGATCTACTGGAGCTGGCCGGCCCTCGATGACGCGCTGCTCGATACCGCGCCCAATCTGCGTTGGTCGGGCCAGCTCGACTGCGGGCGCGCCGCCGCCGAGACGGCGCTGCGCCGCGGCCTGCCCGTCTCGCTGGCCAAGGGCTGCTGGTCGCCGGCGGTGGCCGAGATGGCGCTGACCCTGGCCCTCGGCCTGCTGCGCCGCACCTCCGACCTCCACGCCGCGATGCGCGCCGGGCGCGAGGCCTGGGTCGCCGACTTCCCCGGCGACATCGACCCGCGCGAGCGCGAGTTGAGCGGACGCCCGGTCGGCATCATCGGCTTCGGCCGCATCGGCCGCCGCCTGCGCGAACTGCTCGCACCCTTCGGCTGCCGCGTCTTGGTCCATGATCCCTATCTGCCTGCCGCCGTGGCGCAGGCAGCCCAGGTCGAGTCGGTGCCGCTGCACGACCTGCTGCGCAGCGCTGATGTCGTGGTACTGTGCGCCGCCAACACCGGCGGCACTGCCAAGCTGATCGGTGCTGCGGAGTTCGCCCTGTTGCGCCGCGATGCTGTGTTCATCAACGTGGCGCGCGCCGCGCTGGTCGATCACCAGGCGTTGGCGGCGCGGCTGGCGCAGGGCGATCTGGTCGCCGCCCTCGACGTCTTCGACCAGGAACCGCTGACCGCCGACTCTCCGCTACGCGGCCTGCCCAACCTGCACCTCACCCCGCATCGCGCTGGCGGCCTGCTCGCCTCGGTCGATCGCGGCCTCGGCTGGCTTGCCGATGACCTCGGTCGCAGCCTGGCTGGGCAACCCCTGCAGCATGCGCTGACTCCCGCGATGCTGCCGGGCCTGGATGGCTGAGCCGTGCCTGGGATCCTGGACGCGCTGCGCAACCCCTGCCTGATGACCCTCCCACGGGGTCATCAGGCCGCTGGGGGGCATGCACTCTCTGGCCGGTGTATCGCACGACCGGTGCTAGATGGAATGATCACGATTGCGCATTGAAAATATGGCGCAAAAACAGCCGCATGCCCCGACGCTTGGCCGCGCGTCCGACTCTGGCTGATGTCGCCCGTGCTGCAGGCGTCAGCCCGGCTACCGTCAGTCGTATCGCCAATGGCGGCGCCAGCACGCACCGCATTCGGCCAGCCACCGCGTCCCGGGTGCAGGCGGAGATCGCCCGGCTCGGTTACAGTCCCAATCCGCAGGCCCGCGCCCTGCGCACCGGCCGGCCGCGTGCGATCGGCATCCTCGGCTGGAATGGCATCCTCGGCATGTGGTGGCATCCCTGGCACATCCGCCTGTTGCACGGCATTGAGTTGAGCCTGGAACTGGCCGGCTACGACCCGGTCCTGCTTGGCGTCCATCGGCCGGACCAGCCGGGCCACCAGCCAGCCCTCGAGGCCCTGGCCCGGCATCAGGTGGCCGGCATCGTATCATTGGTCGGCCTGACGCCGGAGGAGGCGGCCGAAACCCTGCAGGTCGCTGACGGCGCCTTCGTCGCCCTGCTCCATCGCACTGTCGGGGTACCCTCGGCCACCTGCGATCTCGCCCCCGGACTGGATGCTGCCTGCGCCCATCTCGCCGACCTTGGCCACCGCACCGTGGCCTGGGTGGACCATCAGCGCCAGGACGATCGCTGCCGCCTGGCAGCAGCGGCGGCGCGACGCCATGGACTGGCCTGGACGGCTATCGATCTCGGCGCCGATCCAGCATGGGATGGCGGCTGCGACGACCTGCTGCTGGCCTTGCGCAGGGCATGGGCGGGACACGACGCGCCAGCGGTTCTGGCCGGCAGCGATCTTATCGCCCTTGCCATCCTCGCCGTCTGGCGCGAGCGCGGTTTGCGCGTCCCCGACCAGCGCTCGATCATCGGCATCGATGATCTGCAGGCGCCGCTGGCCCAGCCGGCCCTGACCAGCATCAGCCCGGCGTGGGAGGAGGTCGGCGCCACCGCCGCCCGCCACGTCCTGGCCGTCCTAGCCGGCAAAGGGCCGGCGCAACCGGCACCGATTCCGTCCCGACTCATCGTTCGCGCCTCGTGCGCCCCGCCCAGGAAGCAGCCATGATCCGCCATCTCGTCCCCACCCTCGCCGTTCTCGCCTGCTTCGCTGCCGAGGAGCCCGCGGTGCTGCGCGTCACGCCACAGGTCGTCGCCCCGGATCCCGGCGCCTACACCGCCACCACCGGGCCGCGCCACGAACTGGTCGATTTCAATTTCGAGCCGATGTACTGGTCGAGCAACCGGTTCCATGTCAGCGAGGCGGCGGTCGGCAAGCTGATCGCGTCAAACCTGGACTTCTACGACAGCTATCCCGGCGGCTGGTGGGACGGCTCCACCGTCCGCGTCCTGCGCATCGAGGACGGCAAGCTGGTGCAGAAGCTGCGTGGTGTCGCCAAACGCTATGAGCGTGGCGAGTGGAGCCATGTCGCCGATGGCCTGGTGCCGGCCGGCACGACGCGCGGCGAGTTCGTCATGGAGGACTGGTCGCGGCCCGGTCAGCAGTGGTGGCTCTGCGTGCGTGCGATGGACAAGGCCGGTCGTCTGGGGGCGCGCTCGGCCGCAGTGCCGATCGTCCACCCAGATATCGCCGGGGACAAGCGCGCCAAGCCGAGCAACGTCTTCAGCCAGAGCGCGCCGCGCCTGGACGAGAAGGCCACCGGCAGCGCGCCGGCTGCGGTCGGCGGCTTCCAGGCCACCTGCGACCCCGCCACCGGACTGATCACCGCCACCTGGCAGGCGGCGGGCGGCGATATCGTCGGCTACCGCATCGAGCGCTCGTTCACCGATCCCGCGACCCACAAGGGTCAGTTCATCGAGATGGGCAGCGAGGGCGGCGGCGACCGCTTCGCCTTCCTGCCCGGCGACATGGTGCTGCTGGCCAAGACGGCGATGAGCCTGGCGCGCACCGACTTCGCCCCGCGTTTGCATGGCACTCATGGAGCCGCACCACCCGACTTCGCGCCGATGTTCACCCCGGCCGGAGCCTGGCAGGCGCGCGAGCACCCCTTCACCCTGGTGCCGCACCCTGGCATCCTGCCCACGGATGCGCCCGACGGTGGCGCCACCTGCCAGCGCATTGAGAGCCGCGAGGCGGGAATCGTCTCGATCCGCAAATACAACCATGCCGACCTGACCCAGGACTGGTACCAGGTGCTGGATCCGGCGCGCACCTATGTGGTCGAGGTGCTGGCGCGGCAGGAAGGGTTGGCCGAGCCGACCCTGCGCTTCCACTTCACCGGGCCGATGAGCGGCGAGTTCAAGCCGATCGACTTCGCCATGACCGGCGAGTGGCAGAAGTTCACCGCTGAATTCACCGTACCACGCAAGCTCGACCAGAGTGGCTCGGTCGGGCAGATGGGCCTGCAGTGGACCGCGCCCGGCACCGTCTGGCTCGACAACTTCCGCGTCTATCCCAAGGACGTTGGCCTGGTGCGCCACGATGCCGCCGATCGCGCCGCGCTGAAGGCCAGCGGCATGGCGACGCTGCGCACCCACGACACCTGCAAGACGCAGGGCTACACGCTCGACAACCTGCTCGGCCATCCGCTGGCTGGACTCACCAGCGGCAAGGACACCTACAGCCGCGGCAACCTGTCGGCGCTGCTCAAGGAATTCCGCGAGATGGGCGTCTCGCCGTGGCTGCAGCTGGAGTTCACCCTGCAGGAGGACGAGTGGCTCGGCCTGGTTGAATACCTCGCCGCGCCCTACGACCCGGCCAAGGACACGCCCAAGAGCAAGCCGTGGGCATGGCGGCGCGTGCAGCACGGCCAGGCGAAGCCGTACATCGACGAGTTCCCGAAGCTGCTTCTCGAATTCAGCAACGAGAACTGGAACCCGATCATGCCGTTCAACCTCGCCTGGCTGGAGATGCCGGACACGGTGACCGGACAGAAGCATGGCGCCGGCGCGATCTACGGCATGTTCCAGGAATACACCATCCAGGTGCTGAAGCGCAGTCCGTACTGGAGCAAGGCGATGGAACAGAAGACCGAGTTCGTCCTCGGCGGCTGGCAGATCAACGACTTCGGCTACCAGGCGGCGAAGCGTTCGCCCTCCAGCCGGCATGTGCTGGTGGCGGCCTACAACGGCGGCTGGGATGCCGGCGAGGATCCCAGCGGCGATTTCGAACCGGCCCTGGTCAAGACGCTCAACTATCCGGCCCAGGACGGCATCCCCACCGCCATACGCCTGCGCCGCGAGGCCGACGAGCACGCTGCCAATGGCAACAAGCCCTTCCTCATCGGCAGCTACGAGGCCGGCCCCGGCTACAACATCGATGGGTTGAACGGCGTACGCATGACGCCGCAACTGGTCGAAAGCGAGAGTCGGGTGATGAAGTCGCTGGTCGGCGGCAGCTCGACCCTCGACTGCTTCCTCGGCTTCACCTACCAGGGCGCGCAACTGCAGAATTTCTTCACCTTCAGTCGCAACCGCAACTACTGGACCTCGCACGCCGACCACAGGAACGGCGGCCAGGCCTATCCGGCCTGGCAGAGTCTGACGCTCTGGAACAACCACGGTGGCGGTGAGGTGCTGGGCGTGGTCACCGAGCGCGTGCCGGTGCGCGCCGCGCCGGCGGTCGGCCGGCGGGCGGCGATGGAGGCGATGCCAGAAGTCGCGGCCTACGCCAGCCGGAAGGGCGACCGCCTGAGCGTGTTCGCCATCTCGCGCCGCCTTGATGCGCCCCTGCCGCTGACCCTGCGCCTGCCGATCAACGCGGCGAAGAAGGTGACGCTGCATACCCTGACCGGCGATCCGAAGGCCAACAACCTCGATGCCGAGAACATCCGCCTGGCCAGCCGGGAATTGCCGGCGACCGTGGCGGCCAAGGACTTCGTCCTCGACGCCGCCCGTGGAGCCGCCCAGGGCCTGCCGCCCGCTTCGGCCTTCTGCTGGGTCTTCGAAGGCTGCACCTTCGCCGCCGCCGCGCCGACGGCCCTGGTCAACCCTGCGCCCGGTCAGGCGTCGCTGGCCAGCGGTCTGCCGCTGCGCTTCCGCGTCGCCTTCACCGCGCCGCCCAAGACCTTCACCGCCGGCGAGGTCACGCTGGGCGGCACCGCCCAGCCGCAGGGCTGCGCGGTCGAGCCGGTACCGGGCAGCCACAGTCTGGAGTGGACGGTGACGGTCACCGAGGTGATGGACGAAGGGCAGGTCGACCTGGCGGTCAAGCCGCTGGTCGCCGCAGACGGCAGCGCCATCGCCGGCGCCAGCGGCAGCCTCGCCCTGCGCTTCCCCGCCGGCACGGTGCTGCCGCTGCTGGCGTGGAACTTCGCCAAGGCGCAGGCGGGCCAGGAGAAGCGGCACTGGAAGGGCGTGCCGATCCAGCCGACTGCACGCATGCCGGTCGTCCAGCCGACCACTCTGCAGGCCTCGCGACCAAACCTGCTGGAGGACAACGAGCATTACAACACCGATGGCGCCGGCACCTGGGTCGGTGGCCAGGAGATGGCGCGCAATCCCTACCACTACGCCATCGCGTTGAACCCGGTTTCGGGCAAGGCCATCGACATCAAGCGTGTCGATTGCGGCTTCTGGTCAGGCGGCGAACTGAAGCCGCGCCTGGAGGTCTGGCAGGGCGGCATCAAGGTCGGCGAAGCGCCGTTCACCGCCGCCAAGCCGCTCGACAACCAGGGCAACCTGCAAGGCTCCAGCGGCATCCCGGCCAGCGCCGACACCAGCGCCATCCCGGCCCTGCAGCGCCTGGCCAGCCCGGTCGAACTGCGCATCGTCTTCGCCGGTCTGGAGGAGAAGGGCGGCATCTTCGGCATCGGCAAGCTCGGCCCTGATGCCGACGACCTGGTGATCCTCGGGCGGATCGCGGGACCCGCACGGTAACGACGGCTGTACGTTAATGCTGGGTTGGCGTGGCGCCGCAGCGCTTGGCGTAGGCCAGCGGGCGGGTGTCGGCGTTGACTGGTGCCCCGCGCCTCGGACCGTGGGATGTATGATGCGTGACCTCGACCCCGGCTCTACCAACCTGCCCGCCGATCTGTGCGCCGCGATCCGCGCCCACCGTGCCCAGCACGACTGGAACGGGCGGACCATCGCCCTCGGCGGGCATGCCTGGAACCTCTTCCCCGAGGAGGCGGCCGAGCGCTTCATCAGTCCGTCGAACAACGACTGCGGCACGGTGCGCACGCCGTTCCTGCTCGAGGGGCTGCGCGATGTGGTGATCGACGGCCAGGGCGCGCGGCTGCTGGTGCGCGGCACGCCGCAGGCCGGGCGCGGGCGGACGGGGATCATCGATGCGCCGCTGGTGCCCTTCATCCTGCGCGACTGCCGCAACGTGACGATCCGCAACCTGACGATCGACTGGGCCACGCCCGGCACCTGCCAGGGCACCTGCCTGGCGGTCGATCACGCGGCTGGCACCTGCGATGTGCGGCTGGAGACGACACAGCGCACCTGGTGCTGGAATAGCCAGCTCTACCTCGAGGGCGAGGGCTGGACCTGGCCGGTGCGCCGCCTGCTCGCGGCTGATCCCGCGACCGGCGCCATCCTGCCCGGCACCGGCGACAACATGGGAGCCGGCTATGACGTGGCCTGGACCTACGAGAGCCTGGGCGATCAGGTGGTGCGCATCCGCGGGCCGGCCAGCGCCCGGCCGCAGGTCGGCTGCACCATCCTGTTCTGGTGCAGCAATCACGACACCGGCGCGCGGCGCGCTCCGGCGATCTTTCTCGAGCGCGCCGAGGGCGTGCGCCTCGAGGATGTCACCCTGCACTACTGCTGGGCGATGGGCGTCATCGCCCAGGACAGCAGCGATCTGGCCTTCACCCGGCTGGTGGTCGAACCCTCGGGCCAGCGCCGCTTCTCGCTGGCGGCCGACGGCACCCATTTCGTCAACTGCCGCGGTGAACTGCGCTTCGAGGCCTGCCGCTTCCAGAACCAGTTCGATGACGCGATCAACGCCCACGGCCTCTATCACCAGGTGGTGCGCCGCTGCGATGCGCACAGCCTGCGCATCCGCACGCTGCATCCGCAGCACCAGGGCGTGACCACCTACCGCTCCGGCGACCGGGTGCGGCTGTGCCGCGCCCCGCATCTGCTGCCGCTGGCCGAGCTGACCATCGCCAGCGTCAGCGCGCTCAATTCCGAGATGCAGGATCTGCGTTTCGCCGAGGCGCTGCCCGAGGTGATCGCCAGCGGTGACTTCGTCGAGAACCTCAGCGCCTATCCCGCGATCACGATCCGCGGCTGCACCTTCCGTTGGAACCGCGCGCGCGGCGTGCTGCTCAACGGCAACCAGCCGATCCGCGTCGAGGGCAACCATTTCGAGACGCCTGGTTCGGCCATCCTGGTCGAGTCCTCGGCCACCTGGGGCGAGTCTGGCCCGATCAGCGACCTGCGCATCACCGGCAACACGTTCACCCGCTGCACCACCTGCCCGACCTGGGGCGCGGCGGTGATCCAGGCCAGTCCGGAGTTCCGCTGCGGCGAAGGCGTGCCGGCCGATCTGCCGCCCTTCCATGGCACCGTGACGCTGGTGGACAACGCCTTCCGCGACTGCGCGGCCCCGGCCCAGCGCTTGGAATCCTGTGAACGCATCGCAACCTCCGCCTAAGGAGCATCCCATGCCCATCGACCTGCGCACCGGCCAGAGCATCCTGTTCATCGGCGACAGCATCACCGACTGCGGACGGCGCGAGCGTGATGTCCCGCTCGGCGTCGGCTATGTTCGCATGTTCAGCGACCTGCTCAGCCTGCGCCAGCCCGGACAGCGCCTCACGGTGGTCAATCGCGGCATCGGCGGTCACACCATCGACGACCTGCGCTCGCGCTGGGCTGATCATGTCCTGGCGCATCGGCCCGACCTGCTGGTGATGAAGATCGGCATCAACGATGTGAACCGCTGGCTGTGTGGGCCCGACAGCAATCCGAAGCAGTCGCCCGAGCAGTTCGCCGTCATCGCCGAGCACCTCGCTGGAATTACCCGTCGCGCCCTGCCGGCGACCAGGGTGCTGTTCGCCAGCCCCTTCTTTGCCAGCCTGGAAAGCGATCCCACCGCCTACCGCCATCGCGTGCTGACCGCCCTGCCCGCCTATGTCGAGGCGCTACGCGCCACCGCCGGCCGGCACGGCTTCGCCTTCGTCGATCTCCATGCTGCGGTGCAGGGTCTGCTGGCCCGGGGCCTGTCCGCGGATGCCTTCGCCGAGGATGCCGTCCACCCGACGCCGGCCGGCGCGCTGTTCATCGCCGAGCGGATCTACGACGCCCTCTGAACGTTACAGTTCGCGGCCGACGGCGGCCTGGATCGACGCCAGGCCGCAGCGGTCGAGGCGCTCGCGCAGGCCCTCGACGATGGTGCGCACCAGCCACGGGCCGCGCATGATCAGGCCGGTGTACACCTGCACCAGGCTGGCGCCGTGGCCGATCTTCTCCCACGCCGCTTCGGCGGAATCGATACCGCCGACACCGATCAGCGGCATGGCATCGTGGCCGCCGGCGCGCAGACGGCGCGCGACCCGCGCCAGCACGGCGGTCGAGCGGGCGCGCACCGGAGCGCCGGACAGGCCGCCGGCGCCGCGCTCGGCGACCCACTGCGCGTCGTAGGACAGTCCGCTGCGCTGGATCGTGGTGTTGGTGCAGATCAGGCCGTCGCAGCGCGACTCCAGGGCGGCATCGACAGCCGCATCGATGCCGGCGTCGGCAAGGTCGGGGGCGATCTTGACGAACAGCGGCTTGCCCGGCGCCACGCCGTCGAGCTCGGCGCGTACGCCGGTGAGCAGGTCGCGCAGCACGCCTTCGGCCTGCAGGTCGCGCAGACCCGGGGTGTTGGGCGAGCTGACGTTCACCACCACGTAGTCTGGCGCACCGAGAAGCGGTAGTCGTCCAACGCCTGGTCGTTGGGCACGATCTTCGACTTGCCGAGATTGACGCCGAGGACGCAGGGGCGGGTGCCGAGCGCATCGAGGCGCCGCGCCATCGCCGCCGCGCCATGGTTGTTGAAGCCGAAGCGGTTGATCAGCGCCGCATCGTCCGGCAGACGGAAGGCGCGTGGGCGTGGATTGCCCGGTTGCGGCCGGGCGGTGACCGTGCCGACTTCGACATGGCTGAAGCCCAGCCGCGCGAAGCCGCGCACCGCCTCGGCGTCCTTGTCCATGCCGGCGGCCAGGCCGACCGGATGCGCAAAGTCCACGCCGCCGATGCGCACGCGCAGGCGGGCGTCGGCCGGCATGGCCACGCGCGGGCCGAGGCCGGTCGCCACGCTGGCGTGGTGCGCGGTCTCGGGCGGCAGTTGGAAGAGGAGGGGCTTGGCGAGGCGGTACCAGTCCATGGGTGGCGCAGCATTACGCTCTGCGCTGCAGTGCCAGGGGCTCGGCCGGCTAGGGCAGGCTGAGGATTTGGGCCCGTAAGGCCGCATGGTCGCTGCCGGTCGTCCTGGTGCCATCAGCGTGGGTCAGCCACCACTGCGGGGTCGCCCCGGCGCGCAGTTCAACCAGGCGTTGCAAGGATGCGCGAAAGGCGGCATCAAGCTGGCCCTGGTTGCGGGTCCAGGCCTGGGTCAAGGCGCCGGATGGGACCTGGGCGGGCAGGCGGGCCAGCAGATCGCTCATGCCGGTGATCGCGGCGAACTGCTGGTTCAAGGTGGCGTACACCGCCAGCGGAGCCGGTTCGGCGACCCATTCCGCCGCGTGGACGGCGGCGATGACACTGGTCGCCTTGCTGCCTGTGCCGCTGAGCAGCAGCCGGATCCGCAGTTGTCCGGCTGCGACGCGCTGGCCGAGCAGCGGCAGGAGCGATTCGAGACCGAGGCAGTTGCTGCAGCCGGGCGAGAGGTGCCACTCGAGCAGCCACGGAGCATCCGGCGAGCCCCAATGCGCGTCGGGCTGATCAAGGGTGGCTGCCGCCGGTGGCGACGCAGATGGCTCTGGCAGGCTGGATTCCGGCCTATCCGCGGTGCTCTGTGGTGCGCTCGGCAAGGGCGGCGGGCTGGCAATGGTCGCGAGCCCCGTCCAGGCGATGGCAGCCAGGACCGATCCCGCCAGTGCGATGCGCCATCGTCCGCTGCGTGCATCGTTGCCGGCCGCGATCCACGACAGCATCTGGATGAGGAGGCAGGGCAGGCAGAGCGCCGTCGACGACCACATGATCCAGGCATAGACCACGGCCGTGCCAGCCAGCAGGGCGCTTGTCCACCGGCGCAGGGTCGCGGTCGCGGGGTGCGCGGCCAGGGCCGCTGCCGCGCCATGGGCCACCGCCCCGACCATGGCGCTGTGGCCGCCAGGCAGGGGGTCATTTACTTGCAGGCCCGAGCACGCGGCGCACCAGAGGCCCTGGTAGAGCAGCGCCGCCGACGCGGTCGCATGCAGGGCGAGCGGGATGCGGTCTGGGGTCATGAGGCAACGCGCCCGATCGTGGTCAGTGGACGCCTGGCTGCGGTTTGACGGGCGTCGTTCCGCCGGGTTGCGGCGGGCCATCACGCAACGTCACCGCCCAGGCTTCGAGGTCGGGGTGTCCGAACCTGCCCGGCAAGCCGGCGAAGAGCGCCCGCAGCGCCTCGACCCGGTGCCCGGCCGCATGCAGGTGCGCCAGCATGGCCAGGGCGGCGTTGCGCCGGGGTATCGGCGCCGCCTGCTGGCCGCCCAGGGCCAGCAGGCGGCGTTGGCCGGCCTCGTCGCCCCAGGCCTGCGCGAAGGCGTTGCTGGTGGCGTCGCGGATCGCGGAACGTACCGCCGGCTCGTGCGGATAGCCGCCGCCGGCCAGCGCATCGAGGATGGCCGGCGTCGCAGAGGCATCCTCATGCAGGGCGCGTCCGGCGCAGGCGGCGGTCCCGATCGCGGCGTCGGGCCACAGAGCGGAAATGCGCGTACGCACCTCGTCCTGCGTCTCGCCGGCGATCAGCAGTTCATCGCGCAGGATCTCCTCCTGATCGGCCGTCAGCACGCCACGGCCATGCAGGCGCATCGCCGCCTCGATGCTGGCTGCTCCACCGCGACGGCAGAGCACGGTCAGCATGGCGACCGAAGCCGCCGTCATGCGGCCCTCGGCGAGCTTCTCCACCAGCACGGCTTCGAGATGCGGCGTGCCTGGTACTTCCAGGAAGCAACGTTCGAGGTCGCCACGCTCATCGGCGGGAAGCTGCATCGCCATCTCGCCGAAGATGGTGCAGGCCCCGCGCAGGTTGTCGGCCAGACCGCTGGCGATCAGCATGCGCAGTCCGGCGGTGCGTGCGGTCGGGCTGGTGCTGCGATCGCGCAGCGTCGCCAGCACCGCCGGCAGATGGACGGGATCGATCAGACGGTTGCGCAGCAGGCCGGCATGGACCGTATCCCCGCCCTGCAGCGCGGCCAGCCAGGCCTGGCACAGTCCGGCGCTGTCCTCGGGCAGGCGGGTCAGCGCCGGCGGCGGCTCGGCCGGGGCATCGGGCATGCGGTTGGCCTGCGATTCGCGGACGAACACGCCCAGTGGATCGGCACGCAGCGCCTGAGCTGCCGTCGCCGCGCCATAGTTGCCGGTCAGCGATGTGAGCACGGTATGATCGAGATCGTCGGTGCGCAGCCACCGCCCCTGGTGGCGGATCAGCGGCATCACCACCTGCTCGGCCATGACCTGATCGCCGTGCAGCAGGGCGCCCGACAAGACGGTGTAGTGGCGGCCGGCGATCTCGGTGTCGACCCGGGTCAGCCAGCGGAAGCGCAGGCCGCGCAGATCGGCCGGCGCGTCACCTGGCGCCCCGTCCGTGGGCATGTCGATCTCAGATTCGCGCTGGCGTTCGCGCCCCAGCTTCGCCGCCTGGGCCTCGTACAGCTCCCACGGCGGCTGACCGTCGCGATGACCGTTGAACCAGGCGCCCAGCCAGCCTTGCACGGTCCGGGGATCGAAGGTGGTCGGATCGCCTGAACTGGTCTCCCAAGGCGGATCGAGCAAGGTCACGGCCAAGGGTATGCGGCTGCCCGCCACCCCTGTGGGGACATCGACGAGCGTGGGCAGGTCGGGATCTCGCTGGCCGGAGCTGCGCCAGACCAGCACCAGCGCGCAAACCACCGCCAGAAGCACGGCGGCGAGAGTCGGCAGCCAACGCCGACGGGTGCTGGTGGAACCAGCACCCGTCGGCGGGACCACCACATCCGTGGTGGTCGGATCAGCCATTGCCGTTGCCTCCCGCCGACTGGACACCGCCGGTGGCGTTGCGCAAGTGCGGTCCGACGACGGCCTTGAGGCCTTCGACAATCGGCTTTATGCCGAACTGGTAGGGGGCATCTGGTTCGATGGTGCCGAAGGGCGCCAACTGGCCGGCGCGCTTGAAGGAGAACCCCTTGGGCAGAATCCCGAAGGGCTTCTTGACGCCGAGTTCGACCTCCCAGGTCAAGTTTCCCAAGGTAAGTTTGGGTTTGGCGGTGATGGTGAAGGCATCGATCGTGCTGTTGACCGGGTGCGTCACCACCTGGTTCATGGTGGTGGGGGTGTTGTTCATGGACACGGTGGCGGTGACCATGAAGGTGCTGCTGACCTTGGCCTGGACATACTCGGTCACCCACTTGGGGAAGTCGGCGCCCATCCAGAACCCCATGCCCATGCCGGCCTGCATGCCCACGCTGCCGCCCATGGTCTTGTTGGCCAAGTCGATGACGAGGTTGTAGTCGCTCGCTTCGTAGGTGGTCTTTTCGGCCCAGGCATTGGTGAAGCCGCTGCCACCCTTGACCTCGCCCAGCAGGAACAATCCGATCTTGAGCGGATCGGAATCCTTGCCGGTGACTTCAGGCAACTGCACGACAAAGCTGATCGGTACACCCCAGAGACGGGGGATCTGGACGAAGATCTTGGCAGCGGCTTCGGTGCCACCGGCCAGGCTCAACGAGGCGTCGTCCCACATCTGCTTGAGGCCGCTGACGAATCCATTTCCAATTTTAGGAAGAGCGAACTTGCCAGCGACCGAGACGTTGCTCTTGACCTTGTACTCCCAGGGGGTCTTGATGAGCATCTTCTCGCTGATGAAGGTCATGACCTTGGCTGCCGGGTTCATCTTGCCGGTGAGGTCGCCAGACTTGCTCTCCTGGGTCTTGTTGCTGTGTTCGAAGATGAACTGCAGCTTCCAGGCATGGGCACCACTTGCGTCGCCCCAGGCCCAGGTGGTGGAGGGCGTCGCCACGGTCTGCTGCTGCGCTTCGACGTCCGGACGCTCGAACTGCACCTTCCACAGGTAGCTGCCGACCGCGCTGTCGGCCGGATAGGCGGCCGCGGCGGCGCCATGGCCCACCTCCGTGCTGTTGAGGGTCCACCACGCCTGCTCGGTGGTGGGCTTCCAGTCCGGATGGTGTTCGTCGATGACCCGCGCCAGCAGACGCGTGCCCTTGCGCAGCAGGCCAGGTTGGGTGATGTACGAGTCGATGGTAGCGCCCATCTTGTCGCTGGCGGCCGTCAGCTTCGAGGCCGCATGATCCGCATCGATGGCCTTTAGGGCCAGCGGGGCGCGCAGGCTGCTCAGATAGCTCAGCAGATCGCTCGGATTGAGATCCGCCACTGCGGTGGCGGTCTTCAGCATCACCGTGCTGCCCAGCGCACCGTAGAGCTGGATCGGCAGGATGGCGTTCTCAGTGCTGGGTTGGGAATCCAGGTAGGACGAGTCGAGGTAACCATCGATCGCCATCACCATCATCAGCGAGTTCACCTTCCCCAACACCTCAACCCGGTTTTGCGCATCCATTTCCAGACGCTCCAGCACGCTAGCCACGTCCACCGGCTGCGCGCGGCCAGGCAGGCCGTTGCGGTCGGCGATCGTGGTCAGCAGGCTCTGCGCCTGGGTCGCCAGCTGGGCCGGCGACAGGGCGACGCTCGCTGCCATCAGGGCCGCCTTTTGCTCCGGGCTCAGACGATCGGTGTACCAGGCATGGCCGAGGTCGGGCAGCGGCATGATCGCAGCGAGGACAGCGTCAGGGTCGACGCCCTGCAGCGTGGCCGCGGCGCCGTAGATGCTGTGCAGGACGGCGATCTCCTCATAGATGCTGCGCAGCAGCATGCGCTGGCGCTTGGCCGTGACCGCCGAGCGGAAGGCGCTGGTGCTGAAGCCGAGCTGGCCGCTGGCCAGCGGCGCCTGGGTCACCGGGATCACCGGGATCGTCTCGCTGCCGCCGGCCGGCAGATCGACCTGCCACGACTGCGTCGTCACGCCGGGGAAGGTCACCGCCGGATCGACCCCGGGCAGGACCTCGACCCCGCTGACGATCAGCGGGTTGAACGCCGTGCAGCCCTTCGCGACGTTCCACGGGAAGAGGTAGGGATCGGCATATCCCTGCTCGTTCTGGAATCCCAGGCTCGCCGCCTTGGCTTCGTGGGCGATGGTCTCTGTCCAGTTGCTGACAGCGAAGTGCTGGTTGCCATAGATGTCGGTCTCGTTCCACGATCTGTTTGCCGCGCTGACCAAGGAGTCTGTATGCAGCATCGAGCCGGTTGCGTAGGCGCCATCCGGCTTGATCTCGAACCTGACCTCGCTGGTTCCCGTGACGGTGGGGGAATTGACGGACAAGAAGCCTGTGTGCGGATGCGGGGTAGCGTTATAGTCCCATGCGATGGAAATGGTGATTCCTGAGGTGCTGGCCGTGCTTGAGGCCGAGAAGCCGCTGTAGCGGGTGGAAGCGACCACCGATGCATAGGTCGCCTCGTCGACATCCCAGGTCCTGCCATTGCCGCCGACCACCAGGATATCCTTGCCGAACCAGCTGCTGTAACTGGCATATCCCACCTGGTACACGCGCAGGGTGATGGTGTCATCGACGATCCGACCATTCTTGCGCAGGAAGGTGACTTCGTAATTGGAGTCGAAGAGATCCTGGGGAGGATAGCTGTATGGGGTATATGCCTCGTACGGCGTGGTCGAGATTCCATTGTAGATCGACCAGGTCTTGCGGCTGCCTGCCCCGGTGTTCGTCGTGACCCGATAGGTCGCCTGGGCCGCGACCTTGTGCAGGGTCCAGTTGCAATCCTCGGCGGCCGACACGGTCGGCACCGAGATCACCAGCAGGGTCGCAAGGATGAGGGCGTGGATGTTCGTGAACATGGATGATCCTGTCATGCAGAGGGTAGGGTGTTCGCCGTCGGGTCCGGCGTTCACTCGTCCTTGACGCTATTGAGGGTGAAATCGCCGACCGTGACGTTGGCCGTGCCCAGGGTCAGGCTGCGCGAGCTGGGCTGGTAGTTCCAATCGGCATTGCCGAGGACGCTGACGGTGTAGCTGCCGGCGTTGCCATGCAGGACATACTGGCCGGTGCTGTCGGTCATCACGAAGGTGGCGCCGCTGATCATCGCCGACGGCGGCATGCCGCTGGATTCCGGCGACCACAACGAGCGGGCCTGGGTGCCGCTGACGCGCACCACGGCACCGGCGACCGGGAAGCCGCGGCTGTCGATGACGCGGCCACGCAGCACCGGGCGCGTCTCGGTGACCGCCAGCTGGGGCAGCAGCATGGTGCCGGTGGTCGCTGCTGGGCCCATGGCGGGGCTCAGGTCAGGGCTGAGCAGCGGCTGCCCCAGGCCGTCGACCGCCGTCGCGATGGTGCCATCGGCGTTGTAGGTCACCTGGCGGTTGTCGGCCAGGATCGTCTGCCACTGATCGATCGGCGTCGGCGTGGCGGTCGCGGCGACCTGCCAGGTCACGCGCAGGTCGCCGACCGCGCCGCCGGTCGAGGTCGCGGTGGTGCTGGTCGCGATCGCGCTGTCCGGGGCGACGCGCACCGTGTAGGTCGCGTTGCCGGGCACCTGCAGCTGGAATACCGGATTGTCGGTGTCGTTCAGGGCATCGGTCACGCTGCCGGCCGCCTGGGCGATCACTTGGCCGGCGCTGTTCACCGCCTGGACGGTCAGTGGCCAGGCGCGGCCCTGGGCATCCACCACGCGACCGGAGATGGTCACCGTCGGCACGGTCGGCGGCTGCACCGTCCCCAGGTCGAGGATCTCGACATCGTCGAAGGTGTAGCCGGAGCCACCGCCGCTGATGCCGACTACGCCGGGCAGGACGATACGCGAGGCGTCGGTGTCATCGAGTTGGGCCAGGCCCAGCAGCCACCGGCTGCCGTCGCTGTTGATCCGTTCGACCGATCCGACCAGCTTGACCGGAGTGGTGCCGCTGGTGGCCAGCGACAGCCGGTAGTTCCCCCCGGCGACCAGGGCCTGGATCAGGGACAGGGTCCGCAGCGACCTGTACACGCCGTTGGCCACGCGGGCCACATGGAAGGTGCTGGCCGACCCGGTCGCCTGGTGAATGACATAGCACGACACCTGGGCAGCGGATGGATTGGCCACCCGCACGCGCACCTGGGCCGTCTGGCCGCTGCCGACGGTGGCGTACTGCACCGCCACGCTGGCCGCCCGTTCGAGGGCAGCCTCGCTCGACGGGCGATAGGTGAGCGATTCCAGCGCCGAGGTCGACCCCACCGTGGCCACGCGACCGGCCGCCAGGCTGAAGATCGCCGGAGTGCGTTCGATCCAGTTGTTGCCGATCGCAGCGTTGTCGGCGCGCGCGAAGTCGTCGAACAGCACGCGCGGCGGCGCGGTGAGCCGCGAGACCACCACATCGTCGATGGTGTAACCGGATCCCGAGCCGGTGAAGGCCGCTACGCCGGCGGTGGTCAGGCGGCTGGTCGAGGCGTCGTTCACGGTCAGGCCGCCGCGCAGCTGGTAGACGCCGCTGACCAGTTGCTCGATCGAGGCGCTGACTGCCACGACTGTGGTTCCAATGGCGGCTAACCGGATGCGGTACACGCCACCCGCAACCAGCGCCTTTGACAGGTAGACGATGCCCAGCCGGGAAAACACGCCCGCATTGGCGCGGCCGAGGAAAAACTTCGTCGTCGAACCACCGATCTGGTTCAGATAGTACATGGTCGAGGTGCTGCCCGTCGGCGTGGACATCCGCACGCGGATCTGTACCGACTGGTTGGTGGTCGCCACCGCCGCGTAGCGCACCACCGCGCTGATCGACTGGTCGAGGGCGGCCTCGCTCAGGGGACGGTAGACCTGGTTGGCCAGGGTGTCGGTGCCGCCGCCGGCGGTCGCCACCGCGTTGCTCGCGATGCTCCACAGCGTCGGCGAGCGCTCGACCCAGCCATTGCCGATATCGGCGCTGTCGCTGCGTGTGAAGCTGTCGGTGAGGACGACGGTCTCCTGGGCGTGGGCGGCCGAGACCGCAGCGGCCAACAGGGCGACTAGGCGTAGGCCGCGGGCGGTGGGCAACGACTTCGCGGACAGGGGGGTGGCGTTGAGGGAGGAGGCGAGGGTTGGCATGGGGCAGACCTGCATAAGGTTTATGTAGAGGCTTACATACAGTGCCTTTGTGAAGTCCGTAATGCTGTGGATGAGATTTGTTGAGGGTTCTTTGCCGCTCGTTGTGGCACAACGACTTCCGGCGCACGACGGACTTCGGGATGCTGCCGCGTCCCCAGCTTTGGACTCGCGCACAGCGAGGTGGCGCTGGATGTCCGATGGGGCTGCCGGCTCGGCGCTGGGAGAGCTCTGGCCCATCGCGGCATCCCGTCCCGTACCAGCAGGGACGGTCAAGAAACTATTCTTACGATAGGTCTTGGTACCACTGATGCCTTCGTACTCCAAGCTCAAAGCTGTCCCGGACACTGCCTCGCCAGTGGCAAACGAATATGCTAGCGGGCCACAGGGTGACGGCGGCCGCGTTGCTTCGAGTTGTGACAGCTGTCCAACGCCCGCAAGGTCTCTGACTGGAACAGTGGGCGGTTCAGGGAACGGGAGGTGTGTGGCCGTTGATGATCATGCGCGCCAGAAAGAAGTCGCCGGCACGCAGAGCCGAGCGGCTGAGCAGCCACATCGCGATATTGCGCGCTTCGCGTGCCTGTCTCCAATCACCATCCAGGCTGACGGCGCGATCGAATTCCTTGATCGACAAGGTGAAGACCGGGTAAGCCTTGTCCCAGTCCCGACGGGAATACGCGACCGCCCTGCGCAGCAGGTTCCGACCTTCCTCGAAGGCCTTGCGACTTGCCTCCTCGGCTGCCGAACGGGCGATCCATCGCCGCAGATCGGCGGCAAGGGCGGCGGCAGAACCACGGCGGTCCGGTTGCCGATGCATGGCGCGACGGACCAGCATCAGCAGACCATGGGGCGTCTTGGCTGCGACCTCGTGCAGCGGGACGACCCGGTGCTCGGCGGCAGCCATCACCGCTTCGATCGGGCTTGACGCACGATACGGCGATTGGCCTGACAGTCCGAGGTACAGCAAGGCGCCCAGCAGGAATACATCGGTCGCCGGCCCGATGGCGGCGCGATCGGCGCGTGCGACCTCGGGTGGCAGGAAGGCTGGTGTGCCTGCGCAGAGATGCCCATCCGGCACCTCGGAGAGGGGCTGAGCGATCCATGTGCCATCGTCGGAAGCGGCCGTGGAGACGGCAAGGCCCCAATCCAGCAGCCACACTTCGCCATAATCGCCGATGATGACATTCTCACCTTTGAGATCACGGTGGATCACCCCATGGGCGTGCGCAAAAGCGACGGCATCCGACACTTTCACCAGGACCTCTACGAGGGCTGCCGGATCATCGCGAAAGCGCTGCTCGGAAACGGCCTGGGCGAAGGTCCGTCCGCGCAGCAGTTTCATGACCAGATAACTGTCTCCTGCGTCATGCACGGGCACGATGCTGGGATGGTCGAGTCTGGCTGTAATCCTGGCTTCCAGCTGAAAGAGGGCCAGATGGCGCTGGTACTGCGTCGGCGAGCAGTCCTGGCGCAGCATCTTTACGGCAACCGTGCGTCCCAGGCGGACCTGCTCGGCGGCGTAGACTGTCCCCATGCCGCCGATGCCGACGACCGCGCCGATGCGGTAGCGTTTCCCGTCCGGCCCAACTTCGTCGTCGTTCGCAAGTGGAGCCTTCGTGTGGTCATCAGCCGGTAGGGACCCGCCGGCTATCAGATCACCAAGGGCGACACTGTGCTGGCTGCGGATCTCCTCGAGGTCATCGAACAGGGCACCGAAGGTGCCGCCGCCCATTTGCGTGCCATCGTCGGCGGTCACGGAATGGTAGGTTGATGCGGCGTCTCGGGCCTCATGCAGCAGTGCACGCCACTGGCTGGCCGCCCCTCCGGCTGGCGCTGTCCGGTCAAGGGATGCCAGCCTCAGGGCATCGTCGGTCGGTACGTCGACTGGATCCGTGCTTTCGCCGAAATTCTGATGCTCGAGCCAATCGGGCAGGGTCTCTCCCTCGATCGGTGCGGCGTATCCCTCTATGAGTTCGGCGAGGAGGGCGCTCAGCCTGTCAGACGAAGGTGAACGACCGGAAACAGGCTGCTGGGTCATAGCGGATTGCCATCCTGGGAAGGTTGTCCGTTGTCAGTTGTCCTGATTCCGGCGGTCCCGGAAAGCGCATGCCGCAGATCGTCGAGCTTTGGCCGTGCGGCAGGATCGGTCTCCAGTCCGGCTCGCAGCATCTCGGTGATGAGACGTGGCAAACCAATTATGTCCGCTGACGGAGGCCCGGCCAACTGATTGCGTATGATATCATACGGCGAGTCCCCGCTGTAGGGCGGCCTACCGGATCCCGCGGTCCACAACGTGGCGCACAGTCCATAGACATCGCTGGGGAAGCTGGGCTCGGTCAGGCCATCGGCTTGCTCGGGTGCGAGATAACCAGGCGTCCCCAGGATGATGCCGGTTGCGGTCAGGCGGCTAGAGCCAGAGCCGTCGATCATCTTGCTGAGCCCGAAGTCGACGATGACGAATCCACGTCGAACCGGATCGGCCAGCACATTGGCTGGCTTCAGGTCGCGGTGGATGCAGCCTGCGGCATGGATGGCGGCGAGCGCCTCGATGAGCCGGCAGCCCGCGCTGCGCAGCAGTTTCGCTGGCATCGGCCCCTTCCGCTCGATGAACAACGAAAGGTCTATCCCCTCAATCAGTTCCATGATGACAAAGGCGCGATCGCCTTCGATGCCGGCGTTATGGACCTTGACCACGCCAGGATGCGAGACGTGGGCTGCTGCCACGGATTCGCGCAGGGCCCGTTTCCGACGTACCTCGTTGCCGTCAGGCAGATGCATGAGCTTGATCGCGACCGCTTGCCCATCGGCGATCCGCCGGCCACGATAGACTCTTGAGAGTCCGCCGACGCCAAGGACTCCGCCGATCCGGACTCCGCCGATCTCCTCAGGGGGGCGATCGGGCGCGGACAGGAAGGGACCTTGGGACATGTGGATCATCCTGCGGGGTTCGTGGCGTGTGGCGCTGCTCGCGGCAGAGCGCATTACGGAACATGGCGGTTCAGTGACTGCGCATGCGCAGGAGCCTCAGGGAAGGAGGGATTTCAAAGCATCGTGGGAAGAAAAGGTGAATTTCTTGTTATGACTACACGTGACGCAGTCCGGAGGTCCACGGAGATTCCCAGACCCCAGGATCTGCCATAGTCTCCTCCAGCAATGGTGATGACATGACTACCCCGCCAGTCCCCTCCATTTCTACGACCCTGCGCCCGGTGCTTGCTCGCGGGTTGGAACGCCTGCTGGATCTTGCCATGCTTGCGGAAGTAGACATGCACCTTGAGCGCTGGGCAGAACTCCGGTCGCGCACGGGGCGTGCTGTCGTGGTGCGCAATGGAGCCGGAACCAGGCGGATTATCGAATCACCTTATGGTGAACTGCGGGTCATCGTGCCGCGGGTACGCAGTGATCCGCTGCGATCAGAGACGGCGTGGACTTCTCGTCTGCTACCGCGCTATCGTCGTCATCTCTATCTGCGCAGCAGCATGTTCGAGTACTTCTGGTTCAGGGGGCTGTGCAGCGGGGACCCGACGCTGGCCATAGCGGCTGTCGCAGAAAGCCCGGCTATCGACCATGCGGTCACCCTGGGTGCGCATCTGCGTCCCTTATTCGCGGCTGAGGCGGCAAGCATGCTTCAGGACAGATTTGACGGTGAGCCCTTCGACGGATTCGCGTTCCATGCGATGCTCGACAAGGTCGGTCGCAAGGAGAGTGATCCCGAACATCGTCATGGACTTCTGATCGCCTTGGGTTGGCATGATCACAAGGAACCACGGGTGCTTGCCGTCGAGGCTGGTCTGCCGGAGCATGAGGGTGACTGGGTTCGCCTGCTGCAAGGGCTTCACGAGCGTGGACTGCGCCGTATCTCGCAGCGTCGCTTGGTGAACTCGATCCATCCACCCTGCTGGCGGGCGATCATCAGGATCATGGCGGGTTCGGATATTCCGACTATGCAGTTGCAGCGCTCGCAACTTGAGCAGAGGCTTGCTATCAAACCGCTGCACTGACTACGCTGGCTGAAGGTTCCTTGCCTGGCCCGCCAGCTGGTGTCATCCTCCCGCCATGCCTGCGATCCTGGTGTGCTGGACCACCGCCGACGGCGAGGAGCGCGAGGAGCAATGGCCGTCGCTGGAACGCTTCCGCGCCTGGGCCCAGGCCGAGGGCCTGGCCTGCACCTGGCGCGCCTACGCCGCGGCCGAGGACGGTGAGTGGGAGCTGACCGACGAGGGGCGGATCGGCGGCGTCAGCCGACCTGGACCTCGACCAGGTTGACCTCGCGCGCCTGCGCGCTCGGCACCAGGTTGCCGTCGAGGGGAGTGCCGTTGAGCACCAGGCGGCGCACGCCGCAGCCGGTGGCGCCGGCCGACATGCGGATCTCGTAGGTCTTGCCGCGGAAGCGCCGGCGCACCGTGGTGCTGCCGCTGCCTGGTTCCAGGCACGGGTCGATGCGCAGGCCGTCCCAGTCGGGACGCACGCCGCACAGGTGCTGGGTGGCGGCGGTGTAGGCCCACGTGGCGGTGCCGGTCAGCCACGAGATGCGGCTGGCGCCGTGGTGGCGGCTGTGCTTGCCGTGCGTGCTCTGGCAGTGGACATATGGCTCGATCTGGCGGATCTCGGCCTTGTCGTTCTGGTTGGCCGGGCAGAAGGCGCGCCAGTAGGCCCAGGCGCGCTCGGGCCGGCCGAGCATGCACTCGGCGATCACCGCCCACGGCTGGATCTGGCTGAAGATGCCGCCGTTCTCCTTCATCGACGGCGCCATCAGCACGGCGCGGATCTCGCGGCAGGGGACGTTGCGGAAGGGCGGATCGCAGATCGCGATGCCCCACGGCGTGGCGAGGCGCTCGCGCACCGCATCCATCGCCAGGCGGCCGCGTTCGGTGCCGGCGAAGCCCGAGATCACCGCCCACGATTGGGTGTTGAGGAAGATCTGCCCCTCGGCCGCGGCCTTGGATCCGATCACCTCGCCCTTCTCGCTGATCGCGCGGATGAACCAGCCGCCGTCCCAGCAACGGCGTTCGATCGCGGCATCGATCTCGGCCAGGCCGGCCTTGGCCCACGCGACCTCGGCCGGGCGGCCGAGGCGTTCGCATATCTCAATGTAGGTGGTGAAGGCGTAGCGCAGCTGAAAGGCGACGAACACCGTCTCGCCGCGGTAGCCCATGCGCAGGCAGTCGTTCCAGTCGGCGTCGAGGCCGCAGGGCAGGCCGTTGGCGCCGCGGTGCGCCATCGAGAACTCGATCGCCCGGCGCAGGTGGCCGAGCACCGTCGCCTCGCCGTGGTCTGCGAAGGGCACGACCTGGTCGAGATAGCGCAGGTTGCCGGTCTCCTTGATCAGCGCCGGCACGGCGTTGAACAGCCACATGCAGTCGTCACTGCGGATGCGGTGCTCGTCGGTCGGCTTCTCGTGGCCGGGGCGGTGACGGTAGGGGAAGACCTGCGGCATGGCGCTGCCGCGCTCCTCCTGCCCGCTC
>JAIFND010000190.1 GCA_020047915.1 bacterium | reverse complement strand
ATCGCGATCACCGGGCCTGGCACGATCCAGGGCAACGGTCCGGCGTTCTGGAAGAAGGAGCGCCCCAGCGCATGGCACTTCTGGCGCGAGAACCTGCCGCGCGTCAGCCCGATGGTCGAGATTGTGCGCTGCCGCGAGGTGCTGATCGAGCGCGTCCGCATCACCGAGTCGGCCGGCTGGACCCTGCATCTGCACGACTGCGAACGCTTCCGCATCGAAGGCATCACGATCCGCAACACCCCCTTCGGCCCCAACGCCGACGGCATCGATCTGACCGGCTGCCAGGATGGCATCATCCACGGCTGCGACATCGACACCGCGGACGACGCGATCGCGCTGAAGACCAGTGAATACTCGACCTCGTGCGAGCGCATCGCGATCAGCGACTGCATCCTGCGCACCAGTTGCGTCGGCGTGCGCATCGGTTTCGAATCGCGCCAGGATTTCCGCGACATCGTCATCACCAACCTGGTCATCCCGCAGTGCACCCGCGTCTTCGACCTGCGCGCAGTCGAAGGCTGCACCATCGAACGGGTGCGCATCAGCAACATCGTCGCCAGCACCGACTGGGGCTGGCCGGCGAATCGCGCGATCGAGCTCATCCAGCTCGACTGCCCGAACGTGTTCAAGGCCAACCTGCCCAAGGAGCATCACGACTTCGGCAAGGACAAGCCGCTGACCCGGCCGAGCCGGATCCGCGACATCAGCTTCACCGGCCTCGACATCACCACCGATGGACGCATCACTATCGTCGGCAAGCCGGAGCTCCCCATCGAGGGAGTCCGCTTCAGCGATGTGCGGTTGCGCTATCCGGTGCTTGACGATGCCACCCCCTTCCGCAACGCGCAGGCCACCGGTTTCATTCCTGGCGACTACCCTGAGGCCCGTTCGGCGAATGCCGCCTTCGTCGTGCAGCACGCCCGTGATGTCGTCATCGACGCCCTGCGCCTGCGTTGGCCAACCTTCCCGGTCGGTGCGTGGAAGCTGTTCGACTCGCCGCACCGCAACATGAGTTCCTTCTGGAAGGGCAACGAGGAACGCATCCGTTCCGGCGAACACCGTGCCGCCTATCAGGTGCTGTGGGCCAGGGATGCCGAGGTCGATGTCTCCGGTCGGGGCCTAGTCGCCAGCGAGCCGTCGCTCGCGGCCTGCCAGGCTGATGCCGCGTCGATCATCCGCTGGAGCGACACGCGGCGCTAAGACTGTTCGCCGATCTCAGCCTGACCCCGACCCAGGAGATCACCTTCACTGCCCTCAAGGGCTCTGGACGCGGAGCCTTGGTTCGGGAGGATGCCCACGTGCTCGTCATCCTAGTCCGTGTGGTCTTCGTCCTGCTCGCCGCGCTCATCGGAGCGACCAGCGGTCAGTTCTTCTACCGCCCCTTGTTTGGGTCTGGCCTGCCGCCTTGGTATGGCGCGGCCATGGGATTCGGCATCGCCGTCACCTTGATCGCCGCCGAGCAGGCGTTTCGCCGCCGTTTCTCGCGCAGCCTGGTCGCCTTCCTCCTCGGACTCGGCGGTGGCCTGCTGCTGACCGGCCTCCTGCTTCTGGTCCTACGACAAGTGCTGCAGGACGATGACCTGTATCGCAACCTCGACCTCCCAGTTGCCCTGATCACCACCTATCTGGTGCTGATCACGGTCCTACGTGGGGCTGACCGCCTGCGCGTCATCGTGCCCTTCGTCGAATTCCGTGCCGAGCGCGTCGATGGCGGCGCCCTGATCCTCGATCCGCAAGCCCTGGGCGACAGCCGCCTGCCCGCTCTGCTTCGGGCCGGTCTCAGCGCCTCGCGATTGCTGCTGCACCGCTCGTGCCTCGAACACTGGCAGCGCGCTGCGGATGCCGAGAGCGCCGTCGAGCGGGCGCGGGCGAAACGAGCTTTGGATGGACTGCAGGCCCTGCGTCAGCCCGGCATGCCGGTACTCGACATCGATGATACTGAACTGCCGCATTCCAGCGGCCTGGCCGATGTCGTCATCCGTCTGACCCGGCTGGAGAACGGACGTCTGCTGACCGTCGATCGCGACCTTGCCCGCCAAGCTCTTGCGGACGGAATCCAGATCGTTGACCTGACCGCCATCTCGGAAGCGATGGCGCCCGACATCGGCCCCGGCAGCACCCTTGAACTGCTGATCGAAAAGCCCGGCGAGGGCAAGGGCCAGGGCGTCGGCTTCCTCGAGGACGGTTCGATGGTGGTGGTCAATGGGGCGCAGGAGCGCATCGGCCAGCGAACCCAAGTGACCGTCCGGCGCCTGCACCACACCGCTAACGGGCGGATGGTGTTCGCCGACGCCGTTTAGCACGGGGGCTTTCACCCAATGGCGTAAAGGTAAGCCGGGGGTATGTGGTTCTGCGTCGAGATCCGTGGGTTGGATGGAATCAAGGCGGAAGGCGGAAGGCGGAAGAGTTGCTGGGGGCTGCGGTTGGATGCCATGCGACGGAGCATCGTCATCGCCCGATCGGGCGCGTGGCATCGGCATGCAACCCGCGTCCGTCAGCACGACCTGGCATTTCTTCCGCCTTCCACCTTCCGCCTTCCGACTTCCGTCACAACCGGCCGGTCCTCGCCTGCGGATGCGGCCAGGGCGGGGCCCTGGACCCGGCACCTGCGGACGGCGGACGACCGGGGGACAAGTCTCTTCCGCCACGGGTGGGAGTGCGCTAGCATCGCTCCATGGCCCAAGTCATCGTCAACGACAAGTCCCTGCGCGTGGTCGGTTCCTTCACCATCGGACGGGTGAAGTCCTGCAACCTGGCGATCGCCCATGCCTCGATCAGCCGCGAGCACGCACGCATCTGGCAAGAAGGCGAGGATTGGTTCATCGAGGACCTGCATAGCGCCAACGGTTCGTCGTTGAACGGACGCAGCCTGCTGGTCGGCCGGCAGCGACTCGCCGATGGAGACACGGTCCAGGTCGGCGAGATCAGCCTGCGCTTCTACACCTACGATGGACCAGTGCTCGATCTGCCAGAGAACGCGGCCGCTCCGCCCGACGTCAGCAAGCTTCCCGGGACCGAACTGGGCGGCTATGCCATTCTCACCCTGGAGCGCCAGGAGGTCGCCGGACCACTATTCCGCGCCAAGCATATGAAGACCGGGCGCGAGGTCATGCTGTGGGTTCTCGACCCCCAGGTCGAGGCGAATGAAGATCCTGATTTCTACCAGCGTTTCATCGACAACCTGACCAGGGCGGCGGGCCTCAAGCATCCCGATCTGATCCGCGTGTACCAGTGCGGACGCGACAATGGCTTGATCTGGTACGCTACCCAGGAGCCCTCCGGCAGCACCCTGGCGCAACTGGTGCACCAGGGCTTCACCCCCTTGCGTGCCGTCGATGCGCTGCTGGGACTGTGCCGACTGCTGGACACCTACCACGAGGCGGGCCTGGTGCATGGCGACATCAAGCCCTCACTGGTGCATCTCGATGGCGACGGGAAGGTGCGCCTGGGCAGCTTCGGGCTGGTCGGCCTGAACAGCGCCAACCGTAAGCGCCTGCAGAGCGCCGCCGCGACCCGCCAGGTGTTCTACCTCGATCCCGAGCAGGCGCGCAGTGGCGACTGCAACGTGCTGAGCGATCCAACTGCTGACCGGCCGTCCCCCGTACATCGGCAACAGCTACGAAGAGGTGCTGAAGGCCCACCAGGACTCGCCGGTTCCGACCATCGCGGCCGCCATGCGGCTGCCGACCATGGTCGATGAGATCATCGCCGGCTGGCTGGCCAAGATCCCATTCCAACGCTACGACGACCTCAAGCCGGCGATACGTGATCTTGGGCTGCTACGCGAGATGCTGGCCTGAAACGCGGTCTCAGGCCAACTGCGGCTTGAACTCGGCGGGGGTGGCCTCGGGCGGGACGGCCGTGGCCGCCGCCTGGTCGGCCACCGTCGGCACGACCACGGTCGAACGACGGGGGGGCAGTTCCTCGCCATCCATCAGCTTCTTGACCTGGGGGGCATCCAGGGTCTCGAACTCCAGCAGGGCCTTGGCCACACGCTCCAGCTTGTCGCGGTTGTCCTCGATCAGCTTGCGGGCATGGGCGTACTGCTGATCGATGATCCGGCGGACCTCCTCGTCGAGTTCACGCCGGGTCACCGCGCTGACCGCGATGACGTCCTCGTGGCCCATCGCGCTGTCATGGCCCTCGGTGTATTTCACCGGACCCATGCGGTCGGACATGCCCCACTCATAGACCATGCCACGGGCGAGCGAGGTCGCCCGCTCGATGTCGTTGCTCGCGCCGGTGGTGATGTCGCCGCAGAACATCTCCTCGGCGATGCGGCCGCCGAACAGCACCGCCATGTCGCCGAGCAGTTTCTTGCGGCTGTGGGTGTGACGATCCTCGTTGGGCAGATGCATGGTCGCACCCAGGGCGCGCCCACGCGGGATGATCGTCACCTTGTGCAGATCATCAGCCCCCTCGACCATGACCTGGAGGATGGTATGGCCAGCCTCGTGGTAGGCGGTGATGACCCGCTCACGCTCGGGCATGGCGCGGCTGCCGGTCTTCTTCTCGCGGCCGAAGGCGACGCGATCGCGGGCGTAATCAAGGTCGCGCATGCCGACCGATTCCTGCTCGTGGCGGGCGGCGTTGAGCGCCGCCTCGTTGATCAGGCTTTCGAGATCGGCACCCGAGAATCCGGGCGTGCCGCGGGCGATCAGCGACAGATCCACGTTGGCCGCGACCTTCACCTTGCCGGCATGCACGCCGAGGATCTGCTCGCGTCCGGCGATGTCGGGCAGGGTCACGTGGATGTGCCGGTCGAAGCGGCCAGGCCGCAGCAGCGCCGGATCCAGCACATCGACGCGGTTGGTGGCGGCGATCACGATGACCTTGTCGGTCGAGGAGAATCCATCCATCTCGACCAGGATGGCGTTCAGTGTCTGCTCACGCTCGTCATGTCCGCCCGAACTGAAGCCGGTGCCACGGCGTCGGCCGACCGCGTCGATCTCATCGATGAAGATGATGCACGGCGAGTTGTCCTTGGCCTGGCTGAACAGATCGCGCACGCGGCTGGCGCCGACCCCGACGAACATCTCGACGAAGTCCGAGCCGGAAATCGAGTAGAACGGGACATCGGCCTCGCCGGCGATGGCCTTGGCGAGCAGGGTCTTGCCGGTGCCGGGCGGGCCGACCAGCATCACCCCGCGCGGGATGCGCCCACCCAGCTTCTGGAACTTCTTGGGATTCTTGAGGAAGGCGACCAGCTCCTCGACCTCTTCGCGGGCCTCATCGATGCCGGCCACGTCCTTGAAGGTCTTTCCGGTCTTGCCCTTGGTGATCAGCTGGGCGCGACTCTTGCCGAAGCTGAGCACCCCGCCGCCCTGGCCCATGCGGCGGACAACGAAGAACCAGAACAGGAAGCCGGCGAGGACGAACATGATCAGCAGCGGCAGCATCTGGGTCAGGAAGCCCGGCGGCCGGTCGCCATCGTAGTCGATGACGATCTTCGCACCGCCGTTGGAGTTGGCGATCCGCGCCGTCTCATTGTAGCGATCGGTGGCACCGATGATCTGCTTCTGCACTTCATCGGTCAGGCGGGCGCCGGGATAGCTGACCGTGTACTTGCGCTCGTTGTCAGCCTTCGAAGCCGTCACCTGGATCGCGTCGCTGGCGAGACGGAACTTGGCGACCTTGCCCTGTTCGAGACTTTCGAGGAACTGGGCGTAGCTGACCGCCTGGCCGAAACCGGTGCTGCCATCGCGCACGGCAATCAGCACAAGCACGAGCAGGCCCACCAGCAGGAGGGTCATGGTCAACAGACCGCGCGGCTTGGGCGGGGTCGGGGGCGGGGTCTCAGGCATCGTGGCAGCACCCTACCGCACTGCGCGCCGCGGCCAAATGGCTTCCGCCATAGCTTTCCCCGGGTCGCCTGGACCGGTGATGGCGGCGAGAGTCCTTGAGGGCTGCGACTTTGACCTGCCAAGTCAAAGTCGGCAAAGTCGCTGCCCGTGAGGACTCGGGGTGCGGGGGCGCAGCCCAATGGCGTAAAGGTAAGCCTTTGTTCCGAGATGCGTGGGTATCTCTCGGTTTATCCCAGATTTGTAGCGGAAGGCGGAAGGCG
>JAIFND010000027.1 GCA_020047915.1 bacterium | reverse complement strand
TGGCGGCGACCGCCAGCAGGGCGGGGATCGGCGCGTGGCCTTCGTTCACGCCACGGTCGGACAGCACCAGGATGGTGTGGCCCTGGTCCACAGCACGCTCGGCCTCGACGAACAGCTCTTCGAGGCGGATCTCCAGGCCGGCGGGACCCTCGGCGGCATGCCACAGGCATTCCAGGGTGGTGCCCTTGAATCCCGGGACATCGGCCTGGCGCAGCTGTTCGAGCTGCTCGTTGGTGAGTATTGGGCGGTCGATCTCCAGCATGCGCGCATGCTCGGGACCTGGCTGCAGGATGTTGCGCGCCTCACCGACATACTGCGTCAGCGACATCACCACTTCTTCGCGGATCGGATCGATCGGCGGGTTGGTGACCTGGGCGAAGAGCTGCTTGAAGTAGTTGTAGAGCGGCTTCGGACGGTTCGACAGCACTGCGACCGGGGTGTCGTCGCCCATCGAACCGACCGGCTCCTGACCGTCGATGCACATCGGCGCCATGATGACCTTGAGGTCCTCCATGGTGTAACCGAAGGCCTGCTGCTGCTGGCGGATCTTCTCGTGGCGCGGGATCGGCGGCTGCACCGGGGCGGGCAGCTGATCGAGGGTGATCTTGTGGTTCTCCACCCAGCTGGCGTAGTCGTTGGACTTGGCGAGGTCCTTCTTGATCTCGTCATCCTGCAGGAATTTGCCCTTCACCGTGTCGATGAGGATCATCTTGCCTGGGGCGAGGCGCGCGAAGTCGATCGTGCCCATCTCGGACGCGTACAGGATCTCGTCGTCGGTGGTCACCAGGTAGCGCGCCGGGCGCAGGCCGTTGCGGTCGAGGGCGGCGACGATGCGTTCGCCATCGCAGGCGACCATGTTGGCGGGGCCGTCCCACGGTTCCATCATGGTGGCGTGGTATTCGTAGAAGCCCTTGAGGTCGCGCGCCAGGTGCGCCTTAGTGCTCCACGCCTCGGGGATCATCATGGCGATGGCGTGGTGTAGCGGGCGGCCGGTGCGCAGCAGGAATTCCAGGGCATTGTCGAAGCACGCGGTGTCGGAACCGCCTTCGATGATCACCGGCTTGAGGTCCTCGATGTTGTCACCGATGTCGGGATGCGACAGCAGCGCCTCGCGCGCACGCATGCGGTTGATGTTGCCGCGCAGGGTGTTGATCTCGCCGTTGTGGGCGACCAGGCGGAAGGGGTGGGCCAGGGCCCAGGTCGGGAAGGTGTTGGTCGAGTAGCGCGAATGGACCAGGGCCAGGGCACTGACCATGCGGGTGTCGGCCAGATCGGGGTAGTAGCGGTCGAGCACGTCGTTGATGAACATGCCCTTGTACACGATCGACTTCGCCGACAGCGAGCAGATGTAGAAATAGCGCAGCGGCGACCAGTTGTTCTCGCTGATGCGCTTCTCGGCGCGCTTGCGCGCGAGGTACAGGGTCTGCTCGAAGCGTTTGGCCGCGACCGTGCCGCGCCCGATGAAGACCTGCTTGATCACCGGCTCGTTGGCCTTGGCCGCCTTGCCCAGGACGCTGGAATCGACCGGCACATCGCGCCAGCCGAGCAGCTTGAGATCGTGGTCGGCGCAGGCGCTCTCCAGCGCACCCATGCACAGCTCACGGTTCTTGGGGTCGCGCGGCAGGAATATGTTGCCGGCGGCGTAGTCGCCGACCATCGGCAGGTCGAGACCGCTGACTGCGCGGAAGAACGCGTCGGGGATCTGGATGAGGATGCCGGCCCCGTCGCCGTCGAGGGGATCGGCGCCGGTCGCGCCGCGAGCGACCGTCTCGTGCGACTTCTTGCCCTTGATGTTGGCGATGAAGCCGACGCCGCAGGCGTCGTGCTCGTTGGCCGGGTCGTAGAGGCCCTGGGCGGCGGGGAGTCCGTAGGCGGTCAGCTGGTCGGTCATGGGAACTTTCACGAGGGCTGGAGGCTGGAGGCTGGAGGCTGGAGGCTGGAGGGAGGCGGTCGCTGCGGGCTTCCAGCTTCCAGCTTCCAGCCTCCGGCCAGGAGTTGCGCCTGCTGGCGCAATTCCGTGACGGGGATGAGGGTCTGCCAATCGGCCGGCCCGACCATCGGTCGGGAGGCGTCAGGATCGCCACCCGGCAGGAGGTTGCGCTCCCACAGGCAGGCGAGGGGGTTGAGGCCGGTGGCGAGGAGCAGGCCGACGCGGCCTTCGTGCACCGGGATGTTCATCAGCGGCAGGCCGGGGCGGCCGATCGCGAGGATGCCGGGGAAGCCGTGGCGGGTGCACAGCTCATGCGCTTCGCGCAGGCGCGGCAAGGCGTTCATCGGTAGTTCGCGCACGCTGGCGGTGATCGCGCCGGAGCCGAAGCGGGCGGCCTGACCGACGCTGGTGAGATGGGCGCGGATGAACAGTTCGTTGGGCGACAGCGAGGTGGCGTCATAGCGCACCATGTCGAGGATGTGCGACGGCTTGCCCTCGGCGACCTGGAGCAGACCACCGAACACCGGCTGGGTCGGGATGCCGCGCCGCATCAGCAGGGCGGCGAGGGTCAACGAGCAGACCGTGCCCAGGCCGACATGGCCGGGCGGCACGGCGCGGCCGAGGATGTCCTCCCCCGGTCCGGCGAGCAGCACGCGATCGCCGACCGCAAGACCGGCGCGGAACACCGCCTCGATGTCCTCCACCAGCGTGGGCAGCAGCGACTGGCGCAGAACGTAGGCGTTGATCGAGACCAGCCCGGTACCCGTCTCCGGGTCGAAGGTCAGCTGGCACATCGTCTCTTCCATGCGGTAGAGGATCGAGCCGATGCGGCGGCTGGCGGTCAGTTCGCGGGCGATCTCAGCGCCTGCGGGCGACAGGCGGTAGCCGCGCCGGCCTTCGCGGACGGTCAACCCGGCATCGCACATCTCGGCGCAGTGCAGGCGCAGGGTGCGTTCTGACGGCTGCAGGCCCTGACCGGTCAGGGCATCCATCAGTTCGCTGGCGGTCAGCAGCTCGCGCCACGGCTGATCGCGCAGGGCGGCGAGGATCGGTTGGTAGCGCTCGGCGTGCTCACGCACCAACTCGCGTAAACCGGTCCGCTCGGGCGGACTCGGCACGGTGGCTGGCAGGATGTCCGCGAGGGCGAGGGTCATGGGGCAGGAAGCGGCAAAGGTTGCCGGTTAGACACGGCCTTGTAGGGCGCATTTACCTCAGGCAAGCCTGCTTAGGGGCTCGTAGAGGGATTCATGCAGCCTGAACATCGGCAACGATGCCGCTACTCCCGTTGGCAGGCGACCGCGATCAGATGCCCTCCGAACCCCAGTGACAACTTCCACAGATGCCTGGCCGGGGAGTGCAGAGCCGCCGTCAGCTCGACCACGCCACTGGCTCCCAAGGTATGACCAATCCATGGTTTGCAGGTGATGCGTGGCGCAGCATGCCAGGGGCCATGGGATAATCCGGCGAGTTCATAGGCATCGCCGGCCGCCGTGCCGGTGGCGTGGCAGATGATCAGATCCGGGTCGGGCAGGGCCTCCCACAGGCCTTCCAGCGCGGTGCGTAGGGTCGCTGGATCAATGAAATGCGTCTCATGTCCGGCATCGCCCAGGCGGACTCCGGCCACCAGCCGCCATGGTCCCGCCCGGCGGTCGAGGGCCACCGCTGCCGCCCCTTCGGCCGGGGCGAACCCCGTCGCCGTGGCGAAGGCCTCGGGTGGCGTTTGGCCACACAGCACCCCGGCGTTGGCGAAGCCTGCGACGATCAGCGGCGAGAGCGACGCCTCGCTCGCCCCGACCAGGGCGCTGTCGGCCTGATCACGTTCGAGGAGGTCTGCCCCGGCCAGCAGGCAGGCCAGTCCGGTCGAGCAGGCTGCGGCGCAGGCGCAGGGCAGGTAGCTGCCGAGTCTGAGTTCGGCAGCGAGACGCGGCGTCAGGGCACCGGGCAGGGCCTGATCGATGCGTATCCCCGGCAGGGCCGCGAGGCTGCCCTTGCTGGTGCCGAGGCCGATGGCGAGACGGCCGTGCAGGTGCGCGTGCAGCGGCTGGGCGACGGCAAGGCCCAGTTCCGTCTGATCGCTGCAGCAGCGGCCGATCCAGCCCCAGGTCGGATCTTGGATCAGTCGGCGCTGTTTTCGGCTGACCGCCTGCCAGGTGGCCTCGGCGTCCCCGGCGGCGCTGCGGCCATTCCATGCGCTGATCCAGACCCGGGCGTAGCGCGATGGAAACGACGCGGCCCGCCAGTTGGCGGGCCGGAGGGTCGAGCGCCAGCTCGACCAGGCATCGTGGGGGTCGAGCCAGCGCTCGACCCTCCCGGGTCAGATCAGAACGCCAGCTGCCACTGGACGCGGACGATGTCGGCCTTGGCCTTGCCGGCCGCTTCCCCGTCCCAGTTGGTCCAGCCTGCCTGGATCTTGTTGTTGTGCTTGTTCAGGTACCAGTTCACGCCCAGTTCAAGCTGGGTGCCGCTGGCGCCGTAGTCGTTGGCGCTGAAGGCGTCGGTCTCGTTGTTGTCGTTCTTGTTCAGATCGATGTACGAAATGCGGAGTGCGGGTTCGAGGACCGTGTCCTTCCACGGCAGGGCGTAGCCGGCCTGGAGGAGATAAACGACGGAATCCTTGTGGGCTCCGTTGCCGCTTTGTTCCTGGGCGCGGAATTCAGCCAGTGCGGTCACGGCATCAAAATGGCCAAGCACTTCCAGTCCGTAACCCATGGTCGAAACATCGGTGCTGGCTGTGGCCGAGGAATCGGTGTCATTAAAAGCCCCGTCGATGGCGACGAGGACACCCTTGCCGCTGGCGCCGAGGAAACTTTCCGTCGCCTTGGCGATCTTCCAGTCGCCGTCGGGGGAGAGATGCAGGCGGGCGCTGTACCAGAGTCCCTCGCCCTCATCCCGGGTATCGGCAGTCGTCTCGCTGGTGTCCCCCGAGTTGTTCTGGATGTCGATCCAGCCCTGCACATTGGGCGCGGTTACCATCCATTTCACGCCGACGCCACGGTTCTTCATCAGGTTGCCGGTGGCGCGGCTCGCGGGCATCAGCAGTTCGCGCGACGAGAAGATATTCTGCGAGCCATTGTAGGCCGCATCGTCCAGGCCGAACTGCACGTAGTGCTTGATCGAATCGCTGAGCATGCAGGGGAAGCTGGTGCCCACGAAGAGGAGGTGAGGCTTGACGCCGCGGCTGGCATCGGCGCTGGTCGTCTTGTCGGTATTGTCCGCGTTCAGCACGGCGGCGAATTTGAACTTCTCCTTGTACATGCCGGTGAAGCCGATGCGGGCACGGCGGACGTAAAAGTCGGCGGTGTCCGGATCACCAGCGCCTTCAGCCGGTGAATACTTGGTACCGGCGTTGTCTTCAGCCAGGCTCGCCTCGGCACGCAGTTGCAACTGCATGGTCAGGCCGAGTTTGAGGTCGGCATCGGTGACATCGAGGCCCCAGGCGGCCGGGACGGCGGCGATGGCGGCGAGGGTGAGGAGGGTGCGGGAGGGCTTGGTCACAGGGACTCCTGTCGGCCGAGTTATGGCCGAGTTAAGTTCCCATGAATAACAGATGAATTCACATGTGGCAAGTGCGGCCTACCCACGCCGTCTGAGCTGATCGAGGGCTTTCCCGAGGCGCCATTGACGACATCACCCGCCGGCAGTGCCGGCGGGTGATGCGGTGATCAACCGGAAATCCGGATCAGATCAGAACGAGAGCTGCCACTGGGCGCGGACGATGCTGGCATCAGCATTGCCCGACTCGGCCTCCCACATGGTGTAGGCGAGCTGCAGCTTGTTCTTGTGCTCGTGCAGGTACCAGTTCAGGCCGAGCTCGATCTGGTCACCCGAGGCGCCGGAATCGTTGGTGCCGAAGGGTGAGGTCGAGGTGACCTTGTCATTCGCATCGTAAGCCGAGATGCGCACGGCCGGCTCCAGGAAGGTGTCGCCCATCGGGAAGGCGTAACCGGCCTGGACGCGCCAAGCTTCGGCGGTGAAGTCGGCGGTGGTCGCAGCCGAGGTCTTGGTCTCGGTATCGGCGACGCGGTATTCAGCGAGGAACGACAGGCCATCGAAGTGCACGACGACATCGATGCCGTAGCCCATCATGTCGGTGGATTCGGTGCCGGAGGAGTTGTCCTTGCTGTTCTGGGCGACATCGAGGCCGACCAGCACACCCTTGCCTTCCTTACCGGCCCACGACTCGGTCGGCTTGTCCATCTTCCACTCGCCCTCGGGGCTGATGTGCACGCGGGCCGAGGTCCACAGGCCTTCACCGCTCTTATCGGCGACCGCAGCACCTTCACCGGCGTTGGTGGCGTCATCACCGCTGTTGTTCATGATGTCGGCGTAGAAGTTGACCCACGGGGCGGACAGGTGGTACTTGATACCCGCGTTGCGGTTGCTCATCACAAAGGAGGTTGAGGCCTCGTTGACCAGCAGGAAGCCGCTCGAGGAGTGGACCGCGTTGGCGGTGTTGAAGGTCGGGGCCATGTAGCCGAACTCAATGGCGTGGGCCAGTTCGCTGCCTTCGGTCTTGAACTTGCGGCCGATGGTGGCCTCGTAGAAGTTCATGGCCTGCGTGGCATTGGCCTTGCCGGCGCCATCAGCGCGCATGATCAGGGCGAAGGTGTAGTCGTTCTTGAACGAACCCTTCAGGCCGAAGCGGGCGCGGCGGAGGTAGAAGTCGATGTCATCGACATAGGCGCTGCCATCGGCCGTCGAATAGTCAACCCCGGCGGTGGTGGTCGCATCCGAAATCTCGGCGCGCGCCTGGATCACGATGCTCAGGCCAAGCTTGACGTCATCATCCTTCACACTCAGCGCCTGGGCGCAGGGCGAGGAGGGAGGGGGAGATGTACTTCACGAGGGCTCCAGGTTGGAAGGAGTGGTGAGCGTGATGAGCGCGCACCATCCGGATCCATGTGAAGCGTTCGTGAATGCCCGGTGATTGTTCTATGTAGCGCCGGCTTCAGCCCGCCGGGCATTTCGCCTTCATTGCCCCGAGGCCGGCTGAAGCCGGCCTGCCGTGCCGGCTGAAGCCGGCGCTACCGGGCTGTCGGTGGCCAGCCAGCGGGCCAACTGGTCGGCTGCGTCGGCCGCGGCCGCCTTGCTGGCGCTGATCTCCTCCGCCCGACTGCCCGCATATCCGGTGCCGGAACCGCTCCAGGTGCGGGTCCCCTGCGGGGTCACCAGCAGCGCGGTGACCAGGACATGGTGACGCCAGCGGGTGGCGATGCCGCGGCTGTTGTCACCGGCAGCGCTGAACTCGTCGCGGTCGATCGACAGGTCGAGGCGGGCGGCACCGTCGGGGTGGACGCGCCAGCCGGTGCGGTAGGCCACCGCCTCGGCCACTGCCGCCTGCAGGTCCACGCCAGCGCGCGGGATGCGGCCCTGGTCGGCGACCACCTGGATGCGGACGGCCTGGTCGAGCTGGGCCGGGGCGGCGAGGCGGAAGGCGCAGCCGGAGAGCAGCAGCAGGATCGCTGAGATCATCAGGCAAGCCCCCATTGCCCCTGGCGCGCGGGCCGCGCGCGCTCCCAGGTTCATGGCGCGGTGCCCAGCACGCCGGCGCCTGGCGGCAGGCGTTGCAGCAGCGCGGTGGCGCTGCCGGCCTGCGGGCTGGCGCGGTCCCGGCCGATCACGGCGTTGGCGTAGAAGCGTGCGCCGCTGTCGGGGTCCTTGAGCTCGGGCGGGCGCTTGAGCCAGGCCAGCCACAGCGGGCGGGTGCGGCGGCTGTACCACATCGCCACCGACAGGTCGCGGTCCTGCAGCCAGGCGGTGATGCGCTTGCGGTAGGCGCTGACCAGCGCCGCTCGGCCGGGATCGCCGCCGGCTTCGAGTTCGGCGATATCGACCAGGTCACGGGCATCGAGCAGGGCTCCGACATCGTAATCGGAACCCTTGTAGGTGACCAGGTGCGACAGGGCCTGTTCAAGGACGGCCTCGAAGACCAGTGGACTGTCCGGGAAACGCTCAAGGAAGTCCTCGTAGGCACGGCGCGCCGTCCAGCGGTCCTCCTTCTCGCCGGAGAGCAGCTTCGAACGCGCCAGGGCCAGGGCGGCGCGCGGCGCGATCGACTCGCGGTCGCCGTGCTGGGAGAGGAAGCGGAACAGGTCGTCGATGTCGAAGATGAAGCTGCGGCCTTCGATCTTCACCACCTGGCGCGGGTCGTCCGCCTCCAGATCCACCGCCGTCTCGAACTTCTGCAACCGCTCGCCAAGCTCGAGCGCGGTCAGCATGGCCGCCGACAGGTCGGGATAGTCGGGGATGTAGTACCACAGGCGCTGCAATTCGGTGAGCGTGCCGCGCACCTCGGCGTTCTCGGCCCGGCATTCGAGCATGAAGTGGATCACGGCGCCGGAGTGGATGGTGTAGGGGTGCTCTTCCCAGGCGTCGAGGGCGATCCAGCGCGCGCGTGTGAAGCGACCGATCAGCCAGAGCTGGTACCAGGTCCGGCCGCCAACCTCGCGCATCGCATGAGCCCGCTCGAGCTCAGCCGCGACAGCGCCATCAGCGGCCGGGTCCGGCGTCGCCTGCGAGCGGCCGATACGGTATTCCGCCGCCTCGCGCAGGAAGGTGCTGAGCCGGCGTTCCTCCTGCTCCTGGGATTCCATATCATCGGAACTCTGCATCTTGGCCTCGCCGGCCCAGGCGGTGACGATGCAGCAGAGGAGCAGGAACCAGCGGATCATGGTCGGGCAGTGTGCCGGCTTACCTGCGCCGCGCCACCCGCCAGGCGAGCCGGGATGCGCCGGTGCCGCCCTGGGCCAGGGCGGTCAGCAGTTGGCGGGCGCAGGTCGAGCGCAGTTCGGCCAGCAGCACCCCGTCGGCGACCTCCAGGGTCAGCACCCCGGCGCGTAGCGACACCACCGTGACCTTGCCGCGCGCGATCTCCGGCAGCACCTCGGCGAGGGCTCCATGCACGCGGGTGAACCGCTTCATCGCCGCGAACTCGGGGCTGTGGCGGAAGTCGTCGACCAGGCCGCCCAATTCAGCCGGGCGGCGGGCGCGTTCGCGGGGTTGCGACGCCAGCTCACGGTCGCGGCGAGGGTCGGACGTCATTGCCACAAGGGGTTAGGGGTTAGGGGTTAGGGGTTAGGGTTGAGACGCGACGACGGTCGTTGGGTGGCAGCAGACAGCATATCATTGCCCCTAGGGGTTAGGGGTTAGGGGTTAGGGGTTAGGGTTGAGACGCGACGGGGGTCGTTGGGTGGCAGCAGACAGCATATCATTGCCCCTAGGGGTTAGGGGTTAGGGGTTAGGGGTTAGGGCAGAGGCGCGACGACGATCGTTGGGTGGCAGCAGGGAATTGCGTAGGCCGTCGAGGATTCGTTTGAGTTCGGTGCAATGGGCGAGGATGTCGGTGATTTCCGCTTCGGGAATCAGGCTGATGCGTTGGCATAACAGACTCTGGGTTTCCAGTTCGCCGAGTGATCCGCGGGCGATTCCGATGAATTGGATATATTCCCCGCGGCTATTCCGGCCATGGCCTTCAGCAATATTGCTGGGGATCGAAACGGCTGCCCGGCGCATCTGTGTCACAAGACCGAAGCGCTCATCGTCGGGCAGGAGGCGGGTCGCGGCATAAACGGATTGCACCAAATCCATGCCTCGCTGCCAAGCAATCAAATCCTTGAAATCACGCATGGTTGTCCCTGTCTTTCCCTAACCCCTAACCCCTAACCCCTAGGGGCAATGAAAGCCTCTCCGCCACCGCCTCGATCTCATGCAGATGCAGAATCTCGGCATCCGGGGCGCATGCATCGAGCATTTCTTCGCTGTAAATGCGTTCGGTGCGTCGCAGACAGGTGCGCAGGCCAAAGCGGCGGCCGCCTTCGACATCGCGGTAGGGGTGGTCGCCGACGTGCAGGATCTCGTGCGGGGCGCAGCCGGCCTGGCGGATCGCGTCGTGGTAGTGGTCGGGGTGCGGCTTGATCCGCCCGATCTCGCAGGACAGCGAGTAGAAGTGCAGGTAGGGGGCCGAGCCGTGGCGCTCGTGCCAGCGCCGACAGGCGAAGCCGGGCCACGGCACATGCGAGAGGATGCCGAGGCGGTAGCCCAGGCCGTGCAGCCGGGCCAGGGCGGGCACCATCTCGGCGTAGGGGATGACCGTGTCGGTCATGCGGTCCCAGGCGCGGGTCAGCGCTGGTTCCAGGCGCGGGTCGGCGGCGTCGAGTCCGGTGCTGGCGACCCAGCCGCGCATCAGCGCCGGGAAATCCATCTCGCGCTGTTCGGGATTGCGCGTGCTGTCGGCGGTCAGGTTCCACTCCGCCTGCAACTCGCGCACGCAGGCTTCAGCCCAGCCGTCGTCGGCGCTGCCGCCCAAGGCACGCAGGTCAGTCGCCAGGCGACGCATCAGGACACGTTCGGTGGCGATGTAGGGCATGCCCCAGTTGACCGCCAGGGTGTCGCCCCAGGAGGCTGGAGGCTGGAGGCTGGAGGCTTGGCTCGGATTTGGGCGATGAATTTGCCGAGGTTGGAACGGTGCTTGATCAGGATCAGCAGCGCGAGCAGGGCGAGGAACCACAGCGTCGGGGGCAGCACCGGGTTGGCGGTCAGCAGGTAGGCGGGCACCGCCGCGAGGGCCGCGACGATCGAGGCCGGACCGACCGCGTCACTCTTGCCCAGGCGCAGGACGGCCCACACCGCGCACCACACCAGCAGCCAGCAGGCGAGGATCAGCGCGGCGGCCAGCGGGGCGAGGCCGACCAGCACGCCCAGGCTGGTGGCGACGGCCTTGCCGCCCTTGAAGCCGTGGAAGCAGGTGAAGACATGGCCGAGCACCGCTGCGGCGGCAGTGGCGATGGGCAGGAACTGCAGCGTCGCGATCGTGCCCTGCTGCTGCATCGTCTGGTCGAGGTGCCAGGCCGCCGCCAGCACCGGCAGCGCGCCCTTGGCCAGATCGAGGGTGAAGACCAGCGCGAACCAGCGCCAGCCGAGGACGCGGCCAGCGTTGGTCGCACCAAGGTTGCCGCTGCCGTGCTGGCGCAGGTCTTTGCCGTTCAGCCGTCCGGCCCAGTAGGCGAAGGACAGCGAGCCGAGGAGGTAGGCGGCCGGGATCAGGAGCCACCACATGCTCAGCGGCCCTTGCCCTGACGCTTGCGCTGGCGTTGCAGCGGCGCCTTGCCGATGCGCACGTTGGGCACCGCCTTGATGTGCTCGCCCAGGCCCGGCGCGTCATCATCATCGTCGTCACGCGCGCGCGCCAGCGCCTGGCGGGCCGAGCCCATCTGGTCGCGGTCGTCGAGGGCCTCCATGCGGCGGTGGCGGTCCTCCTTGCGCTTGTCGATCGCCATGCGCGTGGGCAGCACCAGGCTGGCGTTGCGCTCGGCCTTGGTGCGGCCGCGCACGACGCGGTGCTCGTCCTCCTGCTCGTGGAAGCGGCTATCGCGCGCCTTGAACAGGATGCGCAGCGGGACGCGCGCGAAGATCTCGACCTTGTCGCGGATGAAGTGCTCGAGGAAGCGCGAATAGCCCGGCTCGATCCAGTCGGTGCGGTTGACGAACACGATGAAGGTGGGCGGCTGGCACTCGGCCTGGGTGGCGTAGTAGATGCGCGTCGGCTGCGGGCCGACCTTGCGCGGCCG
>JAIFND010000128.1 GCA_020047915.1 bacterium | reverse complement strand
GGTTAAATCCACGATCCCCACCGGAGCGGCCTGACCATGCCCACTACCGCACCCGCTGGGCGCTGGCAGGGCAACGAGGCCACCGCCGCCGAACTCCCGCGCTGGAGCGGCAGCGAAGCGACTGGTCTCGTCAGCGCATCCGGCCCAGTGGCGTCCAGCCGGCCGGCCACCGATGTCTGGCACCAGGAAGGTGGGCGCGGTCCACTGACCGGCCAGATCTTCGCCGACTACGAGATCGGCTGCGTGCTCGGCGAAGGCGGCATGGGCACGGTCTATCGCGCCCGGCAGCTCAGCCTGGGCCGGCGCGTGGCGGTGAAGACGCTGAGCAGTTCGTTCGGCAACGAGCCGCTGCACCGAGCCCGCTTCGAAATCGAAGCACGCGCCGCCAGCCTGATCCAGAGTCCGCATGTCGTCGCGGTCTATGCCGCCGGCAGCTGGGACGGCACCGCCTATTTCGTCATGGAGTACGTCGCCGGCAGCGACCTGGGCTCGCTCATCGCCATGCATGCGGCACAGGGCGGGGGCATCGGCCACCAGCGCGCGATCGAGCTGGCGCTGCAGGCGGCGCGCGGCCTGTCGGCGGCCGCCGCCAAGGGCATCGTGCACCGCGATATCAAACCGGGCAACCTGCTGCTGACCACGGACGGGGTGCTGAAGATCGCCGACTTCGGCATCTCCAAGATCGCCGGAGACGACAACCTGACCCGCACCGGCACGGCGATGGGCACGCCCAGCTACCTCAGCCCCGAGCAGGGGCGCGGCGATCCGACCGATGCCCGCTGCGACATCTACAGCCTGGGCTGCGTGCTGTACGAGGCGCTGACCGGGCGGAAGCCCTTCACCGGCGACAACGCCGACGCGGTGATCTACCAGCACAACTACGCCGAACCCGCCCTGCCGCGCACCATCGATCCGACCATCCCCGAACCGATGCAGGCGGTGGTGCTGCGCTGCCTGCAGAAGGATCCGGCGAAGCGCTACCAGTCGGCCGACGAGCTGATCACCGACTTCGAACACCTGCGCGCCGGCGACCTCTCGCTGACCGCGTTGATCCAGGCGCGCTACGGCACCGGCGCCGAGGAGCAGATGCGCCGCCGACTCGGCCGCCGCCAGCGCTGGGTGCTGCCGCTAGCCGCCGCGCTGGTCCTCGCTGCCGGCGCCGCCGGCACCCTGCTGTGGTGGCAGTCGCAGGCCGAGGCGCGCAGCGAGGCGCGGCGCCAGGATGAGATCCTGCGCACCAGGCTGCGCGAGCAGCTCGACCGCACCGCGCCGCCACCGCCCGGTGCCGGCACCGATCTGGCGGCCCTGGCCAGGATCAGCGGCGACGAGGACGCCGATGTCCAACGCTGGCGCGGCCGACTCGATGGCATCGCCCGTATCGAACAGCGCCTGGAACGCCTGCATGGCACCCGCCTGCCCGACGCCGCCCTGCGCAGTGAGGCCCTGGCCGACCTCGACGCATTGGCTGGTCTGTGCGGCCCGGCCACCCGTCCGGCGGAACGCGCCACCGCCCGCCTGCGCGAGACCGAGGCCGAACTCGCCCGCCTGCGCCAGCTGGCCGGCGAACTCGACGGCAGTGCCGAGACCACTCTGGCCCAGCGCGAACGTCTCGCCCCGGTCCTCGCCCAGGTCGCGGCCCTGGTCAGCGCCGATGATGCCGACCTGACGCGCTGGCAGCGGCGCATCGCTGAACTCGACCAGCATTGCACCACCCTGCGCGCCGCCCTTGCCGTCCTCGATCCACCCGAGGCGGTGCTCGGCGAAGCCGTCCTCGACCGCTGCGCCGAGGGTCTTGATCAGCTGGCCCGCCGCCGTGGCACAGCGGCGGCCGACGCCGACGAGCTGCGCTGGCGTGGCCGCCTGGCCGAGCAGCGCGCCGCCCTCGCCCGATTGCGCGACCGTCTGGCCCGCCTCGATGGCGGCGAGCGCCTGGGCGAAGAGCAGCTGACGCGCAGCGAAGCGGAACTCGCCGCCTACGCCCAGCGCGTGCTGCCCGACGAACCGGCCCTGCTGCGCTGGCAGGGTCGCTGCGAATCGGCCCGCCGCCGCATCGCCGAACTGCGCGCCCGCTGCACCGCCCTCGACCAGGCTGGCGATTTGACCACCGACCGCCTTGAGGACGCGCGTCAGGCGCTGACCGAACTGCGCCCGCTGCTTGCCGCCAACGATGCGCTGCTCGGGCGCCAGGCCGGCCATCTCGCCACCGCCGACGGCGCCATCGCACGCTGGCGCAGCGACCTGGCCCCGCTCGCCCTGCCCGAGCCGCTGAACGTGGCCCAGCGCACCCGCGCCGAGCAGGCGCTGCAACAGCTCTCCCGGCGCCAGGCGATGGAGGCCGCCGCCGCCCAGGCCGCTGGCGACCGGTTGCTGGCCGAGAGCAACGCCCTGGGCGAACTCGCCGCACGCTGCGCCCTCGCCGATGACCAGACGACGGCGGTCTCGGCCGCGTTGGCCGATGACATCCTGCGTTACGGTCGGCTGGTCGGCGAGGGCGATCGCGACTATCGGCGCTGGCGCACGCGCATCGTCGATTTCGTCGAATTGCGCCGCCGCCTCGCCGTCCTCGACCGGGCCGAGGCACTGCCCGACGCCATCGACACCGACCTGCGCGCCCTCGCCGCGATGGTCAGTGCCGATGATCGCCTGCTGATCGCCTGGCGCAGCAAGGTGCAGCGCGTCCGCGCCCTGACGGCGTTGCTCGCCTGCCTCGACACCGTCGCCGCCGTGCCCACCGACGCCGAGTCCGCCCTGACCGAGTTGCACGAACTGGTCGGCGCCTTCCCGCAGGAACCGGCCTGGCGCAGCAAAGTCGCCCGGGTGCGCGCCGGTGAGACGACCCTGGCGCGCGACCTCGCTCCCGAGATCCCGCGCCTGCGCAGCGGCGTCGATGACGTCCTCGCCATGCTTGCCGCCGAGACGGGGGAAACCCCGCAGTTGGCAGCCTGGCGGACCCGACGCAGCGTGCTGGCGGGTCCACCCCGTCCGGCCTGGGCGGTCAACCACGGCAGCGATGCCTTCGGCCCCTTCGCCGTGCTACGCCTCGCCGACGACGGCCCCGAACTGACGCTGCGCCATGTGCCTCCCGGACGCTGCACGCTCGGCTCGCCGGCCGACGAGGCGGGGCGCAGCCGCGACGAGATGCCGGTCAGCGTCACCCTGACGCGCGGCCGGTGGATCGCCGCAACCGAGCTCAGCCGCGCCCAGTGGCATGCCCTCGACGGCCAGCGCGTGACCGAGCCCGACCTGCCGATGACCGGCATCGACTGGCCGGCCGCCAATGCCTGGTGCGCCCGGCTGGCCGAGCGCTGCGGCGCCAATGTGCGCCTGCCCAGCGAGGCCGAGTGGGAATACGCCTGCCGTGCCGGCGGCAGTGGCGCCGAACTCGCCGGTGAACGCATCGCCCTGGAACGCGTCGCCTGGTTCCGCACCACCAGCGAGGACGCGGTGCACGCCATCGGTCTGCTCGCCCCCAACGCCCTCGGCCTGCACGACCTGCTCGGCAACGTCTGGGAATGGTGCGGCGACCGCTACGGCCTCTATCCCGCGACTGCGGTCAGCGACCCGCAAGGCGGCGGCTCCGAACAGCGCGTCGCCCGCGGCGGCGGCTGGGCCGACCCGGCCAGCACCGTCCGCGCCGCCAATCGCGCCGGCCTGGACGCTGGCACGGCCAGCAGCGTGCTGGGGATGCGGATCGTCATCGACGAATGAGCGTCTCGCAGGGGCCTTCGACATCGCCCAGCGCAGGTATTTGACAGACGAAGCCGATTTCCCAGCATGCCATTCCGGAATCTTTCGGGTATTGCCGGATACCGCATAGCACCTGATTGACCACGAGGCCCTTATGACCCGTCTGCTCGCGTTGCTTCTGATCTGCACTGCCTCTGCCTCGGCGCTGGCTACGCTGGCCCTTGATCCAATTCCGGGGGGCACCGAGGAGACGCCGAAGGTTATCACATTCGCGGAACTGATCGCCAACCCACCAATCGCAGGTCTGGTTGGATATCGCATCACGGTTCCGATCACCCAGGGAACCCTTTTCATCCGGCCTATAGGCAGCATTGGAACCGGTGTCGAAGTCATCAATGGCGACGTGCTGGACGCCAACAACGAAGTGGTGTGGACGCCGCCACTCAATCTCAGTGGCAACGGTTGCGATGCATTCAATGTCGTGGGAGTCAACGGATCTGGCGTGGTACTGAGCACCATGAAAACCGTCCGCATCGACCTCGCCAACACCTTCGACCCACTCACGCTGATTTCAGGCTCCTTCGTCCAGCCAGTTCCCGGGACGAAAGTTACCGAAGACACCGCCTACACCTTCTCCTGGTCGCAGTTGACCGAGGTGCTCGGCGCGGGCGCCAACGTCGATCCCATCCAACTGCGCGTCACCGCCGCTCTGGCCGGCACCTTCAGCACCGCACCCCCCTTCGTCCTGACCGCCGGCCAGAGCCTGACCTGGACGCCGCCTGCGGATGCCTTCACCTACGACAACTTCTACACCTACGAAAACGAACCGCCCCTGGCGGCCTTCACCGTCGTGGCAGAGAACATCGGTGGAGCTAACCCGACCGCCGCTGTCACCTTCAGCACCCCCATCCTCGGCGTGCGCGAGACCGTCGCCGCCGACACCACCATCGACAGCGTCGATCCCTTGGTCGTGGTGCGCGGCATTCCAACCGAGTTCACCTACGAACAACTCAAGGCAAAGTTGCATGGGTACACGGATATCGATCGGGATGCCACATTGGAGATCGATCTGACAGCTGCAGGCATTACTGGAATGACGCTATGGAGAATCAACGGCGGGATAGCCGATGAATCTCCGGTAACGGCACTCTTGTTCGGACCAAACACAAAGCTGCGCATCCTCGTGCCTGAGACACAAAGCATAGGTACATATGAGATTGCCAGTTTCACCGCAGACGCGAATTATCCTGACAATGCCGTTGTCGAAATTCCAGCCCCTCATCCCACCCTGGTCGTTCAAAGCTCCAGCTCAGGCGGAGGCGGAACAGCATCGAGCGCATCTGGCGGCGGCGGGTGTGGCGCCGGAATGATCGGCGGCTTGCTCATCCTGTCTGGGCTGGCTTTCTTGCGCAAACGGAGTGCCGTGTGCGCGCGCTAGTCGTCATCGGTTGCATCTGCAGCCTGGCTGGCTTGGACGATCTTGGTCTCGTCGGACCTTTGGAGATCCGACTGCGTCCTCTTGGCGCATCAGCCGCCCGAACCTACACGCTCTCACCGAACCAGACACACACCCTCGCTTACGATTACTTGCCTGCGTCGATGCATTTCGTCACGGCGGCACATCCTGATGGCGGCGGTGGCACATTCTCGCTGTCCACGACATCGACAACCGGACTCAGCGACAAATTCAAAATATCCGCAGCGTCAAATGGAAGCAGGATTTCAAATGAGATCCAGATCAACTATATCGTCGACCCCGTCCCCACCATCTCCGTCCCGCTATCCCTCACCCTCTTCAGCGAGGACCTGCCTGACCAGTCGGCGCTGATCACCTTCGCCGATACGCCCAACACCGGTCTGTCGGTGGCGGCGAGCGGAACAGCCGGAGAGGTGACGGTCACCAGCGAACAGGTGAGCGGCGGCCAGTACCGCCTGCGGGTGCAATCCGCGACGAACTTCTACGGCACGGCCCATGCATCCATCCTCGTCACCGACGCGTACGGGCCGACCTCCTTTCCACTTACCCTGACCATCATCAACACCAACGATCCACCGACGTTGGCGCTGCAGGACCGCAAGGGCCTGCAAGTCGATCCGCGCGCCGGCACGCCGGTCATGCTGCTCGACGGTGTGCAGGTCGGGGCCGGCGTCGATCCCGCCATCACCAGCGAAGGGACCAGCGGCCTGACGCTGAACGCCGAGGTCGCCAACGGCACGGTCGGCGATCTGCTGACCCTGACCGGGGATGCCAGTTATCGCATCGACGGCGCGACGATCATCAGCACCGCGACCGGGGCCGCCGTCGCGACCTGGAGCCGGCCGCAGGGCGCCTCCTGGCGCCTCGCGCTCACCCTGCCCAGCCTGGCACCGGCGCTGGCCATCGAGCGCCTCCGTCAACTCGCCCGCCTGGTGCGCTACAGCCACCTGCAGACCCACGCAACACGGCTGATCCGGAGAATCAGCTTCACGGTCGGCGAACCTGCCGACAATGGCGTCAGCGCGGAACAGAGTTGCGACGTCGAGGTTCTGGAGGTCAATGCCGTACCCGATGTTGCGATCAGCACCCTGGAGATCGATCCGGACCAGACCGCCCCTGTGCCGGTGGTGATCTCAGACTCCGAGGATCTGAAGAATCTCAGCGTCGAACTGCTGTCCCCCTTCCCCAAGGGTGGGACGGTGCAGATACCCCAAGCCTGCAACGCTGCGCAGGTCAATGCCGATGAAGTGACCTACACGCATCGGGACGGTAACGTCACCGATGATGCGATCGTGCTGCGCGTCTCTGACGGGGTGAATCCCGCCGTGACCGTGGTCGTGCCGGTGCTGATCCGCACCACTCCTGACCGCCTGAGCATCGTTTCTGATCCCCTGCTGTGCGTGCGCGCAGGCGTCGCGGTGGAACATCGCATCCGCACCATCCCCGAGGGTGCATACCTCACCTTGGCCGACTACGGCCCACCCTTCCCGGCCCGGCCATCCAGCGGAATCAGCGTAAGCCGCGACACGCTGAGCATCGATTGGGCAACCCTGCCAGCCAACACCTCGTGGATCCCGCTGCGCATCAACGCCCAGGTCCTGAGTCCGGATGGCAAGATCTGGAGTACCAGCCAGCCGATGCTGTTGCGGGTGAAGCGCGGGGTAGCCAACTGATGCGCCGCATCCTCCTGCTGCCCCTGCTTGGCCTGATCGCCTGCACCAGCACCTCCAGCGGAACCCTGGCCGACGACTCCGTGGTCAGCGGCAGCACCTGGGTCGCCTTCGACCTGACCACTGGCAAGGTCGCACCGGTCAACGGGACGCCGGACACCGCCGAGGCGCGCTGGCGCGATACGCAGATCCTGTTCCGCCAGGTCGCCCCCGGCAGCGCCCCGGTCGGTCGCGCGGTCGCCGACCTGTTGACCGAGGCCGACGAACAGCCGCGCCGTCAAGTCGCGCACGGCCGCTTCTGGATCGCGGCGCATGAACTGACCCAGGCGCAGTGGGTGCGTCTGGCCGGCACCCGGCCGTGGTACCAGGTGCTGCCGGTCGCCGATCTCGCCGCCTGGACCAAGCCAGACCAGCCGGCCATCGGTCTGTCGGCGGCCATGATCGAGCCCGTCCTGGAGCGCTGGAGCAGCACCGGCTGGGAACTGGATCTGCCCGAAGGCGACGAATGGGAATGCGCCTGCCTCGCCGGAGGCGGCGGCAAGTTCTGCTGGGGCGACACGCTCGATGACGGCTTGGTCGCCGTGGCGGCAGTGTGCGCCACCACGCAGCCGGCGACGGTCGGCAGCCGCACCCCCAACGCCTGGGGCCTGCACGACATGCACGGCAACGCCTGGGAACTGGTGCGTGACGGGACCGGCTACGAATTGCGCGGCGGGGCCTGGGATCAGCCCGCAGTGACGTCGCGGGCCAGCAATCGCGTGCCGACCGCCGGTGAGGATGCCGGCTGGAGCGTCGGCGTACGCCTGGTGCTGCGCCGATGAGACTCGTACTGCCATTGCTGCTTGCTGGGGCCATGGGCGCCGCCGAGGTCGCCCGGCGGGACGTGCTGCTGGCGGTCGAACTGGTCGATGGCGGCTTCACCTACGAACTGCACTCGCCGGTCGGCAGCTTCGCCGGCGATGACGCCTTCGAACGGATGACCTTCCTGCGCCTCGGCGGCCGCTGGGCGTGGGCCAGCGCCGGCGGCTCGATCGCCCCGCTGGCCGGGATCGATGTGGTGCTGACCGACGCCCCGCTGCCGGACGGCGGACTCAGCGCGACCGGTGGCGAGCTCTGCGCCGGGGCGACCTGGGCGATCAGTCCGCGCTGGTCGCTGGATGGCGAGGCGCTGCTCGGCGCCCACCTCGCCACCCTGACCCTGCCGGGCGGGGCCGGCGCCGACCTTGAGACCGACGGGACCCTGGTGCACAGCGGCCTGCGCCTCCGCCTGCTCGGCAACCTGACCCGCCACTGGTCGCTGGGCGTCGAAGGCGGCTGGCGGGCGTGGAGCGGCGATCTGACCGCCAGCGACGGCCGCGAGGCCAGTCTGAGCGGCTCGGGCTTCTGTGTCGGCGTGGTGCTGGCCTGGCGCCCCTCGGCACGACCGGGAAGTTTGGAATGACGCGTCTCCTGCTCCTGGCACTCGCCGGCCTCGGCTTCGCCGCCGAGCCGCAGTTGACCTCGTCCGACCTTGAGCCGCTGGAATACGACCTGGCGGCCAGCGATCCGTGGATGCCTCTGCTGTGGAGCGATCTCCGCTGCAGCTTCGCGGGATCCGTGCCTCTGCAAATCTCCGCCAAGCTGGTGGCCGGCAGCAGCGGAGCTCTGCCCGACGCCAGCGATCTGCTGGCGCTGCGCGATGGCTACCGGCTGCACCTCGACGGACTCGGGGTGCAGGTCGCCGGCGCCGAGGCGACCTGGAGCGGCCCGGTCAGCGGCAATACCGAACTGCTGGTCACCACCACCCAGGCGATCGATGCCGCGACCGCCTACCTGATCCTGCGTCAGCTCTGCTACGCCAACTGCAGCGGGGTACGCATTCTCGCCAGGCGCCGAGTCGAGGTGCGCCTGCGCGCCGTCGGCGGGAACTGGTCGCTGCCCCTGATCGTGGAGATCATCCCGACCGAGGCTGACACCCCGCCGTTGCTCCGCTACGATCCGCTGACCCTGGTCACTGACAGCAGCGTCGATCTGCTGCCGCAGGACTGGTACGACGGGCGCACCCCATTGGCCGCCGCACGCTGGAGCCTCGATCTGGTGGACGGCGTGCAACTCACCCAGGATCTCGGCAACGGGCGCAGCGACGCCAGCGCTGCCCTGGCCGGTCCGCTGCCGTGGAGCGACTTCTCCACCCGCCAACTGCGTGTGGAGGCCGGAAGCCAGACCGCCATCGGCAGCCTGCGTCTCACCGCGTTCGACACGGATAACAACTTCTCCTACACCACGCTGCTGATCGCCACCGTCGCCCCGGTCGCGCGCCTGCAGGTGCTCGGTGACTTTCCCTTTACCATCAGCGGGCCCGTGATCCTGCCCTTCCGAAGCAACCTGCCAGATACCGCTCCGACGATGATCACCTACCATCCTGACGGCAGCCTCAATGGCCCCTTGCCGATCATCACGATGCAAGCCGGCATGATGATGATCACGTTCGATCCGCAGGATCTGGCGGCCGGCGAGCTGTTGAGTGGAACCTTGGTGTTCACAGCCCAGGAGCAGACTCTGCGCCTGCCCTACCGCATCCTGCGTACAGGAACGGCCCAGTGACCATGCGTCTGCTGCTGCCGACCGCGTTCGTGCTGGCCAGTTGCGCCGCGCCCAGCGGCGATTCCGCTGTGGATTCAGCGCTGTCCGATGCCGCCTGGCTGGAACTCGACCTCACGAATAGATCCCTGCACCCGGTCACGGCACCGGATGCGCGCGGCCTGACCGAGACGAGCCTGCGCCGCACGCGGATACTGTTCCGGTGCATCCCCGCCGGCACCACCAACGGACATCCTGCGGTCCTGCCCGGCGGCGGCGAGCCCGAGGACAGCGTGCCGCTGGTCAACGCGGCGCCGGCCTATCTGGCCGTGTTCGAACTGACGCGCGGCCAGTGGGCCAGACTGCAGGGCCAAGCCGAGCCGAACGATCCGGCCCTGCCCGTCACCGGTCTGGCCCCGGCCGAGGTGGCCGAGGTCACCGCGGCCTTCCGGCTGCCGCGCTTCCGTCTCGCCCTGCCTGACGCAGGTCTATGGGCGCGCGGCTGTGACGCCGGCAGCGCCGGCCTGTTCACCTGGGGGGACAGCACCGATCCCGCGGTCAGCACGACCTATGCCGTGCTGTGTACGGCCAGCAATCCGCCCAGCGGTCCCGCGCCGGTCGGTGGGCTGCTGCCCAACGCATTCGGTCTCTTCGACATGCACGGCAATGTTTGGGAAGCGGTGCGCTCCGGCACCGGCTATGCAGCACGCGGCGGCGCCTGGGATGCCGCGCCGCTGCAGGCGCGCACTGCCAACCAGGTGCCGGTCGATGGCGAAGTGCAGCACCCGTCGCTGGGAGTACGGCTGGCGTTGATGCCTTGATAATGCCAAATGCTGGAATGGTCGAATGCTGGAATGCGCGACCGCATTCCAGCATGAGGCATTCCTGAGTTGCAGCTTCCTTCCGACCCCGACGCTGCCCCGCCATGCCCGATCCCGCCGCCACCCACTGGGTCCACGACCTCGATCCGTTCCTGCTGCACATCAGCGGGGATTTCGGCATCCGCTGGTATGGGCTCAGCTATCTGGTCGGCATCCTCGGCGGCTGGTGGCTGCTGGCGCGCTGGGCCAAGGCGGGCCGCCTGCCGATGCAGCCGCAGGTAGTCGGCGATTTCATCATGACCATCGCCATCGGTATGGTCGCCGGTGGACGCCTGGGCTATGCCGCGATCTACGAACCGAGCCTGTTCTGGACATTCAGCGGCCATGTGCCGTTCTGGAAGCTGCTGGCGGTGCATGAAGGCGGCATGGCCAGCCACGGCGGCATCGCCGGGGTGGCCCTGGCGACCTGGTGGTGGTCGTGGCGCCGTGAGCAGGATCTGTTCGTGCTGGGCGACGCCCTGGCCACGATCGGTCCCTTCGGCATCGCCTGCGGCCGGGCGGCGAACTTCATCAATGGCGAACTGTGGGGCCGGCCGTGGGATGGGCCGTGGGCGGTGATCTTCCCCGACGCGCGTCCGCCGGTGCCGCGCCATCCCAGCCAGCTCTATGCGATGTTCCTCGAAGGCCTGCTGATCTTCGCCATCCTGCTGCCGCTGCATGCCCGGCATCGGCGGCCGGCGCTCAGCCTCGGGCTGTTCCTGACCCTCTACGGCGTCGGACGCTTCGTCGGCGAGTTCTTCCGCGAACCCGACAAGGGCCAGCCCGGTTATGATGGCGTACCGGCAATCCTCGGTTTCATGAGCAAAGGCCAGGCCTTCACCCTGCCGCTGCTGGTCATCGGCGCCGCACTGATCGTCTATGCGCTGCGTCGCGCCGCGCGGCCGGAAGCCTACCGGCTGCGCCCGGCGTAATCGACCACCCAGCCGTAGAGGCGGTCGCCGGGGCAGATCGTCGGCTTGATGTCGCGGTGCCCGAAGACCTGGTCCTTGGGCACGTTGAAGCGCTCGCGCTGGTCGTCGAGGAAGGCGCGGAGGGCGCGCAACTGCTTCGGGTTGGGCAGGTTGTGATGGCAGTCACCGATCACCGAAATGCCGAGATTGTTCTCGTTCTTGCCGCAGTGCGCACCCTGGTACTTCACCGGACGGCCCTCGTAGATCTTGCCGTCCTTGCCGATCAGGTAGTGGTAGCCGATCGCCGCCCAGCGCTTCTGCGGGCCACGATGGAAGCGCTCGATCATGCGCACCACATCAAGATCGCTGCGCTCGGCCATGCCAGCGTGCTCGTCGGTGTGGTGGATGGTGATCTTGGTCACCTTGCCCATCAGGACATGGTTGGGGCCGATCGGTTCGTTGGTCCAGGCTGAACGCGGCACGAGCTCGTAGTGTTCGTCGTCGGCCAGCGGCGCGTTCGGCTTGGGCTGGGGCTTGGGGGCGACGTAGGGTGCCTTCTCGGGCGGGGCGACCACGGTCACGTCAGGGATCCACAGTCGGGTACCCGGGACCAGGGTCGGCCGGGTCAGCCCATTGATCGTCACCAGGCGGTCGGTGGTGACGCCGGTGCGCCGGCTGAGCGCGGTCAGGCTGTCACCCACCGGCACGATGTACCAGACGCCCTTGCCGAAACCGGGTCGAGGGACCCCGCCACCGCGCACGCAAGCCGCCAGGGCGAGGCCGAGACCACCCAGGAACAGGCCGCGCCGGGTCAGGCCGGGGACGCCGCTGGGCGCCGGGGGTGACTCGGCCGTCTCGGATTCATCGTCGCAGGCGCTGCACATGGATAAGTGGAGATTGCCGAGACCCGTCGCCGCCGCAATGCCCTTGCGGAAACCGCAGACGCGCCCGATGTTGCCTCGCCATGGGCCTGATGCGGAGGATGGCGACGGTTTCCGGCTGGACCCTGGTCAGCCGCATCCTCGGGCTGGTGCGCGACCGGCTGTGGGCCGGGGCGCAGGGCGGCTCACTGATGCTCGACTGCTTCCTGGTCGCTTTCCAACTGCCCAACCTGCTGCGCAACCTGTTCGGTGAAGGCGCCCTGTCCGCCGCCGTCATCCCACGCTATGTGCAGGAGCGCGAGCGCGACGCGGCCAGCGCCGAACTGTTCGCCGGCCTGATCCTCACCCGCCTGTCGCTGTTCCTCTCTGGCCTCGCCATCCTCGGCATGGCTGGGGCGGTGGCCGCCCTCGAACTCGGCGCCGGCGATGTCGCGATCATCGCCGCCCTGACCATCCCGCAGATCCCTTACGTCATCTTCATCTGCGCCGCCGCGATCATGAGCGGCCTCCTCAATGGCCGCCGCCACTTCTGGGTGCCAGCCTTCGCTCCGGTGCTGCTCAACCTGTCACTCATAGCGACGGTCGGCCTGGGCCTGGATGACGAATGCTGGTATCTGCCCTACGCCGTCCTGGCGGGAGGCATCGCCAACGTGCTGCTGCACCTGTGGGCGCTGCGCCGCAGCGGCGGAGTGCCGCCCTATGCCACCCGCGTGCTCGATGAGGGCATGCGCCAGCGTCTGCGCGAGCTGGCGAAAGCCTATCTGCCGACCGTGTTGGCGGGTGGGGTGTTCCAGATCAACGCCCTGCTCGACACGATCATCGCCAAGGCGCTGATCCCCGGCAACGGCGCGGTGGCGGTGCTCTACTTCGCCAACCGCCTGCTGCAGTTCCCCATGGCGCTGATCGGCCACGGCGTCACCACCGCCGCCTATCCCGAACTGGCCTCGGCGGCGGCCAAGGGCTGGGCCCACACCGGCCCTGGATTACGTTCGGCCGCCGGCCTGCTCGCCTACTGGCTGCTGCCCGCCGCGGTCGGCCTGCTGGCCACCGCCGAGCCGGTGGTGCGGGCCGTGTACCAGGTCGGCAGCTTCGACGAGACCCTGGTCGCCCGCACCGTGCTGGCAGTGCAGTTCTACGCCGCCGCGCTGATCCCCATGGCCATGTCGCGCCTGCTGATGCGCGCCTTCCACGCCCACCGTGACCAGGCCACCCCGGTGCGCGTGTCGCTGTCCATCGTGATCGCCAACCTCGCCCTCAACCTGGTGCTGGTGCAGACCCCGCTCGCCGAGGCCGGCATCGCCCTGTCCTCGGCCTGCACCGCCAGCCTGGGCTGCGCCGCCTACCTCGTGCTGCTGCACCGGCGCGGCGTCGGCGCGGTGCTCGACTGGCGCGGCCTGATCCGCCCGGTAGCGGCTGCGCTGGCGATGGGCGCCGCGGTGTGGGCGCTGCTGCACTGGTGGCCGCAACCGGAGGGCCAGGCGAGCGGCTACGCCGCGCTGCGCCTGGGCGCAGCGGTGGTGCTGGGCGGCGGCATCTATATCGGCCTGACCGGCCTGGGCTGGCTGCGCCGGCGGGGCTCGACAAACGGTCCAGCCGAGTCGGGCGACTAGAGTCCTTGAGGGCAGCGACTTTGACCTGCCAAGTCAAAGTCGGCAAAGTCGCTGCCCTTGAGGACTCGGGGGTGCGGGGGCGCA
>JAIFND010000040.1 GCA_020047915.1 bacterium | reverse complement strand
GCTGCGCCCCCGCACCCCCGAGTCCTCAAGGGCAGCGACTTTGCCGACTTTGACTTGGCAGGTCAAAGTCGCTGCCCTCAAGGACTCTAGATGCTGTAGCAGGACTTGGCGTCCCGGAAATGATCCCAGTCGGCGGGCACGAGCAGTTCGAAGCCGCTGTTGGCAGGTGACAGCGCCAGGCTGATGCGCCACGGGGCGAGCAGTTCGCGCAGACCGGCGAGGCGCTCGTCCAGGGCGCTGCATGCCAGCGGCATGGTCACGCGCAGGGCAAGGGTCTGGCGGTCGAAGGCGGCAGATCCGATCGCGATCTGTCCTGGTCCGCCTGGTCCAGCCAGGACATCGATGGCCTGCACCACGGCCCACACCGCCAAGTCGGGAGACCAGATGTAGCCAGCCTCCTCAAGGGTGTGGAAAGCCACGGTCGCCTGCTCGCCGAAGCGCTGCTGGAGCGCACGTTGCAGGCGCTGCGTGAACAGGCCGGGCAGGACGGTATCAACCTGCCAGTTGGCTTGCTCTGGCACGGTGGCGCCGACACGCAGCAGGAACGAGGTCGCCATCTGTGCAACCACGGTCAAGGCGAGGTAGTGCGATTCGCGCAGGTCGGTGAACGAGTCCGGGCGTTCGCTGTTGAGGAAGAGGAGGCCACGCGCCCGGCCGAGGTGGAGCGGCAGGCACATGCCCGAGCGCAGCCCCATCTCCTGGATATGGCGGATGGTGCGCTGCACCGGCCGGCCGCTGGCACTGAACGACCCGGTGATCTGCCGGACATCACCGTAGATCCGGGCACGCCCCTCCTGGACCGACGAGAGCGAGCCTGAATCGGCGATGAAGCAGTAGTAGCCGGTACGCAGGGTGTTGCTGCCCACGGTGACGGCGTTGGCCGAGCCGAGGACATGCAGCATCGGCATATGCGGGGAGAACTGCGCCAGGCAGACGCGACCGACCTGGTCGAAGATCGCGTCCTGGCGCAGGGCCGAAATCAGGCTGGTGGCGAAGCGTTCCGCCGTGCAGCCCTTGGCGCGCTCGTCGGCGACCGCGGCCAGATCGGCGAGTAGGCGCAGCAGCGCCGGATCGCTGGCCGGGGCGTGGTCGCGGAAGGCGCGGAAGGCGGCGCGGTAGGCGTAGATGTCAGACATGTGGAGATTCCGTTCAGCGGACGGCAGGTGCGCTGTCGGAACTATAACCCGGAACCGGGCCAAAGGCAAATGCGGTTCAGTCGCGGGCGCTGAGTAGTTTTTCGCACATGGCGGCGGTCAGCAGTTCGCCGACCCCGGCCCGTCCGCCGACCAGGTTGACCGTGTCGGCCAGCTTGGCGAACAGGGCGGCGATCAGGGCACGATCCTCGTCGATGGCAGCGGGCGGCAGGGCGACCGGAACCTCGAGTTCGACCTCCCAGCCGCAGCGCAGGACTTCCAGGCCCTGCGCGTTGCCTTCGGCGAGCGGGTCGCCCAGCGGCGGTCGGACCCGGCATTCGAGCACGAGCAGGAACCAGTGCCGGGTGGCCGGCGCTTCGCGGTCGTCGGCGAGGGGGCCCCAGCGCCACGCCAGTTCGGCGTGCTCGCGCAGACCGTCCCACTCCTGGGGGCGGATCGACAGGGCGTAGAGGCGGTCGGCGGCCAGGGTCGCGCGCATGGCGACACCCTGTCAGCCGTCGGCGCTGGCGGAAGCGTCCAGGTCGCCACCATGCGCGGCCATGGTCGACATCCTCGCCAGCATCCAGTCCGTCCTGCGTACCGAGGCCGAGGCCCTCGCCGCCCTGCCCGGGCTGTGCGAGCAGCAGCGCGCCGCGGTCGAACAGGCCTGCGAAATGATCCGCGCCTGCACCGGCCGCCTGGTCGTCACCGGCATCGGCAAGGCTGGCCATATCGGCACCAAGCTCAGCGCCACCTTCGCCTCGACCGGCACCCCGTCCTTCGTGCTGCACCCGGCCGAGGCGCGGCATGGCGATCTCGGCATGGTGCAGGAGCAGGACGTGGTGCTGGCCCTGTCCAACAGCGGTTCCTCCGAGGAGGTCATCGCCCTGCTGCCCAACTTCGCACGCATCGGTGTGCCGGTCATCGCCCTGGTCGGACGCACCGACTCGCCCCTCGCCCAGCATGCCCGCGTGGTGCTGTCGATCGGCCGCGTGGTCGAGGCCTGCCCGCTTGGCCTCGCACCGTCGACCAGCACCACGGCGATGCTGGCGCTGGGCGACGCCCTCGCCCTCACCGTGCAGCGCATGCGCGCCTTCACCCCCGAGCAGTACGCCCGCTTCCATCCGGGCGGGGCGCTGGGCCGCAAGCTGATGACCTGCGCCGAGACCATGCGCACTGGCGAGCGGGTCGCGGCGGTCGCGCCCGACACCCCGCTGGTCGATTGCCTGCGCGCGATCGGCAAGGCGCGCGCCGGTTCGGTGGTGCTGGTCGATGCCCAGCGCCGGCTGCTCGGCATCTGCACCGATGGCGACCTGCGCCGCTGCCTGGCCAGCGCCGCCGATCCGGCCGCCCTGCTGCGCGGCCCGGTGCGCGCAGCGGCGACCATGCCCTGCCGCAGCATACGCTCCGACGAACTGCTGCAAAGCGCGCTGCGCCTGTGCGCGGCGAAGAAGATCAACGAGTTGCCGGTCGTTGACGCGGAGGGGGTCCTGGTCGGCCTGCTCGACCTCCAGGATCTCGTCGATCGCGGCTTCGAAGTGACCGGCTGACTGCTCTACCCGGTCCGCTCGTAGCAGGCCAGGACCCGTTCAGGATCGCCGGCGACGAGAGTCAGGCGGCGCACCCCCACCACGCGATAGCCCAGCTTGGGCGCGGCGGCAGCGGCGCGATCGCGCTCCTGGCCCTCGAAGGCCGGCCCTTTCCAGATCAGCAGATGGCCGTGCGGACGCAGCAGCGGCGCGGCCTCGGCCAGCACCTCGTCGGCCTGGCCCATGGCGCGGTTGACCACCAGCTGGCAGCGCCGGTGCAGCGCGGGCGCGGCCGACGCAGCGAGCGAACCGCGCAGGTGCAGACCGCTGACCTGAGGCCCGACCAGGGTGCCGGCGGCAGCGAGGAATTCCGCCTTCTTGCGCCGCGCATCGGCCAGCACCCAGGGTACGCGACCACCGCTGACCAGGGCGAGGGGCAGACCGGGGTAGCCGCCGCCACTGCCGAGATCGACGCAGGGCGCGCCTTCAGCGAGGTGCTGCAGGCGGGTATCGCACAGCCCGGTCAGGCTGTCGAGCACGTGCAACTTGAGCCAGTCGTGCGCCCCGGAAACGGTGGTCAGGTTGAGCCAGCGGTTGACCCCGACGAGGTGGCCGAACAGCGCCTCGAGGCGTCCGCGTAGGGGCCCCGGATCGGGCAGCGCGAGGGCTGCGCAGCGTTCGCAGAACCACGCCCAGTCCTCGTCGGGCAGGGCGATCGGCGGGTGGTCCTTGGGATCGACCGAGCCGGCGCCCGGCATGTCGGCGGTGTCATCGCGGGAGGGCATGGCGGAGGCATCCGTTCGGTGTTCGGCGTTCGGCGTTCGGCGTTGCAATCCCGCTGGCGGGTGCGCAGGTCGCACCACAGGGCCATCTCTGTCGATCATCTGCCCGTGCGATAGGCTGGCCTGCGGAACGTCGAACGCCGAACGTCGAACGTCGAAGGCTCACAGCTCCACGACCGCATCGATCTCCACCCGCGCGCCCTTCGGCAGCGCCGCCACCTGCACCGTGGCACGGGCCGGGAAGGGGGCCTCGAACCAACGCGCGTAGATGGCGTTCACGGCGGCGAAATCAGCCAGATCGGTGAGGTAGATGGTGCACTTGATCGCCTTCGACAGCCCGGTGCCGGCCTCGCGGCAGATCGCATCGAGGTTGCGCAGGCACTGCTCGGTCTGGGCGGCAGTGTCATCGCTGGCAAACTGCCCGCTGGCCGGGGCGAGGCCGAGCTGGCCCGAGCACCACAGCAGGCCGGCCGCCTTGACCGCTTGGGAATAGGGGCCGATCGCGGCCGGGGCATCGGTGGTCGTGACAGGCGTTCGCATATGGGGGCGGGATGTTCCCAGGCGTGCCGGCGAGGCAACCGCAGGCTTGCGGCGTCCATGGTTGGCATCGCCATGCCGCCGCCTAGCGTGAAGCCCCTCGTGAATTACGCGAAACTCGGCCCCAACGACCTGTGCTGGTGCGGATCCGGCAAGAAGTACAAGAAGTGCCACCAGCCGCGCGATCTGCTGACCGCCCTGAGCGGGGCCGAGGCCAAGGCGGCACCGGCCAACCCGCGGCCGGTGCGTCCAGGCAAGGTGTCGCCGCGCCGCGTCGTGCCCGACCGCATCCCCAAGCCCGACTACGCCCTGCGCTCTGACGGGCGCCCGGGCAGCCGGATCAAGGACGTGATCAAGAATGCCGGGCAGATCGCGCGCATGCGCACCGCCTGCCAGGCGGCGCGCCAGGTGCTGGAACTGGTCAAGGCGGCGGTGCGTCCGGGCGTCACCACCGACGCGTTGGACGCGCTGGCGCACCAGGCCTACATCGATCTCGGCGGCTTCCCCTCGACGCTGGGCTACTGCGGTTACCCCAAGAGCATCTGTACCTCGGTCAACGAGATCATCTGCCACGGCATCCCCGATGACCGGCCGCTGGAAGACGGCGACATCGTCAACATCGACGTGACGATCTACCTCGACGGCATGCACGGCGACTGCTCGGAGACGGTGGCGGTCGGCAGCATCGATGCCGACAGCCAGCGCCTGATCGAGGTCACCCGGCGCTGTCTGATGGCCGGCATCGGCGCGGTGCGCGCCGGCGGCATGGTGCGCGACATCGGCCAGGCGATCTGCGGCGTCGCCGAACCGCTCGGCTACGGTGTGGTGCGTGCCTTCGTCGGGCACGGCATCGGCGAGCAGTTCCACATGGACCCGCAGGTGCCGCACTATTTCGACCAGGGTTCGACCTTCGCGATCAAGCCCGGCCAGACCTTCACCATCGAACCGATGATCAACCAGGGCACTTGGAAGCACCGCAGCTGGGACGACGGCTGGACCGCGGTCACCGCCGACCTGCGGCGCAGCGCCCAGCACGAGCACACCATCCTGGTCACCGAGTCCGGGGTCGAGATCCTGACCCTGAAGCCCGGCGAACCGCAGCCATTCATGTAGCTTTGAGCTTTGAGCTTTGAGCTTTGAGCTTGGAGCCCGCAGTTCACACAACGGTACCATCACATGCCCACCGCCACCCCCGACAGCGACCTGAACCTCGAATCCCTGCTCGACGAGCTGCGCGCCGTGACCACGGCGCTCAACGAGCTGCACCACCCAGTCTATCCCGCCCCGGCCAGCCGCGTGGCCGAGGTCGAGGCGCGGGCGGCCGAGCTGCGTGCGCAGATCACCATGCGCAGGCGGGAGCTGCGTGGCGCTTGATGAAAACGCGCTGATCCGCGCCGTCACCGCCGCGCATCCGGCTCCGGCCGGCGTGCTTGGTATCGGCGACGACTGCTGCGTGTGGACGCCGCGCGGGCCGACCTGCCTGTCGGTCGATGCGATCGCTGAAGGCCGGCATTTCACCGCCGACGCCGATCCCCGCCTGGTCGGACGCAAGGCCGCCGCCGCCGCCCTGTCCGATCTCGCGGCGATGGGCGCGGTGCCGGTGGGTGCCGCCGTGGCGATCTCGTGCCCGGCGCGCTGGGACGCCGGCGCGGTGATGGCCGGCCTCGGTGCTGAGTTGATGCGCCACGGCTGCCCGCTGCTTGGTGGCGACACCACCGGGGCCGACAGTCTGGTGGTCTCGGTGACGGTGTGGGGCGAGGGCGATCCGGCGGCTGGTGGACGCCTGCTGCGCCGCAGCGGCGCCGGCCCTGGCGATCTGCTGGTGGTCAGCGGACCGCTCGGCGGCTCGCTGCGCTCGGGCCGGCATCTCACCCCTGAACCGCGCCTGGCCGAGGGTCGCTGGCTCGCTCGCCACGGCTTCGTCCATGCGCTGATGGACCTCTCCGACGGCCTGGCCGCCGACGCGCCCAAGCTCGCCACCGCCTCCGCATGCGGCTGCCTGCTGCTGCCCGAGCAGGTCCCGGTGCATCCCGATGTGCCGGACTTCTCCGACACCATCACCGCTGCGCTGTGCGACGGCGAGGACTACGAACTGCTCGCGGCGGTCGAGGCCAGCCAATGGCCGACCCTGCAGCTCGCCTGGCCCTTTGCCCATCCGCTGGCGGTGGTCGGCTGGCTGCTGCCCGAGCCCGGCGCCTGGATGGAGGACCGCCACCAGCGCCGCGTGCCGCTGGCGATGCGCGGGTACGAACACCGTTGAGCCCATTGCCCCGGCTGGAGGCTGGAGGCTGGAGGCTGGAGGCTGGAGGCAGCGCCCATCCGGGGCAATGAAGCTTCCAGCTTCCAGCCTCCAGCTTCCAGCCGTGGCAATGGGGGGTGATGGGTTGCCCCCGCCCCCCGCCTTGCGATCATGCCGCCCCTTCGCGAGGCAGTATGGGATTCTTCGGACTCGGCCGTTCTTCATCCGCCACCGCCACCAAGCCGGCTCCGGCCCAGGCTCGCCCCGCCGCGCCCGAGAAGCCGGACCTCGCCGCCCTGGCGGTGCGTGGCACGGACGCGGCGGCACGCGCCGACGCCCTGGCCAAGCTGCTGGCTGACCCGGACGGCAACGCCGCGCAGCTGGAGATCGTCGCGGTGCAGGACGCCACCGGAGCGGCCGGCGCCAAGGCGGTTGCCGCGCTGCGCGAACGCAAGCACCTCAAGGCAATCGCCAAGAAGGCCAAGGTCGCGGCGGTGCGCGAGGCCGCCACCGCGCGCATCCAGGAGCTGATCGCCGAGGCCGCCAAGCCGAGCGAGGAGAAGGCCCGCGCCGAGCGCGCCGCCGCCCTCGAAGCGCTGATCCCGCGCGCCACCCGCCTGGCGGTGGGCAATGGCGTCGGTGCCGAGGCGGCGTGGACCGCCATCCTGGCCGAGCGCGACGCCATCCTCGCGCAGTTTGCCGCCCACGCCGCCGACGAGCGGGTCACCGCCGCCACCACCCGCCTCGACCAGCTGGCGGGCGAGATCCGCGCCCGCGTCGCCGAAGCCGCGACCCGCGCCGTCGAGGCCGAACGCCAAGCCGCGGCGCAGGCCGCCGCCGCCACCGCGGCCGCCAGCGCGGCGCAGGCCGCCGCCGCCGAGGTCGCGGCGGTGCGCAGCGCCCCCGCCCCCGAGGGCTTCCCCGCCGTGGTGGCACGGGCCGAGGAACTGGCCCGCGCCGAGGACCCCGAGGCCGTGGTCGATGAATTCCTGCGCCTGCACAAGGAGGCGCTGACCCTGGGTGACGCCCTTGATCCGCAGCACGAGCTGCGTGTGCGTTGGAACACGGCGTGGGCCGCGCACCGCGACGCGCGCACCGCCGCCCGGCGGGATCGCGGCGAGCGCCGCGGTCTGGCCCTGGCCGCGCTGTCGGCCCTGGTCGGCGAGGCCGAGGCGGCGGCGCAGGCTGCCGACGCCCTGGCGCCCGACGATGGCGAAGCCCTGAACGCGCATCAGGCCAAGCTCGACAAGCTGCGCGAACGCTTCCGCATGGCGCTGCGCGACGCGCCGCCGGCCGAAGGCCGTGGCCCGCGTGAGCGCTTCCAGGCCGCGCTCGACGACGCCTACGCCCCGTTGCGCGCCGCGCGCGAGGCCGCCGACGCCGACAGCTTCGCCAATCTGGTGCGCGCCGAGCAGCTCAAGGACGAGATCGAGGCCCTGCCGGTCGACAGCGACCCGGCCGCCGCCTTCCGCGGTCTCAAGGACTGCCAGGCGCGCTGGCGCAAGCTGGGACCGCTGCCGCGCATCAAGGCGCGCGTCGCGTGGGATGGCTTCCGCGCCGCTGGCGACGCCTGCTTCCAGCGCCTCAAGCCGTGGCTGGCGGCCCAGGACCAGGAGCGCCAGGCGGCGATGGCGCGGCGTGAGGAGCTGTGCGTCGAGGCCGAGGGCGTGCTCGCCCGGCCGTCGGTCGGCCTGCCCGGCAGCCCGGCCGAGCGCGACGGTCTGCGCGCCTCCGCCGGCCGCATGCAGGAGCTGCAGCGCGCCTGGCGCGAAGCCGGCGAGGTGCCGCGCGGCATGGACCGCGAGCTGTGGACGCGCTTCAAGACGGCGCAGGACGCCTTCTGGGAGCGCCGCAAGGCCGACCTCGACGCCGAGCGCGAGCGCCGCGAGGCCGCCACCGCCGACCGCGAGGCGGTCGTGGTGCGCGCCGAGAGCTTCGCTGGCGACGCCGAGAAGGCGATGGCCTCGAAGACCGGCATCATCACCGCCGCCGACGTGCAGCGCCGCGTGGCGCAGTTGCGCGAAGTGTGGCGCGAGCTGCCGCCCGCCGATCGCGAGGCGCGCGCCGCCCTCGATGGCCGCTTCATCGCCGCCGAGGACCGCATCCTGGCGACCATCCGTGGCAAGCTCGATGCCGAGCGCGCCGCGCTGGAAGGCGCTGCGGCCAAGCGCCGCACCCTGCTCGACGAGCTGGCCGAGATCCTCGGCAGCGAGAATCCGCGCTGGCAGAAGGATGCGGTCGATCGCATCAAACTGGCCTGGCGCGAAGCCGGCCGCGTGCCCTACAACGAGCGTGAAGCGCTCGATAAGCGCTTTTCCGAGCTGCTCGGGAAGTGGCGCTCCCTCGCCGAGGGCTGAGCGCACCCGGATGGACGGGCTTCCCCATGCCGGGGTGGGCGTGTAGGCTCCGGCATGGATCCAACTCCTGCATCACCCAGCCTTGATGCCAGCTTGCACCTGGTGCGCGATGCCGTGCTGATGGCGGATGCGGATAGCGGCATCATCCTCGATGCCAACCCTGCGGCCTGCCGTCTGCTGGGCATGAACCTCGGCCAGCTGCGGGGCATGCACCAGAGCCGTCTGCATCCGCTCGAACAGGAAAGCACGGCGCGTGGCCACTTCAGCGATGCGGTCGAGCACCGGCGCTCCACCCTGGTCGAGACGCGCATCCAGGCCGCCGACGGCACGGTGATCCCGGTGGAGGTCTCCGATGCCGTGGCAGAGATCGCCGGCCGCCGCGTGGTGATCGGGGTGTTCCGCGACCTCACCGAGCGCCGCGCCCTGCTCGAAAGCGAGGCGCGCTTCGCCGAAGTGCTGCGCAGCTCGCCCTTCGGCGTCTATCTCTACCACCTGGTCGATGACGACCATCTGATCCTCACCGATTCGAACCCGGCCGCCGACCGCATCACCGGTGTCTCCAACCGGCGCATGATCGGCCTGACCCTCGAGGAGGCCTTCCCCGGCGTCATCGGCACCTCGGTGGTCGCCGCTTACCGCCGTTGCGCCAGCGAAGGGGTGCCCTGGGGCATCCCACGCCTCGATTACGACCAGGGCGGCATCCGCGGCTCCTTCGAGGTGCACGTCTATCGCTATGCCCCGCGGCGCATCGCCGTGGCCTTCATCGAGATCAGCGAGCGCATCCGGCTGGAGGAGCGCCTGCGTCATGGCGAGCGTCTGGAATCCCTGGGTCGGCTGGCCGGTGGCATCTCGCATGACTTCAACAACCAGCTCGCCGCCATCCTCGGTTCTGCGGAGCTGATCAGCCTGGACCCGGGCGGCGTGGCCGTCAGGCGCCACGCCGAGACGATCGCGGTGGCGGCGCAGCGGGCAGCGCAGCTGACCCGCCAGATGCTGGCCTTTTCCCGCCGCGGATCGACTCGGCTCGAGCGCGAGTCGATCACCGTCGAGCGACTGCTTGGCGAGGTGCGGGCGATCCTCGAGCGCACCCTGCCCAAGCGCATCCGGCAAGAGATCGCCGACGGTGCGGGCATCCCGCCCATCCTGGGGGACCAGGCGCAATTGCTCAACGCGATCATCAACCTCGCGGTCAACGCCAGCGACGCCATGCCGGGCGGTGGGGTGTTGCGCATCGCCGGGCGCCAGGCCGAACTGCAGCCTGAGGAGGCGGCGGCCCTCTACGGTGCGCCGGCGCCCGGTAGGTATGTCGCCATCGACGTGGTCGACGAGGGTGCCGGCATATCCCCGGAAGTACTGCGTCACCTCTTCGAGCCGTTCTTCACCACCAAGGGCGAGCAGGGGCACGGTCTCGGCCTGGCTTCGGTATTCGGTGCAGTTTCGGCGCATGGCGGCGGCATAGCCGTGCGCAGTCAGCCGGTCCGGGGCAGCATCTTCACCCTCTATCTGCCATGCGCCGGCATCGCGGACGAGCAGCCGACGCAGCACCCACGCCTGCCAACGGTCTCCGCCCGCGTCCTGGTGGTCGACGATGAACCCGTGGTGCGCAGCGTGCTGTGCGCCGCCTTGCACCACCTCGGTTGCGTCGTCGAGGAGGCCACGGATGGCGCCAGTGCATTGGCCGCCTGGCGGCGGGGTCCGCGCTTCGACCTGGTGGTGCTGGACCTGATGATGCCGCAGATGGACGGCGATGAGGTCTTCCGCCAGCTGCGGGCACTCGACCCGCAGGCCGCGATCCTGCTGGTCTCCGGCCACAGCCGCCATGGTGTCGCCGAGGAGTTGCTTGCCGCCGGCGCACGTGGTCTGCTCGACAAGCCATTTACGTTGCAGCAGCTGGTTCTCGCGGTGCAAGCTAGCTTGGGGGCTTCGCCCCCACGGCCCTGATCGGGCCTGCCCCCCCGGCCTTTGTCGCAGCTCGGTTTCGTCGCTATCGCTCCGAAACCGTGGCGGCATCGGCTACGCCGATTATATGCCGCCACCGCCGCTCGGCGGCCGTTTGCATCGGTGGCTTCGCCCCCGGGCCCCCCGCGCTTTGTCGGGGCTCGATTTTGTCGCTTCGCTCCAAAATCGTGGCGGCATCGGCTGCGCCGATTATATGCCGCCACCACCCCTCGGCGCGCGATCCTCGCTCCGCTGCGGCCAGGGCTGCGCCCTGGACCCCGTGCGGGAGACGTCAGCTGGCGACGAGTTCGCGGAACACTGTTTCCAGGGCGACGCGCTCTTCGGCCAGTTCGCGCAGGCCGCCGTTGGCTTCGGCGAGGGCGACGAGTTCGGCGCGGCGTGACGGGTCGGCGTCGATGGCGAGTTGCGCGGGGTTGTCGCCGGCCTCGATCGTCGCCCAGCCGGCGGCGGACAGCGCGGTGCGCAGACCGTCCGCCGAGCCCGAGCGCAGCGTGACGCGCACGCGCGCGACGCGCGCCGCGCGCGTGCGCAGGTCGCCGACCGTGGTGTCGAGCACGGTGCGGCCCTGGTGGATGACGACGACGCGGTCGCACACCGCATCGACCTCGCCCAGCACATGCGTCGACAGCAGCACGGCGTGGCGTGCCGCGAGGCCGCGCACCAGGTCGCGGAAGTTGGCGACCTGCGAGGGGTCGAGGCCGCTGGTCGGCTCGTCGAGGATCAGCACGGGCGGATCGCCGAGCAGCGCCCCGGCCAGGCCGACGCGCTGGCGGTTGCCCTTCGACAAGCCGCGGATGCGCCGCTTTTCGTTGTGCGCGCAATCGGCGCGGGCCATCGCATCGACCACCGCTTTGCGCCGTTCAGGGGCGGGGATGCCCTTCAGGCGGCACAGGTGGTCGAGGTGGTCGGCGACGCGCATCTCGGGGTAGAGGGGCAACTCTTCGGGCAGATAGCCGATCAGTGCGCGGCAGGCCAGCGGGTCCTGCGCCTGGTCGAGGCCGCATACCCGCACCTGCCCGCTGTCCGGTGCGACGAAGCCGGTGATCACCTTCATGGTCGTCGATTTGCCTGCCCCGTTGGGGCCGAGCACGCCCAGCACCTCGCCGCGCCGGACCTGCAGCGCGACGCCGCGCAGCGCCTCGATCGCGCCGAAGCGCTTGGTCAGGCCGGTGGCGGTCAGTGCGGGGGCGTCAGCGTCGCTCACCATGGCGGCAAGCATGCGCCGACGTGCCGCCGATGCCACGGGGGTTCCCCTGCGGCCGTCCGGCCCGATCATCCGGCATGCCCGCCAAGCGCCCGGTCTATCGCCAACTGGTCGATCGTCTGCGCAAGCAGGCCGCCGCCCAGGAGCCCGGAGCCAGATTCCCCACCGAGCGCGAGGTCAGCGAGCGCCACGGCATCAGCCGGCCGACCGCCAACAAGGTGCTCTCCGCCCTGGTCGCCGAGGGCACGCTCATCTTCCGCAAGGGCATCGGCACCTTCGTCGCCGAACGCAAGCTGACCTACGACCTGCGCCACCTGCTCAGCTTCGATGCCCAGGCCCGCGCCAGCGGCCGGGAGCCGGGCACCACCGTCCTGGCCTGCACCCGGTCCGCCGCCGCTGTCGATGAGGACCGTCTCGGCCTGCCCGCCGGCGGCGAGGTCTGGCGGCTGACCCGTTTGCGCCTGATCGATGGCCAGCCCTGCATCGTCGAGCACCGCAGCGTGCCGGTGGCGCGCTGTCCCGACCTCGATCGTCGCGACCTGGCCGGCAGCATCTACGAACTGTTCACCGCCCACTACGGCTTCCGCCTTGCCGGGGCAGACCAGCTGGTCGCGGCGGTGCCTGCCGAGACCGATGATGCCCGCCTGCTCGGCCTTGCCGTCGGTGCGCCGGTGCTGGAAGCACGCGCCGTCGGCGTGCTCGATGACGGCACGGCGTTGTGGCAGGAGCGCACCGTCTACCATCCCGGACACTGGCGTTTCCGCGTCCAGCTCGGCGGTCTGCCCGGCGCCAGTGGCCGCGGCCTGGTGCCGGCCGGCTGATCAGGTTTGCGCCTAGTAGCCGGAGGCGCTGGCGGCGGCCGGCTTGCCGGACACCGCCAGCCCGTGGCGTTTGCGCGCCTCGTCGAGGATCGCCACCGTGGCGGTGGCGCCGACGCGGGTGCAGCCGAGGGCGCGCACGCGCAGCAGATCATCGAGGGTGCGCACGCCACCGGCCGCCTTGAGCTGCACGCCGGGAGCGACGTTGGCGGCCATCAGCTTCAGCGCCTCGCTGGTGGCGCCTTTGTAGTTGTAGTCGCCGTTGGCCTGCTTGACGTAGCCGTAGCCGGTCGAGGTCTTGACGAAATGCACGCCGACATCGCTGCACATGCGGCACAGTTTGACGATGTGCGCATCCTTCAGGAAATCGACTTCGAAGATGACCTTGCTGATCGCCTTGCGCGAGACCACGGCCGCCTGCAGTTCGCCCAACTCGGCGGCGAGGTAGCCCCAGTCCTCCGACAGCACCTTGCCGATGTTGACCACCAGGTCGATCTCGGTCGCGCCCTCGTCGCAGGCGCGCAGGGTCTCGGCGACCTTGATGCCGATCGCGTTCGAGCCGTGCGGGAAGCCGATCACCGTGCACACCGCGGTGGCCGAGCCGGCGAGGCGGGCGCGCGCCATCGGCACGGCGTAGGGCTTGATGCAGATCGAGGCGCAGGCGTTGTCGCGCGCGGTGGCGCAGTGCCCTTCCAGCTCGCGGTCGGTCATGGTCGGGTGGAGCGCCGAGTGGTCGATCATGCGGGCGAGGTCGGCGATGGGCGGGCAGTCGGTCATGGCGGTTTCCTTGGTGGCTAAGCCACATAGTGGCTAAGCCACTTGGAAAAGCAAGGGGGAAAAGTTGACATATCAGGCCACGGGGCCCCGTCGCGCAGCGATGGGGCGGCTGCCGAGCAGCGGTGGGCGGATACCATGGGCGAAGCCCATCCGCCCACGGTATTGGAGCGCGAGCGACAATACCGAGCTGCGACAAAAGCCGTGGGGGCAGGCCCGCCAGGGCCGCGGGGGCGAAGCCCAATGGCGTAAAGGTAAGCCGGGGGTATGTGGTTCCGCGTGGAGATCCGTGGGATGAATGGAATCAAGGCGGAAGGAGGAAGGAGGAAGGCGGAAGAGTTGCTGGGGGCTGCGGTTGGATGCCGTGCGACGGGGCCTCGTCATCGCCCGATCGGGCGCGGGGCATCGGCATGTGC
>JAIFND010000095.1 GCA_020047915.1 bacterium | reverse complement strand
CCTACAAGGTGGTCGGCGCCCGCGAGGAGCTGGTCAAGGTCGACGTGCGCGGCAAGCAGTACACGCCGCCCGAGATCAGCGCGATGATCCTACAGTTCCTCAAGAAGGCGGCTGAGGACTACCTCGGCGAGACGGTCACCGAGGCGGTGATCACCGTGCCGGCCTACTTCAACGACAGCCAGCGCCAGGCGACCAAGGATGCCGGCAAGATCGCCGGCCTGGACGTCAAGCGCATCATCAACGAACCGACCGCTGCGGCCCTCGCCTACCACATGGACAAGGGCAAGAGCGGCAAGATCGCCATCTTCGACCTTGGTGGCGGCACCTTCGACGTTTCCATTCTCGAAGTCGGCGACGGCGTGGTCGAGGTGTTGGCGACCAACGGCGACACCCATCTCGGCGGCGACGACTTCGACGACGCGATCATCGTGTGGATGGCTGACCGCTTCATGAAGGCGAACGGCGGCCTCGACCTGCGCAAGGACCCGATGGCCCACCAGCGCCTCAAGGAGGCCGCCGAGAAGGCCAAGAAGGAGCTGTCGCAGGTCACCAGCGCGCAGATCGCGCTGCCCTTCATCACCATGGTGAACGGCCAGCCGAAGCACCTCAACGAGACGCTGACCCGCGCCACCTTCGAGGAGATCACCCGCGCCCTGATCGACCGCTGCCGCAAGCCGTGCGAGCTGTGTCTCAAGGATGCCAAGCTGTCGGCCGCCGAGGTCGATGAGATCATCCTGGTCGGCGGCTCGACGCGCATGCCCAGCGCGCAGCGCGTGGCCAAGGAGATCTTCGGCAAGGATCCGAAGATGAACGTCAACCCCGACGAGGTGGTCGCCGCCGGCGCCGCCGTCCAGGGCGGCGTGCTGACCGGCGAGGTCAAGGACGTGCTGCTGCTCGACGTCACCCCGCTGTCGCTCGGCATCGAGACCGAGGGCGGCCTGATGACCGTGCTGATCGAGCGCAACACCACCATCCCGACCGAGAAGACCCAGGTCTTCTCGACTGCGGCCGACAACCAGCCGGCGGTGACCATCCAGGTCCACCAGGGCGAGCGGCGCATGGCGCGCGACAACCGCCAGCTCGGCAAGTTCGACCTCACCGGCATCGCCCCCGCCCCGCGCGGCATGCCGCAGATCGAGGTGACCTTCAAGCTCGACGCCAACGGCATCCTTGAGGTGAAGGCGCGCGACAAGGCCACCGGCAAGGAGCAGAAGATCTCGATCCAGGGCTCCTCCGGCATGAGCAAGGAGGACATCGCGCGCATGGTCGAGGAGGCCAAGGCCAACGAGGAGGCCGACAAGAAGCGCGAAGAGCAGGCCAAGGCGCGCAACAAGGCCGAGCAGCTCTGCCACCAGATGCGCCACATGCTGACCGAGCACAAGGACAAGCTGGAAGGCAGCGAGAAGTCCGACATCGAGGCCGCCATCGCCGCGGTCGAGAAGGTCAAGGACGGCGAGGACGCCGCCGCCATCGAGACGGCCGTCGCCGACCTCGAGAAGGCCGCCCAGGCCTTCGGCAAGCGCGTGTACAGTGCCCAGCAGGCCAGTCCCGAGGCGGCCGCCCAGGCCGCCGCCGGTGCGGCCGGCGGTGCCGGCCCGCAGCCCGGACCCTCAGGCAAGTCCGGCGGCGATGACATCAAAGACGCGGATTTCACCGTCCATAAATAGCCTTGAGCTTTGAGTCCGAGATTTCACGACACTTCAACCACCCAGCTTGGAACGAGAGCGGACGCATCGCAGGTGACTGCGGGCCCAAAGCTCAAAGCTCCAAGCTCCAAGCTACCCAGGAGTAGAACATGGCAGCAGCCCCCAAGTCCGCCCTTCAGCCCATCGGTTCGCACGTCATCGTGACGCGTTCCAGCGCCGCCGAGAAGAGCACCGGCGGCATCATCATCCCCGAGAAGGCCAAGGACAAGCCGAAGGAAGGCAAGGTCGTGGCCGTCGGCCCCGGCAAGGTCCTTGAGGACGGCAAGCGCCAGGCGATGCAGCTGAAGGCTGGCGACCGCGTGCTGTTCAGCAGCTACGCCGGCACCGAGGTCAAGGTCGGCGGCGAGGAATACCTCGTCATGGAAGAGACCGATATTTTCGCTGTGATTGAGTAAGGACTCGCGCAAGAACAACTGGCGCCTCAGGCACCCTGAGGGCTCAAAGCTTGAAGCTCAAAGCTCCAAGCTGGGCGAGCGTGCGTCGTGTTCCATCGCGTCAGTTATTGTTGCGCGAGCCCTAAGTCAGCTCTCGGTCTGTTCTGACCCACACAGGGCCCGTCGCATCACGACGGGCCCTGTGTGTTTCATACGCAGGTGAGGCACGGTTCGGCAAGTAGCCAGCGTTTGGAATTTGTATCCGTTTAACCACTATGCGATCGATCCTTCTTGTCTGTCTGGCCGCCGTGCTTGCTGCGGCCCAGGCCAAGGCGCCCGCCGGCCCACAGCCGCCTTACCTGGTGGCCAAGCCTGAACCGGTGGTGATCGCCAAACCTGACTGGACGATCAAACTGAAGGACGGCCAGCCGGACATTGCGCGCCTGCGCGAAGCCTTCGCCAGCGGCGGCAGCATAGTCTTCGACACCGGCGGCCAGCCGGTGACGCTGAAACTCGACGAGCAGCTCCTGATGTCGCAGCGCGCCACGCCGATCATCCTCGACGGCATGGGCCTGGTGACCATCGATGGCCAGGAGAAGACCCGCGCCATCGCCAAGGAGTGGAAGACAGATCTCACTGTCCAGCGCCTGCGCTTCATCAACTGCCGGGCGAAAGACACCGGGGCGGTGATTTGGAACACCAATTTCGACGGCAAAACGACGGTTATCGACTGCCAGTTCGAGAACTGCAAGACCACGCAGAAGGGGCCCGATGACGGCGGTGGGGCGATCGGCGTGCGCGGCCAGCGGCCATTGCTGGTCAGCAACTGCAGTTTCCTCGATTGCGATGCCAGCAACGGTGGCGCGATCAACACGATCCAGTGCGAGGTCTATCTCATCGACTGCTCGTTCGAGAAGTGCGACGCCTTCGGCCTCGGCGGCGGGGCCGACCAGGGTTCGGTCGGCCAGGGCGGCATCGGTGGGGCGGTGTATTGCGATGCGGTGAAGGACGGCAAGGATGGCTGGGAGTACTTCGTGTCCGGCTGTCTGTTCCGCGATAATACCGCCGGCGACCACGCGGCGGGCATGTTCGCCTACACCCAGACCGACAAGCAGGAGGGGCATGTCTTCCTCAACTGCCACTTCGAGCGCAATGTGGTCGGCAAGGATGCGCGGGTGAAGCACGCCGGAGCGCTCTACACCCAGCATTCTCGGCATCTGTGGATGGCCAACTGCTCATTCTGGGACAACTCCTGCCCGGGCCAGGGTGGCGCCATCTTCATGGCGTTGAATGTCAAAGAGGAGTTCATCAACTGCCAATTCGCCAACAATACTCCTGAGTTTAACAGGGAGGGCACCGGGCTGTCCTTCAAGAAGTCCTCGCCCCCACCCAGTGTCGCTGCGCTTGGCCGCGTACCCGGCCCGGTCGGAGCCTGGTTTTCGGTTGAACCGGCCAAGAAGGGCAAGGCCAAGCCGGCCAAGCCCGAGGCGAAGCCGGCCACACCGCCGGCAGCGGCCAAGCCGCGTGTCCAGCCCACGTCCGAAGCGCGGACGGCATTCACTGCCCAGCTGCAGACCCGCGCAATTGCGGCGGCAGGCACTGGCAAAGGCCCGGTGTTCTTGCTCGCCAGCATGCAGGCCCAGGCGACCATGGAGTCAGCCGACGCCCAGAGCATGGAACTGCGGATCGGCGGAACGGTGCTGAGCGTGGCGTGGAAGACCCTCGCCGATGCCGACCGCGCTGAGATGGCGTTGTATCTGACGCGCAGTGGAACGGCGGCGGATTGGGCTCAGGCAGCGTTCTGGTTGAAGGTTGTCGGTCGGGACGCCGAGTCGGCGACGGCCCTGTCCAAGGCCGGAACCGAGGCGGCGGCGGTCGAGGCGGCATTCAAGTAGGTCCGTCGGGGCGTTCTTCGTCCATGCAGGGCAGGCATGCTTGACCGTCTCCGCGCCTGGCACTACCTCTTGCGGTCGCCATCTGCTAGCCTCCTCGTATGCACGCTGCCGACCTGCGCCTCGTCTTCTGGGAAACCACCGCCGACTGCAATCTGACCTGCAAGCACTGCAGGCGGCTGGAGACGGCTGCGACCAACGATGAGCTGACCACCGCCGAGGCCGAACGGCTGATCGACGGCATCGCTGCGGTCGGCAAGCCGATCCTGGTGTTCAGCGGCGGCGAGCCGCTGATGCGCCCGGACCTGTGGCACCTGTGCGAGCATGCCAAGAAGGCTGGCCTGACCCTGGCCCTGGCGACCAACGGCACGGGCGTCGATGAGGCCGTCGCCGACCGCATCGCGGCGGCCGGTATCGCCCGTGTCTCGATCTCGCTCGACGGCTCTGACGCCGCCACGCACGATGCCTTCCGTGGGGTGAAGGGGGCGTTCGATGCCGCCCTGGCCGGACAGGCCCGCCTGCGCGCGCGTGGCGTCCCGACCCAGATCAACTGCACCGTCGCGCAGCATAACCGCGACCAGCTCCCCGCTCTGCGCGAGCGCTGCATCGCCATCGGCGCCGAAGCGCTGCATCTGTTCGTGGTCGTGCCGGTCGGCTGCGGCGTCGAACTGGACGACACCCAGCGCCTGGGCGCCGAGGAGGTCGAGCGGGTGCTGACCTGGTTGGCTGACCAGGCCGACGATCCGCGCCTGTTCGTCAAGGCGACCTGTGCTCCGCAGTTCGCGCGCATCGCGCGCCAGAAGGGCAAGCTGGGCGCGCTGCGCGGCCACGCGCACGGCAACAAAGCCGGGGTCAACGCGACAACGCGCGGCTGCCTGGCCGGTTCTGCGGTGTGCTTCGTCTCCGCCCGCGGCCAGGTGTTCCCGTGCGGCTACCTGCCGGTCGAGTGCGGCGACATCCGGCGCGAGCCGTTCGCGCAGATCTGGTCCGCGTCCGGCGTGTTCGCGCAGTTGCGCGACCCCAAGCTGTTGGGCGGCAAGTGCGGCGACTGCTCCTTCTCCGCCTCGTGCGGCGGCTGCCGCGCGCGCGCCTACGCCCTGACCGGTGATTATCTCGCCGAGGAACCGGATTGCTCGTGGACGGCCTGAGGCTGGTCTAGAGTCCTTGAGGGCAGTGACTTTGACCTGCCAAGTCAAAGTCGGGGGTGCGGGGGCACAGCCCCTGCAGCAACAGCCAGCTAGCGGGGCGACGCCCATAATCAGCCTCGGGCTGGGGCGGAGCCCCGCTAGCTTGGGATCCGCAGGGCGCTGGCGCGCAGCACGGCCAGGAGGTCCTGCGCGGTGCGCTCGACATCGTCATTGATCAGGAGGTAGTCGTAGTCGCGCCAGCGCGCGACCTCACGCTCGGCCTCGGCGAGGCGGCGTGCCACCACCTCGGGGGCGTCGGTGCCACGGCCGCGCAGACGATCCGCGACCTCGGTGGCCGAGGGGGGGACCAAGAAGATGTGCACGGCGCGCGGGAAGGTGGCGCGGATCTGCGCCGCGCCCTGCACATCGACGTCCTTGATCACGCTGCATCCGGCCGCCAACTGGTCCTCTACAAAGGCGCGCGGCGTGCCGTAGCTCGCCTTGCCGAAGACCACGGCGTGTTCCAGGAAGCCGCCTGCGGCCGCGCGCCGGTCGAATTCACCCTGGTCGAGGAAGAGGTAGTCCACGCCGTCCCGCTCGGTCCCGCGCGGGGCGCGCGTGGTGCAGCTCAGGCAGCGCACCAGGCTGGGTTCCAGGGCGCAGGCGCGGGCGATGACCGTGCTCTTGCCGGCACCACTGGGGCCGGAGATGACCAGGAATCGGGCGCTGGGGGGCAGGGTCGGCCAATCGGACATGGCGGCGCATGATGGGGCCCGGCCGCCGCCGGCCACTGGCATGGTCCACCCGGATGACACGGCCGATCCCCATGCGGCAGGGGGGCCTTGGCTGACGGGGCGGGAGGCCGACACACATGGCCATGTTCTGGGCCCTGCGCACCTACGCCTGGTTCGCGTTCCTCGTGGTCGGGGTATGCGCGGCGGCGGCGTGGCTGCCAAGCGCGCTCAATCGGGTGCAGGCGCCGCAGGACTACAGCGACCTGAGCGGCATCGAAGGCATGGAGGGCTACTGGCTTCAGCCGCCGCCCTATCTTGCCGGGCATCTGCTCGCCTACCGCATCGGGGACGGCCCCGACGACATCGGCTTCGGCCGCATCCTCGCGGTGCCGGGCGATGATCTGCAGGTTGTCGCCGGTCACCTGCAGGTCGGCGGGGCCAAGCTCGAGGGCGGGGCCGTCGCCGCCATCCTCCCCAACCTGCCGGAGATCGGCCCGCTGCGCATTCCGGCCGGGCAGTTCTTCGTGCTCAGCGACGGGCATGGGCGGGACAGCATCGCGCGCGGCCTGATCGGCCCCGATGTGATCCTGGGACGGGTGCGCGAATGAGCCCGGCCCAGCGCATGACGGTGGCGTTCTCGCTGATGGGCGCAGGGCTTCTCGCCGTGCTGCTCGCCGGACTGATCGCCTGGTCGGCGGTCGGGCGCTGGCAGGCGGTGTCCGAGTTGCGCGAAGCGCAGAGCCAGATGCGCCGCGACCGTCCTGCTGATGCCCGTCGCATCGCCGCCGCCGCGCAGGCGCGCATCCCCGAGGAACCGTCCGCAGCCCTGCTCGCCTGCGACCCCGCTGATCCCGAGGCGGTCGAGCGACTCGCAGCGCTGGCCCCCCGCCTGACCAGGCGGGAGGAACGCAACGCCGTGCTGGCGACGGTCGCGATCGCGCGTTTGCAGGCCGGCAAGCCGGCGGATGTCGATCTCGACGGCACCGGTGATGGCCGTCTGATCAGCGCGATGTCCGCCGCCCTTGCCGGCCGCACCCCGGGTCCGCTCTATGCCGCAGGCGAGGACCCGCCCCACCTGCAGGTGCAGCGTGTCGTCCTCACCACCCTGCTGCGCACGGCCTGGAGCGCCGGTCGGGTCGAGGAGGTGCGTCGCCACGCTGGAGCCTTGTGGTTGATGCGGCCGCGCGCCGCCGAGGCGCCAGCCTTGCGGGCGATCATCGCGGCGACTACCACCGAGGTCGCGGATGACGCTGTGGTCACCATGCTGCAGGAGGTCAAGACCGACCGCGAGCGCCTGGTCGCGGCGCTCGGCCGACTGGTGCCGGCCCGCCAGCCCGCCTTCGCCGTCCGCTGGCCGGCCGCGCCGGCCACTGGAGCCACGCCATGATCCCGTGCCAGGCCTGCGGCAACCAGAATCCGATCGGCACCCGTTTCTGCCGTTCTTGTGGTGAGCGCATCGCGGTGGTGAAGGTCGATCAACTCGCGGCCGCTGTCCGCGACGACCAGGTGACGGTCGCCTCGCATCGTCGGCTGGAGGGCGGCCGCTCGCTGCTGCTGGTCGGCCTGTTCCTGCTCGTCTGCGCCCTGGTGCTGCGCTACGCGGTCGTGCCGTCGCTGCCGGTCGCCGACGTCCCGCCCTTGCCGGCGGGTGAATTGCTGCCTCCCTAACGAGCTTCGCTAGCCGGCGGAATCAGCAGACGATCACGGCGATCCGCCAGCGGCAGGCCGTCGCCCCACGGCGGGGCGACTCCGTCGAGGATGAGCACGGCGCGTCCATCCGCCAGCCTGGCCGACAGCGCGATGGCCGGACCTGACGAGCGCAGGGCGCTGAAGCCATCCGGTCCGCTGGCCAGGCGGTGATCCCAGGTTACCGGCAGGTCCAGTCCGAGCCGGGCCAGCACGGCATTCGACCTCGGGTTGCCGATCAGCACCAGATTCCGTCCGGCAAGCTCGGCCGGTCCGGCCGTGTCCGGCAGCTCTGGGGCGAGAGCCTGGGCGTGGGCGGCCCAGGCCGTCCGGAAGGCATCGGCAAGCAGGCGGTTGGCGCGCCGGGCGGCTGCGTGTTCGCCGGTTCCGACCACCAGCGTGAATGGGGCGTCGGCGAAGGCGGCCAGGCCCGCATGCGCCACGGCACTCGATGGCTGGGCCTGGTCCACCACCTTCCGCCACCAGTCCGGCTGGGATCCGGCCGCGCTTGGCGGCTGGCGCGGGTAGGGTGTTCCGGCGGTCGGCACGGCGCAGATGGTCACGCCCCGGCTGGTATCGAGGCCGGAGATGCGACTGGCCTGGGCGAGGACCAGCGGGATGCGCCGCCAGGCGGCACCGTCCCAACGCCGGTCTCCGGCGGGGTGGATCTCGATCACTGCCATCCCGGCAGCCAGCGCATCAGCCAGCAGGCGTCCATCCCAGTCCGGCCAGCGCACCTTGGTCGGTGGCTGTTCCGGCGTGGCGAGGATCACGGCAAGCGGATGCGGCCCCGGTCCCGGGGGCAGGTGGAGCCGCCACGGATGGACCGAGTCGTCGATCGGATCGCGCACGGCCAGTTCACTGCGGCCGGTGGCTGGTGCTGCCGGGCGCCAGCCCTCTTGCCAGCGGCGCAACCGGTCGGCGATGGCCTCGACCTCGCTGGCGCTGGCGCTGCTTGCTCCGCCGGCCAGCAGTTCGGCAGCCTGTTCGGCCCACAGCCACGGCTGCGGGTCACGTTCCCCACTGCGCCGCAGTTGTTCGGCTGCGGCCACGGCTGCAGCCAGGACGGCATCCGGAGTGGCCACCGGGCAGCGCTGGCTGGTGATCAGCGGCGCGCCACCTGGTACTGGCTGGGTCAGCGTCACCAGCACCTGCATCGCCCCGTTGCCGGTGCGGGTCGGGGCCAGCACCAGGACGATGCCCCGGGTCAAGGCCGAGGCGTCGGCCAGTTCGGCACTGGCCTCGGCTGCCGTACCGCCAGCGTCCTGCAGTTCGGCGAGGATCTGCACCGGTTCGGCGGGCAGGCCGGCCTGGCTGACCGCGACGCGAAGCAGCCCCTCCTGGCGGGCCGGCCCCAGCACGCGGATCTCGGGGCCGTCGGCCGCGAGCAGGCTGGCGAGGATCAGCTCGCCGAACATGCCGCCAGGATCTCCGGATAGAGCTGCTGATAGGCGACGTAATCGCCGGCGATGCGGCCGATGCGCTCGCGGATCTCGGGGCCAAGCGGCTTGATCACCCGGCCGGGCACGCCGGCGACGAGATGACCGGGCGGCACCTGCATGCCTTCCGGTACGACCGCGCCGGCGGCGATCAGGCAGCCTTCGCCGACCACCGCCCCGTCGAGCACCTTCGAGCCCATGCCGACCAGCGTGCCGCGGCCGATGGTGCAGGCGTGGCAGATCGCCAGGTGGCCCATGCTGACCTCATCGTGCAGCACGCAGGGCAGCTTGCGCGAGACATGCAGCACGCAGTTGTCCTGCACATTGCAGCGCGCGCCGAGGATCACCGGGTTGATGTCGCCGCGCAGCACGGCGCCGAACCACACCGAGCAATCCGGCCCGAAGCGCACATCGCCGACAAGGCTGGCGGTCGGCGCGAGAAAGCGCGGGGTTTGCGGGGTGGCCGTGGTGGTCGGGAACAGGGGCATGACGCCGGCGAGGCTGGAGGCGCCTGCAAACGACGCAAGCCGCGCCAGGGGCGCGGCTTGCTGACCGTCAGCGACGCAGGGGTTCAGGCCTGGGCGGCAGCGGCGACGACATCGACGAAGCGGTTGCGGAAGCGCACGACGCCGTCCTGTACCGCGAAGATCGTGTAGTCCTTGCCCAGACCGACGCCCGAGCCCGGCTTGAAGCGCGAGCCGCACTGGCGGACGATGATCGAGCCGGCGGTGACGGTTTCGCCGCCGTAGGCCTTGATGCCGCGGCGCTTGGCGATCGAGTCGCGACCGTTCTGGGTCGAGCCGGTACCCATCTTGTGTGCCATAGAAGCCTCCAGTGCCCGACCGGGCGTACGTCAGTGGGGCGGGGAACATAGGGGGGACAGGACACTTGGCAAGAGGCGCTTCGGCAGGTCGCATGCAGGCCCGTCCGTCCCAGCATGGGGGTGCGATTGGCTGCCCCGAATCGTTCCCTATGGTGGCTAGCCTCCCGCCCCCCGCCCTCCGTCCCCCGCCCCTCGTGAACCGCCACCTCCAACTCGCCCTCTCGGTCCTCCTCGCCATCGGCGGTTTCGCCCTGCTGCTGACCCTGGTCGCCTACAAGGCATCGCAGGTCGGCATCCAGACGCCGGTCGAGGTGCATCCGTTCGGGCCCTTCGGCGCCTGGCTGGCCCATGCCCTGCTGCGCGGCTATGGCCTTGCCGCCTTCCTCGTCCCGCTGGTCGCGATCGGCTGGGCGGTCGCCCTGTGGCGCGACCGTGATCTGTCGCATCCATCGCGGCGCATCGCCGGGGCGATCATCCTGCTGCCGGCCATCTCCGGACTTCTCCATCTGCTGCCGCGTGGCACCGGCGATGGCGTGCTGACGCGCTGGGACCAGAGCAACCTCGATGGCCTGGGTGGCGCGATCGGCTACCTGTTGTGCGCACCGGCCGGCGGCTGGGCCTCGGCGGGCGGCAGCGGGGGCTTCCTGCGCCTGTGGCTCGACACGGCAGGCGCCGCCGTGCTGCTGGCGGGCATCGTGTTGTTCGCGGTCTGGCTGATGGATCTCGGCCTGCTCGCCTGGATCCGCCGCCTGTGGTATCTCGCCACCACGCGGCGCGAGCCGCTGGCAGGTCGCGACAGCGGGGTCTATCCGAGCGGGGTCTATCCCGGCGCTTCGGCCGAACCGGCGACACGCACCGCCCGCGCCACGACCAGCTTCCGCGAATTGAAGAAGCGGCTCACCGATGGCGGCGAACTGCCCGGTCCCAACGAGGCGGACGAGATCCTGGCCGCGATCCGCAAGCAGCGCGAAGCCCTTGCCGCACCGCCGGTGCAACAGGCGCACACGGCGCCCGTCAGCGACCAGCCGGCCTCCTCCGGCGACCTGCCTGCAGTGACCAGCGAACCGGCTGTCGCGGACAGTGATACGGCGGCGACCTCCAGCGAGCCACCGCCGGCCGCTGCCGGGGATCCGCCGGCCAAGCCCAAGCCGGCAGCCAAGCCCAAGCCGGTGCTTCAGATCAACGCCTCCAGCTACGCCCTGCCCTCGCCCGACCTGCTGCAGACTCCGAAAGAGCGCAGCACGGCGGCGCACGAGCAGGAAAAGCAGCAGACCGCCAAGGCGATCGAGACGGCCTTCGGCGCCTTCAACGTCAAGGTCAGCGTGGTCGGAGCGACGCGCGGCCCGACCGTCACGCAGTACGAACTGAAGCTGCTCGACGAGTCGATGCGCGTCAACAAGGTCGAGGGCTTCGAGCAGGATCTGTCGCTGAAGCTCGGCACCGAGGGCATCCGCATCGTCGCCCCGCTGCCCAACAAGACCACGGTCGGCGTCGAGGTGCCCAACCGCAGCAAGGACGCGGTGGTGATGCGTGACCTGGTCGATGAGATCGACCCGGCGGTGATGGCCCTGCCGGTGGTCCTCGGCCGCGATGCGGTGGGCAAGCCGCTGATCATGGACCTGGCCAAGGCCCCGCACCTGCTCGTCGCCGGTTCGACCGGCATGGGCAAGTCGGTGTGCATGAACGCGATGATCTGCTCGATCCTGCTGTTCCGCACCCCCGACGAGGTGCGCTTCATCATGGTCGATCCGAAGATGGTCGAGCTGTCCGGCTACGAGGACATCCCGCACCTGCTGACCCCGCCGATCACCGACATGACCAAGGCGCATGCCGCGCTCGACTGGGCCTGCCAGACCATGGACGAGCGCTACGAGGCGCTGCGCCAGTCGGGCTGCCGCTCGATCGCCGACTACAACGCCCTGGGCGAGCAGGAACTGCGCTTCCGGCTGGCCAAGAAGGAGGTCAGCCTCGAAGACCTCGGCACCGGCGTGCGCATGCCCTACATCGTCGTCCTGGTCGACGAGTACGCCGACCTGATGATGGTGAACAAGGAGGTCGAGAAGTCGATCGTGCGCCTGGCCGCGAAATCCCGCGCCTGCGGCATCCACGTCATCCTCACCACGCAGCGCCCGAGTGCCGATGTGGTCACGGGACTGATCAAGTCGAACCTGCCCAGCCGCGTGTGCTTCCGCGTGGTCGACCGCAACAACTCGCGCGTCGTGCTCGACACCAGCGGGGCCGAGAACCTGCTCGGCAAGGGCGACATGCTGTTCCTGCAGCCCGGCACCTCGTTGCCGGTGCGCGGCCAGGGCGTGTTCCTCAAGGACGCCGAGATCAACGCCATCGTCGAGCACGCGCGCGGCCAGGGCGCTCCGAGCTACGACGAGTCGATCGCCAAGGCCGGCGCGGTCGCGGTGCAGGGCGGCAAGGGCAGCGGCGAGGAGACCAGCGACGCGTGGAAGACCGATCGCAAGCTGCACGAGGCGGTGCAGGCGATGTACCGCTACGACAAGACCGGCGCCGACTTCTTCCGTCGCAAGATGGGCATCGGCTACAACAAGGCGACCGAGTACGTTGAGACGCTGGAAGACCTCGGCTTCCTCTCGCCCGCCGCCGGCACCGCGCCGCGCAAGCTGCTGAAGAGCTGGGACGACTGGCTGGATCTGCTGCGCGAGAACGGGGTCGAGATCCACGACGCCGACGAGATCTACCGGCCGCCGTTCAACACCTGACGCCGCCATGCAGGCGGCGGAACTGGGCGGCTGACATCCCCAGTGCGCTGCGCATCTGACGGCGCAGGTGCGCGGCATCGCAGAAGCCCAGGCGGTCAGCCACCGCATCCTCGGTCATATGCGGTTCCAGCAGCATCCCGGCCGCCGCCGCGCAGCGGGCATGCACGCGGTAGCGCGCCGGTGGCAGGCCGTAGCGGGTACGGAAGCGTTTGCGGAACAGCTCCCAGCCCATGCCGGCGGCGTCGGCGGCGGCGCGTGGGTCGAGTTTGCGCTCGAGCGCAGCGACCAGGGTGCGGCGTCCGCGTTCCAGCCCGTCGTCGTCCTCGTCGCCGGCCAGCGCCAGCAGCATACCGTGCAGGCGCAGTTGGGCGCGGCGCGGATCATGCAATCGGCCGTTCTCGATCTCGGCGATGAACTGAAGCAGCAGTTGCGCCACCGACGGGTCGGGCCGATGCAGCGGACGGCGGCGGTCCAGCACGCCTTGGCTTTCCAGCAGTCCCGGCAGCGGTCCGGCGGCATCGAGGAAGGCCTCGTGCCAGGTCTCGCCCGGACCGGGACCGTAGTCGTGACGCAGGCCCGGGAACAGCAGGATGAGATCGCCCGCCGTGACGCGGGCGCGGCGGCCCTCGCTGTCGCGGTAGGCACCCGAGCCAGAGACCAGCAGCAGGAGGCCGTGCATGCCGAGGTCACGGCCCTGTGGCCCCCAGGTGTGGGTGGGATCCTTGGTCGATCGGCCGGCCTCGATGCGCAGGCCGGGACCATGCACGAAGCTGCGCGAGAAGTGCGGCCAAGCCATGATTGGGATATACCATATCGTACCTATTCGACCATGGGATACCTGTCGAAACATGGTTCTTCTGCTAGAATGACGCCATGAATACGGATCCACAGCGTTCCCATCCAGGCATCATCCCCGGCCCGTACCGGCTGCTGCACGGCGGCGACTACAACCCCGAGCAGTGGCTACACCGGCCCGAGGTGCTGGAGGCCGACCCGGTCCTGATGCGCCAGGCCGGCGTCAACCAGGCGTCGGTCGGCATCTTCGCCTGGGCCGCCCTCGAACCTGAACGCGACCGCTTCACCTGGGACTGGCTCGACCGGGTGATGGACCGTCTGCACGCAGCTGGGGTCGGCGTGCTGCTGGCGACGCCCTCTGCCGCGCGGCCGCGCTGGCTGGCCGAGGCACACCCCGAGGTCATGCGCACGCGCCGTGACGGCCGGCCCATCCCGCCCGGCGAGATGCGTCATAACCACTGCTTGTCATCGCCGGTGCTGCGCGAGCGCATCGCTCTGGTGGACTGCAAGATTGCCGAGCGTTATGCCGGCCATCCGGCTCTGCTGGGCTGGCACATCTCCAACGAATTCGGTGGCGACGAGGATGGCGCCCGCTGCTACTGCGCGCGCTGCCTCGCCGGGTTCCGCGACTGGTTGCGGGTGCGCTACCATGACGACCTGGGGGCGCTGAACCTCGCGTGGTGGACCGGGTTCTGGAGTCACCAGTACGGTTCGTGGGATCAGATCAGACCGGGTGACGCCAGCATCGAGGCGCTCAACCTGAACTGGCAGCGCTATACCAGCGGTCTGGTCGCCGACTTCTGCGCCGCCGAGATCGCCGCCGTGCGCCGCCACAGCGCGTTGCCGGCAACCACCAATTTCCACGGCAATCTGGCCCACTACGACCACGGCGAGGTGGCGGCGCATCTCGACCTGATGTCCTACGACAGCTACCCGTCCATCGAAGGCGGACCCGGTGACATGGGTCAGGTCCACTGGCATGCCTGGGCGGTCGATGCGGTGCGCGGCCATGCCCCAGGCCGACCCTGGCTGCTGATGGAGAGCTGCCCGTCGTTGCCGCAATGGCATCGGACGCAGCGTCTGAAGCGGCCGGGCGTGCATCGTGCCCTGTCGTTGGCCATGGTCGGTCACGGCTCGGATGGCGTGTGCTACTTCCAGTGGCGGGCAGGGCGCGGCGGCATGGAGAAGCTGCACGGCGCAGTGCTGATGCAGGATGCGCCGCACGACACCCGTGTCTTCCGCGAGGTCGCGGCCCTCGGCGATGAACTGGCCCGGCTCGGCGCGGTGGCGGGTTCGGCGGTGCCAGCCGAGGCGGCGGTGCTGTGGGATGTCCACAGCGAGTGGGCGCGCGGCTGGAATTCGGGGCTGCGATCGCTGCCGTTCCCGGCCGAACTGTCGCAGGGCTGGCATCGTCCGCTGTGGCAGGCCGGCATCGGCGTCGATGTGGTCGATGGCACCCGCTCGCTGGCGGGCTATCGGCTGGTGATCGTACCTGGACTCTTCCTGCTGCGCCCGGGCCTGGTCGAGCGGTTGCAGCAGGCGGCGGCAGCCGGCGCGCAGATCCTTATCGACGGTCTGAGCGCTTGGGTCGATGACGATATGGCCTGCGTCGCCGGTGGCCGACCGGGTCCGCTGGCCGGTCCACTCGGTCTGCGCTGCGAGGAGTTCGACCAGTTGCGCAGCGACGAGAGCGTGGCGGTGGAGGATGGCGGCGGCTGGCTGTCTGCTGCCCCCCGCGTGCGGGGCTGGATCGACCGCGTGCATCCCGACGGCTGCGAGGTGCTGGTACGCGCGGTTGGCGGCTTCCACGACGGCTGGCCGGTGCTGACGCGCAAGGTCTGCGGGGCGGGGGCGATGTGGTATCTCGCCGCCGGCCTCGCTGCCGAGGACGCTGCCGCCCTGACCATCCGCCTGGCAGCGATCGCCCAGGTGCAACCGGCGCTGCCTGGGCTGCCGCGCGGGGTTATCGCGCGCGAACGCCGCCAGCCCGACTGTCGTTTCGTCTTCCTGATCAATCCCGGCGATGAACCGGCGACGGTCGAACTGCCTGGAGGCGGCTGGAGCGATGCCGCCAGCGGCGCTGTGATTGGCGCACGCCTGACCCTGGGGGCCTGGGATGCGCGGGTGGTCAGTCAGCGGTGTCCGCTGCCCTGATTCTCAACGCAGCAGTTCACACAGAGACCCAGAGTCACCAGAGTCGAGACAAGGGGTCAGGCCGCATTTTCGCTCACCAGATTGCTTCTCTGAGACTCGATGCCGGCTCTGGTTGCTCTGGTTCTCTGTGTGAAATGCACTCTCTCGGCAGAATCTAGCTACTTCGCCTGCAGCGTCTCCATGTCCACCGGCTTGCCGGCCACCGGCATGCCGGGGAAGAAGACTTTGGCCAGGTTGGTTGCCACGATGACATCGTTGGGCGCCAGGCCGCTGACTTCGCGCAGCGCGCCGTGCGCCTGTCCGACCTGCACCGGACGGAAGGCGGTGACGCCCTGCTCGCCGACGCTCAGGACGTAGCGCGTGGCGAGCTGGGCGAGGATCGCCTGCTCGTGCACCAGCAGCACCTGCCGGGCGGGCTCGGTCTCCAGCTCGACGCGCGCGTAGGCACCGGCAGTCAGCGCCCCCTCGGCTCCGCGGATCACAGCCCGCACGCGCATCGTCCCCGCGGTCGGGTCGATGTGATTGTCGGTGAAGACAACGCGGCCGGTGTAGGGCAGGCCGTCCTGGCCTGACACTCCGACCCGCACCGTCATCGGCTGTTCGCCGCGCACCGAGGCGGCGAGGCGCGGGGCGAGGCGATGATAGCTGGCCTCGTCGAGATCGAAGCCGACATAGACCGGATCGACGGTGATCAGCGAGGTGATCACGCTGGGTGGCATCCCGCCGCCGCCCTGGACCTGACTGCCGACCGCGATCGATAGCAGGCCGAGGCGGCCGGCGATCGGTGCGCGCACTGTCGTCCAGTCGAGATCCAGCTGGGCCGTGCCGAGGGCTGCACGGGCTGCGGCCAGCGCCGCCTCGGTCGCCTGCGCCTGGTTCACGCTGTCGTCGTGGACCTGCTGCGACACCAGCTTGTCGGCCAACAGCCGCTGGTTGCGCTCGCGCGCATCGACCGCCTGGCGCAGGCGGGCCTCGCTCTCGGCGACAGCTGCTGCGGCGCGTGCCACGGCGGCCTGGAAGGGGGCCGGGTCGAGTTCGAACAACGCCTGGCCGGGTTCGACCAGGGCGCCGCTGCGCGCCAGGATGCGCGACACCGTACCGCCGACCTTGGGCGAGATTTCAAGGATATCGATCGGCTCGATGCGGCCGGTCAGCAGCCGGGTTGCCGGCAGTTCGCGGGCGATGGGCGAGGCTACCCCGACCTCGGGCGGCGGCATCTGCTGCATCTGCGGAGGGGCGCCACAGGCGGCGAGGACGAGGATGCTGGCGAGGAGGGCTGGGCGACGCATGGCGCTGCGCAGACTGCCATGCGCAGCGGCGATACAACGCGGGGATGGCCAGACTCAGACCAGGATGCCGCCGGTGGCGCGCAGGCGCTCCTGCACCGCGCTGGCCGGCAGATCCTGCACCCGCAACCCACGCTGGGCGGCCAGGGCGGCACCGACCCCGGCCGCCTCGCCGATCGCCATCACCGAGGGCTGGACGCGCAGGCTGGCCATCGCTCCGGCGTCGGCCGAGATGCAGCGACCGGCCGCCAGCAGGCGCGCCGGACCGGCGGCGGGCACCAGTGAGCGCCACGGGATGTCGTAGTGGGCCCCTGCGGGCAGCGAGTTCATCGTCGTCTTGTCACTGCCGGGTTCGTGGATGTCGATGGGATAGTGGCACTGCGCGATGCAGTCGTCGAATTGTGTGGCGGCGAGGCATTCCTCGGCGGTCAGGCGGTGCTGGCCGACGATCTGATGGCTTTGGCGAACCCCGATCTGCCGCGCCATCGCCACCAGCCGGACCTGGGCGAAGCCGGGCAGACGACGACGGAAGAAAGCCAGCCCATCCTGCACCTGGGCCTCGCCTTGGGCGGTGGCTCTGGCCAACTGGGCGGGATCGGTCGGGTCGGTGACGAAGACGCGGCCAAAGTTCACCGTCGCATCGCCGGGGCAGCCGGGGACGCCGTGGATCACGGCGATGTGGTCACGCGGGATGGAGAGCAGCCCGGCCGCGCGGTCGGCCATCAGCATGGCATCGACGAAGGCGTTGTGACCGGTGTGGTAGAAATTGCGCTCGCCGGTATTCGGATCGATATACACCGGTCGGGTGTGACCGTTGCGATGATCGACGTGACGCGGCCAGCCGTGTGCGGCGGCATCGAGGTCGATGCCGGTCAGCCGGTAGCACATGGTCAGCGGCATGACCGCGCCATCGCTGTCTCGCCCCAGTCTGGTGGCGACGCCGGCGAGGCGGGCCAGGGTGGCGTCGCCGGTGGCGTCCACCGCGCCGTCGGCCATCACCGTGCTGCCATCGTCCAGCGTGACGGCCAGGTGTGCGCCATTCTCGCGCGCGGCGGTGATGCGACGGCCCTGGCGGCGTTCGATGCCGGCGCTGTCGAGCAGTTCGGCGAGCAGGCGGGCATAGGCCTCGGGCTCGTAGGGCTCCATGCACTCGGTCTCATACAAGGCCCGGCGCTTGATCAGTTCGCGCCGGATCTCACCGAAGATGCCGCCGATGATGAAGCGCTTCTCATCGTGGTGGGCGGGGCAGAAGTTGTTGACCAGGGCCGCCGTGCCCATGCCGCCGAGCATCGGGTGCGGCTCGACGATCAGCGCGCGGCAGCCAAGGCGGGCTGCTGCGAGGGCTGCGGCCACACCAGCGGCACCGCCGCCGGCGACGAGGATGAGGGGGGCTGCGGAGGGCGTGCTCATGGCCGCCATCCTAGCACACGGCGCTGCGTTGGGGTGGCGGCGGTTGCGCTTGCTGTTGCAAATATTGCGCCATGGATGCAACATCTGGCATGGCCGCGCCCTCTGAACCCGAGTTGGCGATCCGCACCTACGAGGCGCTGCACGGCCTGCTGGTGACGGTACACGATCTCGACGGACGGCTGCGCGAACAGCTCGATCCGCTGCGCCTGGCGCATCGCCACCCGCGCTGCCTGGCGGCCAAGGCCTCGGGCAAGGAACGCTGCCTGGCCTTCGACGTCACCCGCGTCGCGGCCGAGCTGCCCTCAGAGCCGCAAGGCCGGATGCAGCGCTGCCCCTTCGCGGTCGAGGAGGCGGTGGTGCCATGCCTGCGCGACGGCCGCCTGGCCTGGGTGCTGTTCGCCGGCCCGCTGACCCGTCGTCAGGACCTGGCGCTGGAGGCCCTGCGCCAGCTCGCCGCCCGGCTGCGCCTGTGGGAGGACGACCATCAGCAGTGGCCGAAGGGCGAGCGGGTCGAGCGCGGCGGAGGCGGCACGCCGGCCGACCGGCGGGCGCGCATCCTGCGTTGGCTGGAGGCGCACCACGCCGAGGCGGCCAGTCTCGACGATCTCGCTGCCCATCTCGGCCTGTCGCGCTTCCAGGCCAGCCGGGCGGTGCGCGCGGCGTGCGGGCGTGGTTTCCGCGACCTGCTGTCGGACCACCGGCTGGCCACCGCCCGGGCGATGCTGCGCCACACCACCCTGGCGATCGCCGACATCGCGGTGCGCTCGGGCTTCGGCGACCGCGCCAACTTCCACCGCGCCTTCCGCACGGCCTCCGGCTGCACGCCCGAGGCGTGGCGGACGGCTGGCGCGGCGACGCCGTGAGGCTGGCGGGAGGATGCGGGCGGGACAGGATGGCGGCATGCGCAGCCTGATCCTTCTCGCCATCCTTGTCCTGGTTTCCGGTTGCGGCGAGCGCATCCGCGAGTTGACCGGGAACAGTTCGCGTGTGCAGCCTGATCAGTGGGCGTGGCTCGAGGGCGTGGTCGAAGCCGACCTTGCCGAAGCGTCTCTGCCTGCCGGAGCGCGGGTCGCGGCCGGAGTGATCGTCGCGCGTGCCGATGGCGAGGTGATCAGTACCCGTCCGATCATGCAGGCCGCGATGCGCGGGGCGGTGGCGGCCGGCGCAGTGCAGGTCGAGTCGGCCGGCCAGGTTCAGGTCGAGTCGGGTGGCAAGGCAGGCTGGCTGATCACCGGCGAGATCAACGTCCAGTCCTACGAGGAGGGGCGGACGGCGATGAAACGCTATGTCTGTGAACTACGCCTGGTCTCGGTTGCCGATCGCAGTGTCGCATGGCGGCAGTCCTACGTCATCCGCAACCAGAGCGAGCAGACGCGCTGGAAGTAGCCCCGGGGAGCGCCAGCGGCGCGCGCGCCCGGGTTCGAGCTTACAGCTGCCCGAGGCGCGCCGCACGGCGGGCGTGCACGCGTAACGGCAGGGCCTGCAGGCGGATAAAGCCGGTCGCGTCGCCCTGGTCGTAGGCGCCGCCGTCGGCCTCCATCGAAGCGATCGCGGCGTCGTAGAGCGAGTGTTCGCTGGTGCGGCCGGTGACGATCACGTTGCCGCGGTACAGCTCCATGTTGACGCGGCCGGTGACGTGGCGCTGGCTCTGCTTGAGGAAGGCGTCGAGGGCCTCCATCTCTTCGCAGTACCAGAAGCCGAAGTAGGCCATCTGGGCGAAGCGCACGGCAAGCTGGTTCTTGGTGTGCAGCAGGTCGCGCGAGACGGTCAGCGCCTCGATGTCCTGGTGCGCGGACAGCAGGATGGTGCCGCCCGGGGTCTCGTACACGCCGCGGCTCTTCATGCCGACGAAGCGGCTCTCGACCATGTCGATGCGGCCGATGCCGTGCTTGCAGCCGATGGTGTTGAGGTGGTCGAGGAGATCAGCGGGTTTCATCTTCTTCCCGTTGACCGCCACTGGCACGCCTTGCACAAAATCGACCGAGATCTTCTGGCGCTTGGCCGTCACCTGGTCGAGGGGCAGGGTCTTCTCCCACATGCGGTCGAGCGGGCGGACACCCGGATCCTCCAGCATGCCGGCTTCGAAGCTGATGTGCAGCAGGTTGTCATCCGACGACCACGGATCCTTCTTCGACGCCTTGACCGGGATGCCCCACTTGTTGGCGTAGTCGATGGCCTGTTCGCGGCCGGGGATCAGGTCGCGGAACTCCTTGTCGCGCCAGGGGGCGATGATCTTCACGCCCGGGTAGAGGGCGTAGGCGGTCAGCTCGAAGCGGACCTGGTCGTTGCCTTTGCCGGTCGCGCCGTGGGCGATGTACTGCGCCTTCTCCTTTTTGGCGATGTCGACCATCGCCTTGGCGATGATCGGACGGGCCAGGCTGGTGCCGAGCAGGTAGCGGCCCTCGTACTTGGCGTTCCAGGCGATCGCCGGGAACACGAAGTCGCGCACGAACTCCTCGCGCAGGTCCTTGATGTAGCACTTCACCGCACCGGAGTTCAGGGCCTTCTTTTCGAGGTCCTTGTACTTCTCCTTCTGGCCGACGTTGGCGCAGTAGCAGATGACTTCGTAGCCCTTCTGCTCGAGATAGCGGACGATCACCGAGGTGTCGAGACCACCGGAGTAGGCGAGGACGACGCGTTCTTTCTTCGGGGCGGGCATGGAAGCTCCTTGAGTGCGGGCGGGATGGTGCGGGGGTCGCAAGCCATGCAAGCCTTGCGCCGTCTGCTCAGGGGTTTCACCCCTACGGCCTTTGGCCTACCGGCGCAACGCTGTCGCGTTGCGTCTCGTCGGGTCGCAGGCCCCACTGGGGCCTGCTCTCGCTACGCTCGACCCGCCTCGCCCCCGGGCTTTGTCGCAGTTCGGTTCCGTCGCATCCGCTCCGGAACCGTGGCGGCATCGGCTGCGCCGATTGTATGCCGCCACCACTGCTCGGCGCCCGCCCCATCGGCAAGCGATGGGGCCCCACCTGCACAGCTACGCCTTGCGCTTGAGACGACAGACGCTGCGCAGATGATTCGTTCATGATCCTGACTGTTCTCCGGCATGGGAAGGCGGTCGAGCGCGAGGCGTGGCACGGCGACGATGCCGATCGTCCGCTGACTCGCGAAGGGGTGGCACAGTGCCGCGCGGCGTTGCGTGGCCTGGGTGGCGTCCTCACTGCCGATGAGGTGTGGACCAGTCCGTGGCGGCGTGCCCGCCAGACCGCCGACCTGGCGGCCGAGATCCTCGACCTGCCGCTCACCGAGTGCGCCTGGATGGCTGGCGAGGCGACCGAGATCCCGGATTGGACACGTCACCTGCGTGGCGCTGGCGAGGTCGTGCTGGTCGGCCATGAACCGGATCTTGGCCGCTTCATCGGCCTGATGATAGGTGGCCGCCCGATGCCGCTCAAGAAGGGTGGAGTGGCGGTGCTCGAAGGCATGCCGCGTCCCGGCCAGATGGAACTGCGCCTGCTGATCGGCCCGAAGCAGGTCGCGGCCATCGTCGAGGCGTGAAGGCAGTGCCACTGTTCGGCGTTCGGCGTTCGACGTGCGGCGTTGCGCAGGCCCTGCAGAAATCCGTTGGGCTGTCGTCCGCATGACCGGCTTGCATCTCGGAACGCCGAACGCCGAACGCCGAACGCCGAACCGTCTGCCTGGTTCCGCGTGAGCCGCCTCGCCGACCTCCTCGCCCGCCTTGCCCCGTGGCTGGCCCTTGCCACCGCACTGGTGGCGGCGACGCGCTTCTTCGGCGACGCGATCTGGCCCTGTCCGGTGTCGTGCCAGGGCGGCGGCCATTATCAGCGACTGTTCGGAGTGCCGGTGCATATCCCGGCAGTGGCGGCGCTGGTCGTGATTGCCGGGTTGGCGTGGTGGCGGCGGGCCTGGGCGGGCTATACCGCCTGGGCGGCGGCTGGGGCTTCTCTCTACTTCCTGTGGATCGCCTGGCGTCTCGATCTGACCTGTGCCTACTGCTTCACCGTCCATGCCGGGGTCCTGCTGACGGCAGCCTGCTGCCTGTCGGGAGGCTGGCTGGGCCGGATGATGGTCGCGAGCCTGGTGTTCCTCGGTTTGCATCTCGCCTTCCACCCCGGAGTGGTCGTGGACGGGCCGGCTGCACCACCGCCAGCGCAGACGCCGGAGGTCGGCGGCTTCTTCACCCCGCGTCCAACCGCTACGACTGCGACCATCCCCGCCGACCTCGACCGCCTGCGTCGACAAGGCGGGGAGCTAGCTGCGTATGTTCTGGAGGTGGCGGTCGATCTGCATTGTCCGCACTGCGCCGCCAGCGCCGGCCCGCTGTCCACCGCCCTGCGCGACCACCTCGCCGCCGGCCGGGTCGAGGTGGTGACCCGCTTCCTCACCCGCGCTTCGGCCCCGAGCGGTCGCGAACTGGCCGCGCATGTCCTGGGCGCGGCCAATCCGGTCCAGACCGATCTGCTGATACGCATGCTGCTTGGCACCCCCGAAGGGCGCGGCTGGAGCCAGGTGCGCAGCCGGATCGCCGAACTCGCCGACCCGGCCGCGCTTGAAGCGCGTCAGGTCGAGCGGCAGGCCGGCATCGCCGCTCTGCTGGACGGCGACGCGCAGCGCCTGCGGACGCTGAAGGCGCGCACCACGCCCTTTGCTGCCCTGTCGCATCGCGGTTCCGAACCTTTCTTGCGCTGGGAGGGGGCCGCGTTCGACCCGGCCGCCATAGCGCGTGAGATTCCGGCCGACTAGATAGCCTCCGGCGCATGCGCGTGGTCGTCGGTATGAGCGGTGGGGTGGACTCCAGCCTGGCGGCGACCCTGCTTGCCGAGCAGGGCCATGAGGTCGTCGGCGTGACGCTCAAGCTGTGGCCCTGCGCCGAGCTGGACGGCGGCTTCACCAAACCCGACGCCTGCTGCAGCCCGACCGAGACGCGCGATGCCCGCGCCGTGGCGGTCGGACGCGGCATCGCGCATTACGTCGTCGATGCCGAGGACGCATTCCGTGCCGCCGTGGTCGAGGACTTCCTTGACGGCTACGCGCGCGGCGAGACGCCCAGCCCGTGCGTGCGCTGCAACGAGACGGTCAAGTTCGGCACCCTGTGGGAGCACGCCCGGGCGCTGGGCGCCGAGCGCGTCGGCACCGGCCACTACGCCCGGATCGCGCGCGTCGGCGAGCGGATAGCCCTGCGCCGCTCTGCCGATGCGGCCAAGGACCAGACCTGGTTCCTGTGCACGCTCAGCCAGGAGCAGCTCGCCGTGGCGGAATTCCCGGTTGGCGCGATGTCCAAGGACGAGGTGCGCGCCGCCGCGCGGACGCGTGGCCTGTCCACCGCCGACAAGGACGAGAGCATGGACCTGTGCTTTCTCGGTACCGGCGGGGTCGGCGAGCTGCTGCGCCGCGAGCGGCCCGAGGCCTTCCGTCCCGGTGTGATCCGCCACCTCGATGGCCGGGTGGTCGGCGAGCACCGCGGTCTCGGGGCCCACACCGTCGGCCAGCGCAAGGGCCTGGGCATCGCCGGTGCCGGCGAGCCGCTGTTCGTCGCTGCGATCGATCGCGAGCGCAACGAACTGCTGGTCGGCCCGCGTGCCGCCCTGGAGATCCGCCAGCTCCGACTGCGTGCCTGTACCTGGCACCTGGCACCGCCTGGGCCAGAGGGCTTGCGCTGCGTGGTGCGTCCGCGCCACCGCAGCGCGCCCTTGCCTGCTCAGGTGCAGCGCGACGGCGAAGACGCCGTACTGCTTCTCGACCGGCCGGTGCTGCGCCCGGCGCCGGGCCAGGTGTGTGCCATCTACGACCCTGCTGACGACCTGTGTCTGGGAGGCGGTTGGATCGGGTAGCAGGGAATGCCAAATGCCTGCATGATGGAATGTTTTTTTTTCAGTTCTGTCCAGCGCCCGTTAGGCCGATCTTCTGACACTCCAGCATTCCGGCATTGCCTGTGACTCACCACACGAGGCAGACAGTGCCCCCCGTCCGGTTGCCTTGAGCCCGGCACCCCGGCATGCTGCCAACGTGCCGCGCTTGCGCATCCTCACCGGACCGCGCCAGGACGAGATGATTTCCATCCCGTCCAGCGGGATCATGCGCTTCGGTCGCTCGCCGGCCTGCGAGGTGCATCTGCCGGATGATCGCGCCAGCCGCGAACATGCCCAGCTCACCCTGCGTGAAGATGGTGCGTGGATCGAGGATCTCGGCTCCAGCAACGGCACCTGGGTGAACGGGCAGCGTCAGCAGCGCGCCAGCGTACGCAGCGGGGATGTGTTGATGGTCGGCGGCACGGCAATGCGTCTGGAGGACGAGGCCGGCAAAGGCGATGCGACGCTGGTCCAATGCCTGCTGGAGATCCAGCGCCTGCTTGGCAGCGACGATGAACGCATGATCGAGCGCAGCCTTGAGACCCTCTTCCTGATCCTGCCCGCCAGCCGCCTGTCGCTGTTCGCCGTCGATGCCGAGGGCGCCCTGAGCCAGGGCTTCACCACCTCCCGGCGGGCCGGTGCCGCCGAGCACATGAGTCACAGCTTCGCCAAGCGCGTGCTGGCCAGTGGCAAGGCGGTGCTGACCGAGACCGGTTCCGACTCCGAGGCGTTCAACGTCACGATGCAGCAGCAGCATGTGCGGACGGCGCTTGGCGTGCCGGTGCGCCTGGCCGGCCGGGCGGTCGGAGTGCTGCTGTGCGACAATCTCGAGGAGCCGGGGCGCCTCGACGCCTCGCACCTCCGCTACATGGAGTTCGCCGCCGAAGCCCTGTCGCACGTCTTCCAGCGCCAGGAACTGCACCGCCTGTCGGCCGAGCAGTCGCGTGCGGCCCAGGAATTCCTTGCCGCGCGGCGTGTCCAGGAGCAGATCTTCACCAAGGATCCGGCGGCTCTGCCAGGTCCGATGCGCTGGTCCGCATTGTACCAGGCGGCACTCGAACTGGGCGGTGATTTCTACGACTTTCATCACGACGCCCAGGGCACGATGTGGGTCGTGGCCGACGTCTCGGGCAAGGGCGTGCCAGCAGCGCTGGTGGTCAGCATGCTCAAAGCCTTCTGCAAGTCGCTGTACCCGCGTGGACTTGGGCCGCGCGACCTGATCCTGGAACTCGACCATCTGCTGCGCGGCGAGATGCCCTCGACCATGTTCCTGACCATCGCGGTCATCCGGATCGCGCCGGACGGGGCCCTGACCGTCAGCGGGGTCGGCCATCCCGCGGTGCTGGTTGCGCGCCACGATGGTGAAGTCCACGATTTCGAGACGACGCCGGGCATGCTCGGCCTCTGGCCGCGTGAACTGCTCGTGCAGCGCGTCACGGAATCCATGGCTCAGGTCGGCCCGGGCGACCGCGTGTTCATCTGCACCGACGGTCTGACCGAGGCGATGGATCCAGGCAGTGACATGTACGGCATCGAGCGGGTGCGCTCGAACCTTGCCGCAGGTCGCAACCTTGAACCGGCAGCCTGCCTGCGCCATATGCTTGATAGCGTTTCGTCCTTCGTGGCTGGGGCTCCGTGGTCGGATGACCTGACCATGATCGTCGGTGGTCGCTGAACCCCAACCTGCTACCAGGCTAGCAGGACTTCATTGCCACGGCGTTCCCGGATGATGGAATGCTACGCGATGAGCAGCCCGATCGACGCCGTCACCGAACTGATCGCCCGTCACCAGCGCGCCCAGAAGTGCGAGGACGAGATGCTGGTGTTCCTCGCCGAGTCACTCGTCGAGATCCAGTACGTGCTGAAAAGCGACGAGTACGACGCTGAGAAGCTGGCGACCATCGAGGTGCATGTGCGCGACATGCTGCGCCGTATAGCGCACGCCGCTGAGGGCTGATTTGCTTGGGGGTTTCACCCCCACGGCCTTGCGGCCTGCCCCCCGGCCTTTGTCGCAGCTCGGTTTCCTCGCTTCGCTCCGAAACCGTGGCGGCATCGGCTGCGCCGATTATATGCCGCCACCGCTGCTCGGCGGCCGATCCTCGCCTGCGGCTGCGGCCAGGGCTTTGCCCTGGACCCTTTTACTGCAGCAACGCTTTGACGCGGGCGAGGCCGGCTTCGGCGTCTTTCGCGGCCAGGGCGTCTGGCCAGCGCTTGAGGATGGTCTGGTAGGCGGTCAGGACGTCCTGCAGCTTGCCCTTGGTACGACCGGCCTTGGCCTCGGGGGCGGGCAGGGCGGTCAGGCGTTCACTGCCAGCAACCGTCTCCAGCCGGCGGTAGCGCTGCGCCAGATCCGCTTCCGCATCAGCCAGGGCGATGGCGGCGACGCACCACAGGAGGGACAGTTCGGCGCCCTGCTTGCCTTTGGCGACCACCGGCGACTGCAGCAGGGCGTCGGCTTGGGCGGCGCGCTCGGCGATGGATTCCAGGGCGGTGATCTTGGCCACGCGTTCGACCAGGCCGTCCTGCGCTGCCTTGGCTTCTTCGGCGTTCATCTTGGGGTGGCCATAACGCTGGTATTCCAGCATCCAGTCAAGCATGGCGACCTGATCGTCGCGCGGCATGCCATCGGGGCCCAGTCGTCATTCTTCGAATCGTTGATGCCGATGATCAGGACACCCTGCCGTTCAGCAAAGTTCTCGAACCCCCAGAATCCTGGATTGCAGCCAGCGTTGCTGATCTACAGGGCGGGGAATTTCTCCTGAGGCCGTTCGGCGTAGGCCTTCGGGATATAGACATCCCAGGTCAGTTGCGGTGCGGTTTCGCAGTTATGCGCCCCAGGACTGAGTTCCTCTGCGCCAAGGCCGAGCACGCAGGCGAGCATGGCGGACCATGTCAGCCTCCGAGCGCGCGCGCGATCGAGGCGAAGCCGTCGAGCCACAGGCCGAGGCCGACGCTGGCGATGGCGCAGACCAGCACCACCGCCACCAGTCCGGGAGCCAGGCGGGCAGCGCGCGGCTGCTCGGGGGCGGGCTGCAGTACCGCGGCCCGCACGATCAGCAGGTAGGACCACGCCGACACCGCCGTGCTCGCCAGCAGGATGAGGGCGGCGACGGTCATGTGCTCGCGCCCGGCCTCGCCCAGGCCGACGCGCAGCGCCTCGCGCAGGACGCCCCACTTGGCGAGGAAGCCGGCCAGGGGGGGGATGCCTGCCAGCGAGAACAGGAACAGGCACAACGCGGCGGTCAGCCAGGGGCGCTGGCGCATCGCGCCGGGCAGCGCGTCGAGGGCGGCCGAGCCGCGCTCGCGCTCGAACACCGCCAGGCAGACCAGGGCGCCGATGTTGGCCACCGTGTAGGCGGCGAGGTAGAACGCCGCTGCTGCCACCGGCATGATGCCCGGCATGCAGGCGAGGGCGAGGATGACGGTGCCGGCATGGCCGATGGCGCTGAAGGCGACGATGCGCTTGGCATCGCGCGAGGCGACGGCGGTGAAGGCCGAGACCAGCAGGCTGGCGATGGCGGCGAGAGCCAGGGCGAGACCGAAGGCGGTTGGCGGTACCAGGGTGTCTGGCACGGTCAGCGAGATGGCGCGCACCAGCACGGCGACGGCGGCGATCTTGGGGATGGTACCCAGCGCCGCGACGGCGAGGGCGGGCGCACCCTGGTACACATCAGGGGCGTAGAAGTGGAAGGGGACGATGGCCAGCTTGTAGGCGATGCCGGCCCCGGCGAGGATCAGGGCGGCGAGTACCGGCAGCGGCATGTCGGTGGCCAAGGCCGCACCGATGCCGGCGAAATCGAGATGGCCGGTGAGGCCGTAGATATGGCTCATGCCGAACAGCATCAGACCCGAGGCGGCGCCACCGAACAGGACATACTTCATGCCCGCCTCGGCGCTGCGCCGGTCGCCGGCCTTCCAGCCGGCCAGGGCGTAGCCGGCCAGGGACATCACTTCGAGGCCGAGATACAAGGAGACCAGATTGGTCGAGCCGGCGGTGACCAGCGCCCCGAGGGCGAGCGCCAGCATGAGCGCGACCCACGCGGCATGGCCATCGTCGCGCCCATCAGCGGCGCGTCCGGCGACCAGCACCAGGATGGTTGCGAGCAGTACGCCGGGCCGCGCCAACTGCGCCAGCGCGTCGAGGGCGAGCATGTCCGAGACGCTGCCGCGCTGGCTGACCGCAGCAGCCAGCAGGGCGCCGAAGCACACGACGACGCCGAGCAATCCGGCCGACGCCTTGCGCCCGGCGGGCAGCAGCATGTCGGCGACCAGCACCAGCAGAACGCCGACGGCGAGGGTGGCCTCGGGCAGGAGGTGGCTCAATTCCCCAGTCATGGCAGGGCGCTCCTGACATGCGCGACGAGGTTTTCACAGGCCGGGCGCAGCGCATCGACCAACGGGGCCGGCCACACGCCGACCACGATGATCAGCACGACCAGCGGCACGGTGGCGGCCAGTTCACGCGCGTCGAGATCGGTGTAGGCGGCGTGCTCGGGGTGGGCGAGGGGGCCGTAGGCGACACGCTTGACCGTCCACAGCATGTAGGCGGCCGAAAGGATGACCGACAGCGCAGCCAGGGCGCCCAGCCACGGGAAGGGGCCGCCGGCGGTGAAGCTGCCGAACAGAGCCATCGCCTCGCCGACGAAGCCGGCCAGGCCGGGCAGGCCGGCGCCGGCCAGGGCGGCGATGAGCAGGATCCAGGCATAGCGCGGCATTGGCGTGGCGAGGCCGCCGAAGCCATCGACATTGCGGTGGTGGGCGCGGTCGTAGATCACGCCGACCAACAGGAAGAGCAGCGACGAGCCGAGCCCGTGCGTGACCGCCTGGACCATGCCGCCGGTGGCTCCGGCGGCGGTCAGGCCGGCCAGGCCAAGCAGGCAGAAGCCCATGTGGCTGACCGACGAATAGGCGACCAGGCGCTTGAGGTCGCGCTGGCCGAGGGCGACCCACGCGCCCCACAGGATGCCGATCACGCCGATCACGCCGATCAGCCAGCCCCAGTGCAGGGCCTGGGCCGGGAACAGGGGCCAGGCCAGGCGGTAGAGGGCATAGACGCCGAGTTTCAGCAGGATGCCTGCCAGCAGCACGCTGATCGCGGTCGGCGCCTGCACATGCGCGTGCGGCAGCCAGGTGTGCAGCGGCACCGCCGGCACCTTGACCAGCGCCGCCAGCAGCACGGCGAGGAAGCCGAAGGCGGCCAGCGACATGCCGAGCACGCGTTCGCCCTCCCAGGTGCGCCACTGCAGTTGCAGATGCCGCAGATCGAAGCCGCGCGGCACGGTGACGCTGACGCTGCCGTCGCTGAAACGCTCGACCGGCAGGCCGTGCAACGTCGCGCCGCCGTCGTGGCTGTGGGCCTGGATCTCGATCGCCTGCACCGCCACGGTGCGGCCGCCGGCCGGCGTGCGGTTCCACAGCATGATCAGCATGGCGAGCATCAGCACGCTGCCGGCCAGGGTGTAGACGAAGAATTTGAGCGCCGCGTAGCGCCGCTGCTCGCCGCCCCACACGCCGATCAGGGCGAGCATCGGCACCAGCATGACCTCCCAGCAGACGTAGAAGACCAGCAGATCGAGGGTGACGAAGACGCCGTTCATCGCCGCCAGCAGCAGCATGACCAGGGCGTGATAGACGCGTGGGTTGCGTGTCTCGTTCCAGGCGCTGATCGTGGCGATGGCGGCGACCAGGCCGGACAGGGCGAGCATCGCCGCGCCGATGCCATCGACGCCCACCGTCCAGCCGGCACCGACCGACGCCGCCCACGGATAGGATTCGACGAGGCGGAAGTCGGCACCGGGATGGCGTGCGAAGTCGCCCAGTGCGGCCAGTCCGACGGCCAGCGGCACCAGTGCGCCGAACAGCGCGAACCAGCGCGCGGCGCGCCCAGGCAGCAGGCACAGGGCGCCGCAGGCCAGCGGGGCGACGACACTCCAGGTCAACGCACCGATCATGGTTGCGCTTCCTGGTGCATTGCAGCCTCCAGCCTCCAGCCTCCAGCTTCCAGCCTCATAGCAGCACTCCCAGCAGCAGGATCGCCGCACCAATGACCGCCGCGAGGCCAATGTAGGCGCCGAGGCGGCCGTCATGCCAGGCGGCGCTGCTCAGGCCGATCTGGCGGCAGGTGCGGCCGATGCCATCGATCAACCCGTCGAGGGACAGCGCATCGCTGAGCTTGGATGGCGCGGCGCCTTCCAGGCTGGCGAGGCGGTCGCGGGTGCCGAGGTCGAGGACGGCGCTGACCCGGGCCAGCCCGGCGCCGAGGCCGCGCGTGAACAGCACATCCCACAGCCGGTCGATGCCCCACAGTTCGCCGCAGGCATTGTGCAGCGGGCGCAGGGCGCGGGCCGCGGCGGCGGCGATCGCATCCTTCCACCAGAAGGCCAGCACCGCGAATCCGCCACCGACCAACAGCAGGCCGCTGGCCACCAGCATGGCGCTATGGTGGGCGTGCGCGTGCGCTTCAGAGTGCGGCGCGCCGAGGGCGTGGCCGAGCCAGGGGCTCCACACGAACATGACCGTGAAGGGCGCCAGGACGATCAGCACGGCGCTGGCGTACCAGGCGGGATCGTGCGCGTGGTGGCACACCGCGTGGTCGCGTTCGTGACCGGCGAAGATGCGGATCCACCAGCGCAGCATGTAGCCGGCGGTCAGCAGCGAACCGGCGCAGGCGAGCAGGAAGGGACCCCAGGCCGCGCCGCCGGCGGTCTGGCCGTGCAGCAGGGCGGCGGCCAGCACCGCGTCCTTCGACCAGAAGCCGCTGAAGAAGGGGGCGCCGATGATCGCCAGCACCGCCACCCCGGCGCAGGCGGCGGTGATCGGCATGCGCCGCATCAGCCCGCCCATGCGGTGCAGGTCCTGATGCCCGGCGCAGGCGTGGATGACCGAGCCGGCGCAGAGGAACAGCAGGCACTTGAACAGCGCGTGGGTGAAGAGGTGGCCGATGCCGGCCGCCTGGCCGCCGGCCGCCGCACCGGCGCCGAGGGCGACGAACATCAGGCCGAGCTGGCTGACCGTCGAGTAGGCCAGCACCGCCTTGAGATCCCACTGCACGCAGGCGATCGAGGCGGCCAGCAGGCAGGTGATGCCACCTATCCAGCCGACCACGGCTAGCGCGTCGGGGGTGAACAGCGGGTAGCAGCGCGCGACCAGGAAGACGCCGGCCGCCACCATGGTCGCGGCGTGGATGATCGACGAGGCGGTGGTCGGGCCCTGCATCGCGTCCGGCAGCCAGGTGTGCAGCGGGAACTGCGCGCTCTTGCCGACCGCGCCGCAGAAGATGCCGAGGCAGGCCAGGGTCAGCAGTTCGCTGCCGCTGAGTCCCAGGAAGGTGCCGGGCAGGGCGCCGCCCTGGGCGATCAGCGCGAGGTTGCTCCAGGTCAGCGGCTCGCGGACGCCGCTGGCGACACCGGCCGCCAGCAGCGCGCCGATGCCGATGAGGAAGCCGGCGTCGCCGACCCGGTTCATCACGAAGGCCTTGAGCTGGGCGTGGGCCGGGCTCAGGCGGTCTTCGAGGATGCCGCGCGCCCCGGCTCCCTTCATCTGCTGGTAGAAGGCGTCGTCCTTCACCGCCGGCTTGGCGAACCAGAAGCCGATCAATAAATAGCTGCCCAGGCCGACCAGTTCCCAGCCGACGAAGGACATGAACAGGTTGTCGGCCAGCACGACGGTCAGCATGGCGAAGACGAAGAGGCTGAACTGCCACGGGAAGCGACCCGCCAGCTCGTCATCGTGCATGTACCAGGCGTTGTAGATCAGGACCAGGGTCGCGAGCAGGCCGACAATCACGGCCATGATCGCACCCATCGGATCGACGAAGGTGCCGACGCCCAGGACCAGGCCGCCAAGATCGAGCCACGGCAGGTGCGGTCCCTGATAGGCCACGCCGCCCGGCACGATCAGCGTGGCGAGCCATACGGCCAGGGCGGTGCAGCCGGCCATCACGCCGGCGGCGAGGCCGTGCGCCAGGGCAGGGCGCGAACGCGGCACCAGCAGCGTCAGCACGGCGGCGGCGAGCGGGGCGAGCAGGATCGCGGAGGAGAGCCAGGCGGGAATCATGGCGTGGCCTTTGGCCACGCGGCTGGAGGCTGGAGGCTGGAGGCTGGAGGCACCGAGTACGTCGGCTGGACTTGCGGGCTTCCAGCTTCCAGCTTCCAGCTTCCAGCCCTGGCAATGCCCCTCATGACCGCAGCTCCCGGGTCTGCTCCAGATCCACATCCTTGCTGGTGCGGTACACTGCAAACAGCAGCGCGAGGGCGACGGCTGCCTCGGCGGCGGCGACGACGATGACGAACACGGCGGCGGTCTGGCCCTGGGGGTCGAGGCCGTCGGCGCGGAAACGGCCGTAGGCGGCGAACTGCAATGCCGCGGCGTTGAGCATCAGTTCGAGGCCGAGCAGCACGCCGATGGCGTTGCGCCTGGTGGCCATCGCCAGCACGCCGGCCGAGAACAGCACGGCGGCGACGCCGAGGTAGGCGCTGAGCGAATCGGGGCCGGGAATGCTCACGGCTTCCTCCGGTAGCGCGTCACGATGGCCACCGCGCCGACCAGGGCGGCAGTCAGCAACATCGCGGCGACGAGGAAAGGTACCAGCCAGGGACCGACCAGTAGGTCGCCAATCGCGCGCGTGCCGTCGATGACATCGGGCAGTTGACCGGGTTGCGACCGTGTGCGGTCGAGGTTGGCGGCATGCGCGATGGCGATCTGCGCCAGGCGACCGGCGACCAGCGCGGCGAGGCCGGCCCCGACCAGGCCGGAGAGGCGCAGCCACAGCGGCGTGCGCTGCACCGCGCCCTTGATGTCGCTGCTGAACAGGGTGGCGAAGAGCACCAGCACGAGGATGCCGCCGATGTAGACGATGACCTGGATGCACGCTAGGTAGCTGGCTTCCAGGAACAGGTAGAGCCCGGCGACACCGGCCAGGCACAGACCGAGCATCAGCGCAGCATGGAACAGGTTGCGCATCGTCGCCGCGCCGATCGCGCCGGTGACGGTGACCAGGCAGCAGGTCCAGAAGAGGAGGTTCTCGATCATGCGCCGGCCTCGGGCTTCGCGACCGCAGCGGCGGCTTCCTTCTCGGCCAGGGCCTTCTCGGCGGCCGCCTTCTCCAGCGCGGCCTTGGCCGCCTTCGCTGCCGCGGCAGCAGCCTCCTTCTCCTTCTTCTTGCGCTCGCGTTCGGCGTCGGCCTTGGCCTTCTGCTCGGGCGTGAAGTAACCCATGCCGTACATGCCGATGAGGTGCTCGCCGGCCGGATTGACGATGCCGTCGAGCCAGGCGCGGTCGTCGGCCGCCAGGCCCTCACGCGGCTGGTTGGCGAGGCGGGCCATGCGCACGACATCCGGTTCGTCGAGATGCTTGTCGAGCTGGTCGGACGAGCGGCGGAAGAGGTAGCGCGCCGCGTCCTGGTGCGGATCGACCTCGAAGCCGGTGGTCATCGACAGCGAGTCGGTCGGGCAGGCGCGTACGCACAGGCCGCAGTAGATGCACTTCGACAGATCGATGTCGAAGCGCGAGGCGCGCATCTTGTTGTTCTCGTCGCGCTCGCCATCCATCACGAAGCAATCGACCGGGCAGGCCTTGTCGCAGGCATGGCAGACGATGCAGATCTCGGCTTTGTTGAACAGGTGGCCACGCACGCGATTGCCGACCACCACGGCCGGCTCTTGCGGGTACTGGCGGGTGACGGCGGTGGCGCCACCCTGGCCGCGCAGGTTCTCGACCAGGAAGCGCGCGGTGAGGCGCATGCCGCCAATGAACGAATCGACGCCTTCGTAGATGCCGTTGACCCAGGCGAGGATCATGGGATTGCCCCTGGCTGGAAGCTGGAAGCTGGAAGCTGGAAGCTGCCGAGGTGGTCGCTGGCGATCCGCACGGCTACGCCTGCGGGCCTCCAGCCTCCAGCCTCCAGCCTCCAGCTTTGGACGGTGGTCACGAAGCACCTCCCGTCAGCTCACGTAGCGCCGGATGCATCTGGCCATACTTGCGGCGGGCGAGGACGATCAGGACCACGGCGACCGCGACCGGGATGGCCCAGGCGAGCAGGTAGCCGACCGGTCCGAGGGCGAGGTGTTGCATGGCGGGCAGACGGCCGAAGGCGGCGCCAGTCACGGTGCCATTGGCCAGCAGCATGGTCAGGGCGAGGCCGAACAGGCAGACCAGGCAGAGCGGCACCAGGGTCAGCCAGCACAGACGCATCACCTGATCGACGCGGAAGCGCGGCAGTGTCCAGCGGATCCACACCATCAGCACGACGAAGGCGGTGAACTTGGCGGCGAAGATGCCGACATGCAGGATGGTCTGCAGCCACGGTGCCAGGGTGATGATCCAGTTCTCGCCGATCGGCGACTGGTAGCCGCCGAGGAACAAGGTGCTGACCAGGCAGCCGACCAGGATCATCTCGGTGTATTCGGCCATCGCGAACATGCCCCAGCGCAGGCCCGAGTACTCGGTGTTGAAGCCGCTGACCAGTTCGCTCTCCGCCTCGGCCATGTCGAAGGGGGTACGCTGGCACTCTGCGAGGCCGCCGAAGAACAGGATGCAGGCGAGCAGGAACAGGAAGGGGCTCTGCACGATGTTCCAGCCGAGGAAGCTGTACCACTCCCCGTTGTACTGGTGGGCGACGATCTGGTGCAGATCCATCGTGCCGCACCACAGCACCACGCCGGCGATGGCCAGGCCGACCGGGATCTCATAGGAGATGACCTGGGCCACGGCGCGCATGCCGCCGAGCAGCGAGAACTTGTTGCCGCTGCCCCAGCCGGCCATCAGCAGGGCGATCACGGTGACACCGCTGACCGCCAGGGCGTAGAGCGCCGCGACCGGCACTTCCAGGGCGACGAGATCCTGGGCGAAGGGGATGACGGCGAAGGGCAGGAAGGCGCCGGTCAGTGCGAGATAGGGCGCGGCGCGGAAGATCAGTCCGTCGGTGCCGGCCGGGATGAAGTCCTCTTTGCCGATCATCTTCACGCCATCGGCGGCGAGCTGGCCGAGGCCGAGGACTTTCAGCAGGCCGAGACCGGGCAGGGCGCAGATGCGCTCGACCAGGCGGTCCTGGCTGGCGCGCGGCAGGAAGAAGCCGCCGAGGCGCACCACCAGGCGGACGATGCCATCGATGCCGACGGTGTTCGGGCCGTGCCGGCGCTGCATCGCCGCCGCGACCTTGCGCTCGATGATCTGGCCGATCGCCGCGACCGGGAAGACCACGGCCAGGACAGGCAGGACCCACACGGCAACGATCGCCGCACCGACCGCCCACCACGCCGGGTCGGGGCCGGATAGCCACTGGGCCAGGGCATCAACTGCGGGGCCGAGGGTCATGGGACCTCCACCAAGGCGGAAGGCGGAAGGCGGAAGGCGGAAGAGATGCTCGCAGGCGCGGATGTACGGGCGTGTCGGCCTGCGCGCGTCAGCGCGCCGCAATCCTTCCGCCTTCCGCCTTCCGCCTTCCGCCTTTCCTTCATCGGTCTATCTCCGGCACCACGATGTCGAACGACCCGATCACGGTGACGATGTCGGCCAAGAAGATGCCCTTCATCAGCTTGTTGAAGATGCTGCAGGCGGTGAACGAGCCGGTGCGGCAGCGCACGCGGTAGGGTGTCTTGGTACCATCACTGACGATCACATAGCCCATCTCGCCGCGCGGCGCCTCGGTGCGCACGCGGATCTCGCCCTTGGGCGGCTTGCGCAGCGCCTTGGCGACATCGGCCTGGAAGCCGCCGACCGGATCAGCCGGTTTCTCGGCAGCGGGCGGCAGCAGCTTGAGCGCGGCGCGGATCAGGCGCACCGACTCGTTGATCTCCAGCAGGCGGACGATGAAGCGGTCGTAGCAGTCGCCGACCTTGCCGGTGCGGCCGGCATAGCCCTGCCCGACCGGCACGCGCACGCCGAGTTCACCGTAGATGCCGTAGGGCTCGTCACGGCGGATATCCCAGTCCACTCCGCTGCCGCGCAGGTTGGGGCCGACCAGGCCGTAGGCCACCGCTTCGGCAGCGCTGATCACAGCGATGCCGGCGCAGCGGTCGCGGAAGATCGTGTTGGTGGTGATCAGCTTGTTGAAGCGGATCATTTCCTTTTCAAACTGCGCCAGGAACGACTCGATCTCCTCGACCGCTCCGGTGTGCAGGTCGAAGCCGACGCCGCCGATGGTGATGTAGTTGTAGGTCAGGCGCTGGCCGCACAGCTTCTCGAAGATGTCGTTCACTCCCTCGCGCTGCGCGATGCCGTGCAGGAAGGGGGTGTAGGCGCCGAGGTCCATCGACATGGCGCCGACCGCGACCAGGTGCGACGAGATGCGGTTCAGTTCGGCGACGATGACGCGGATGACTTCGGCGCGGCGCGGCACCTGCACTGCTGTCGTCTTGTCGGTCGCCAGCAGCTTCTCGACCGCCACGCAGTAGGCGAGGTTGGCGTTCATCGCGCAGACGTAGTCCACGCGGTCGGTGTAGGGCACGAACATCGGCCATTCGACGCACTCGCCGATCTTCTCGATCGAGCGGTGCAGGTAGCCGTGGTCGGGGGTGGCCGAACTGACGATCTCGCCGTCGCACTCGACGATCAGGCGCAGCACCCCGTGCGTCGCCGGGTGGTGCGGCCCCATGTTGATGCGCATGCGCTCGCCGCCGGCGGACTCGATCGCGAGGTCGCTGCTCATGGGGCGGCGGCTCCGCCGCCGCTGGCGGGGGGCGGGGGGCGGGGGGCGGGGGGAGCGGCAGGGGGCGCAGCGGCAGCCGGCTTCGGCGCGGGCGGGGGTTCGAAGCGCTGGCCCTCGCGCAGGTGGGCGACGCCGTTGTAGGACTGCGGGTAGGCGTAGTCCTTGCGCAGCGGGTGCCCGATCCAGTCGTCCGGGGTCATGATGCGCTTGAGGTTGGGATGTTCCGCGAAGCGCACGCCGAGCAGGTCCCATACCTCGCGTTCGAAGTAGTTGGCCACCGCCCAGACGCCGCTGACGGTGGGCACCTCGGCGGCTTCGCGTGGCACTTGCACCTTGACGGTCAGGTGGTGGCGGTGGGCCAGGCTGTGCAGGAAGTAGGCGACAACGAGATCGCTGGACGGTGGGGTGGCGGGGTACTTCGACAGATCCCAGCCGGTCAGGTCCATCAGCGAGTCGAAGCGCAGAGCCGCATCATCACGCAGCAGGGTGGCGACACGCACGATCTCGGCCGGCGGCACCAGCAGGTAGGGTTGACCGTTGTCGGACGACCTCGCCGCCACGGTGGGGTGGGCGGCGATGACGCGCTCGGCGATGGCGGCGTTGTCGAGCTTTGAGCTTGGAGCTTGAAGCTCTGAGCCCGCAGGTGCGGCCGAGGTCATGCCTTGGGCCCTTGCGGGCTCGAAGCTCCAAGCTCCAAGCTTGAAGCTTTGCCTGGATGCGATCCGAACGCGCAATCCGCGCCCTGCACCACATGCGGATCCTTGTCGCGGATGCCGACGGTGCGGTACTTGCGCACGCGTTCGCGCAGCGCCATCACGCCGTCGATCAGCGCCTCGGGGCGCGGCGGGCAGCCCGGGATGTACACATCGACCGGGATGTATTTGTCCACCCCGTTGAGCACCGAGTAGCTGTATTTGCTGAACGGACCGCCGCTGTTCGCGCACGAGCCCATCGACACGACCCAGCGCGGCTCGGTCATCTGCTCCCACAGGGTCCGCACGCGGCTGGCCATCTTGTGGGTGATGGTGCCGGCGATGATCATCAGGTCTGCCTGGCGCGGCGTGGCGCGCGGGATCATGCCGAGGCGGTCCACATCGTAGCGCGGGCCGCCGGTCTGCATCAGTTCGATGCCGCAGCAGGCGGTGGCGAAGAGCAGGTAGAACAGCGAGTTCTCCTTGCCCCAGGCGAGGAATTCATCAACCGTGGTGGTAAACACCTGCTCGTCGTTGCCGGGCTTGATGATCTCAGTCATCGGACACCTTGCGGTCCCAGATGAATCCGCCGCCAGCCGCCACCCACGCCAGGCCAATGGCCAGGCTGCCGGCGAAGGCGGTGATCTCGATGAAAGCCGCCAGCGCCTGTCCGTTGCCGACCCAGTCGAGGCAGCGCGGCAGGATCGGCCAGAGCAGGGCCAGTTCGACATCGAAGATCAGGAAGGTCAGGGCGACGGTGGTGAAGCGGTTGTTGAAGCGGAACCACGCCGAGCCGACCGGGGCCTCGCCGCACTCGTAGGTGCTCAGGCGCTGCTTCGAGTCGGTGATGCGATCCACCACGCGCGTGACCAGACGAACTGCAACGAGGGCTCCGCCGACCACCGCCACGGCCAGCAGGCCGATGACCAGGACGCTGAGCCAGGCGCCGTAAGCGCTTGCGGTCGGGGCTGCGAGGGGGAGTTGGGGGTCCATACGAGTTGGGAAGGTGGCAGCGTAGAGGACATGCGCAGTCTGCAATACCCCCGGGGGGTGCTTGCCGAAAGTCCGTCAGACTGACATACATAAAGCGTATAGCAGGTCGAACTATGCAGATCGTTGCACGGATCGGGTGTTGTCCGATGCGTGTATGACATAAAGACTAAAGGACCTAGAAATCCTTTTGTCCACGAGGGGGCTCGCAGTCAGGCTGCGCGCGGACACCCGCAAGGAGCCGCCCATGGCCGCAGCCGCCGGACCAGCTGATCTCGCAACCATAGCCAAGAAGTGGAAGGACAAGCGTGGCAGCCTGATCATGGCGCTGCACGACCTCCAGGGCCGCTACGGCTACGTGCCGCGCGACGCCGCGCAGGAACTGGGCAAGCACCTCGACGTGCCCCTCGCACGCATTTACGAGGTCATCACCTTCTACAACTACTTCAAACTCGAAGCTCCGGGCAAGCACATCATCTCGGTGTGCATGGGTACCGCCTGCTACCTCAAGGGCGCGCCCGAGATCATCGCCAAGCTCTCCGACAAGCTCGGGGTGAAGGCCGGCGAGACCACCCCGGACAAGCAGTTCCATCTCCAGCAGGTCCGCTGCATCGGTTGCTGCGGCCTCGCCCCTGTCGTCACCGTCAATGAGAAGGTGCTGGCCAAGGTCAAGGCGGCTGACGTCGTCGACCAGGTCTACGCCTGCACCAAGGGAGCCTGACCCATGCCCAAGTTCACCCCCGCCGATCTCGACGCCCACAAGGCGAAGCTGCTCGCCGCCACGGCCAAGAAGGCGATCATCAAGGTCGGCCTCAACACCTGCGGTGATGCCGCCGGGGCCCAGCCGGTGATGGCCGCGATCAAGGAAGAGGTCGCCAAGGCCGGCCTCGACGCCCAGATTGTCAAGACCGGTTGCTCGGGCATGTGCGCCCTGGAGCCGCTGGTCGAGGTCAGTGTCGGCGGTGCCGCCCCGACCCAGTATGGCCGCGTCACCGTCGAAGCTGCGCGCGAGATCGTCGAGAAGCACGTCAAGGGCGGCCGCGTGGTCGAAGCCTTCAAGGTGCCCTCGGTCGGCGAGATGAGTTCCGAGAAGCCGGTGCCCGGCAAGCAGTACCGCATCGTGCTGCGCAACTGCGGCGTGATCGACCCTGAGAGCCTCGACGAGTACATCGCCCGCGACGGCTACCAGGCCACCAAGCAGGCGCTGACCGCGATGACGCCTGAGCAGGTGATCAGCGAGCTCGAGACCTCTGGCCTGCGCGGCCGCGGCGGCGCCGGCTTCCCCACCTTCATGAAGTGGAAGCTGACCCGTGCCAGCCGGCCCGGCGAGCAGAAGTACATCATCTGCAACGGTGACGAAGGGGACCCGGGCGCCTATATGGACCGCTCGGTCCTCGAAGGCGACCCGCATGCCGTGATCGAAGGCATGATCATCGGCGGCTGGGTCATCGGCGCCTCGCAGGGTATCTTCTACATCCGTGCTGAATACCCCCTCGCCATCGAGCGCATCGAGAAGGCGATCAAGCAGGCGCGCGCCAACGGCCTGCTCGGCAAGAACATCCTCGGCACCGGCTTCGACTTCGACTGTGAGATCCGCCTCGGCGCCGGCGCCTTCGTGTGCGGCGAGGAGACCGCGCTGATCGCCTCGATCGAAGGTCTGCGTGGCACGCCACGTCCGCGTCCGCCCTACCCGGCCCAGAAGGGCCTGTGGGACCAGCCCTCGATGGTCAACAACGTCGAGACCCTGGCCAACATCGCGCAGATCGTGCTGCGCGGCGGCGCCTGGTTCGGCGCCATCGGCGTCGGCCGCAGCAAGGGCACCAAGGTCTTCGCCGTCACCGGCAAGGTCAAGGTCTCCGGCCTGATCGAGATCCCGATGGGAACCACGCTGCGCCAGGTGGTGATGGACATCTGCGGCGGCACCTCGTCGGGCAAGCCGATCAAGGCGGTGCAGACCGGCGGACCGTCCGGCGGTCTCATCCCCGAGAACCTGCTCGACACGCCGATCACCTACGAAGACCTGGGCAAGCTCGGCTCGATCATGGGCTCGGGCGGCATGATCGTGATGGACGAAAGCGACAACACGGTCGAGCTGTCACGCTTCTATCTCGACTTCTCGGTCGATGAGAGCTGCGGCAAGTGCGCACCCTGCCGCATCGGCGGCACGCAGATGCTGCGCACGATCGACAAGATCGTGGCGCGCAAGGGCACCGCTGCGGACATCGCCAAGATCCGCCGCATCGCCCTGACCATGCAGCGCGGCTCGTTGTGCGCGCTGGGCCAGACGACGCCCAACCCGGTGCTGTCGGCGCTGCGCTACTTCGAGTCCGAGTGGACCGAGCGCCTCGTCCCGGCGACCAAGAAGTAACCCAAAGCGAACCCTAAGGAAACCGACCATGACGGTCAAAGCCATCATCAACGGCATCCCGATCGAAGTCGCCGAGGGCACCTCGATCCTCGAAGCGGCCAAGAAGGTGTCGATCAAGATCCCGGCGCTGTGCAAGCACCCGGATCTCGACCACACCGCCGCGTGCGGCATCTGCATCGTGCGCATCAAGGCCACCGGCCGGACGCTGCGCGCCTGCTGCACGCCGCTCGAAAACGGCATGGACATCGTGACCCACGATCCCGAGATCGTGAACGTGCGGCGTGGCATCGTCGAGATGATCATGTCGAAGCACCCGAACGAGTGCGTCACGTGTTCGCGCAACCAGAACTGCGAACTGCAGACGATGTGCGCCGACTTCAACATCGAGAGATCGGATCTCGACAACATCGTACCCGACCTGCCGCTCGATGAGACCACCCGTGCGGTCACCCTCGATCCACGCAAGTGCATCTCCTGCGGTCGCTGCATCCAGGTCTGTCAGAAGGACCAGAACGTCTGGGCCCTGACCTTCATGGAACGCGGCATCGAGACGCGCATCGCCCCGGCTGGCGACATCAGTCTGGCCGAGAGCCCGTGCGTGAAGTGTGGCCAGTGCAGCGCGCATTGCCCGACCGGCGCGATCGTCGAATACGACGAGGGTCCGGATGTATGGCAGAAGCTGATGGACCCCGAACTGCACTGCGTGGTGCAGATCGCACCCGCCGTACGCGTGGCGATCGGCGAAGCCTTCGGCTTCAAGCCGGGCACCAACCTGACCGGCAAGATCTACGCGGCCCTGCGCCGCATGGGCTTCAAGGCGGTGTTCGACACCAACTTCGGCGCCGACCTCACCATCCTCGAGGAAGGCACCGAGTTCGTCGAGCGCTTCGCGCACGGCAAGGGCGAACTGCCGCTGATCACCAGCTGCTGCCCGGCCTGGGTGGACTTCATGGAGAAGTACTCGGCGCCCTGTCGAAGACCTACTACGCCGAGAAGATCAAGACCGACGCCAAGAAGATCTACATGGTCTCGGTCATGCCGTGCACGGCCAAAAAGTATGAGATCCAGCGCAACGACGACATGAAGTCGTCGGGCTACCAGGATGTCGATGTGTCGATCACGACGCGCGAACTGGCGCGCATGATCAAGCAGGCTGGCATCGACATGCAGTCGATCCCTGAGGAGCAGCCTGATCACATCCTCGGTGCCTACTCCGGCGCCGGCACCATCTTCGGCGCCACCGGCGGCGTGATGGAGGCGGCGATCCGCACTGCCTTGAAGCTGGTCACTGGCACCACTCCGCCGCGTGTTGATTTCGAAGTCACGCGTGGCCTCAAGGGGGTCAAGGAAGGCGTCCTCGAAGTGGCTGGCAAGCAGGTGCGCATCGCGGTCGCCCACGGCCTCGGAAATGTCGAGTACGTGATCAACAAGGTGCGCGAGGCGAAGCAGAAGGGTTTGCCGCCTCCCTGGCACTTCATCGAGGTGATGGCCTGCCCCGGCGGCTGCGTCGGCGGCGGTGGCCAGCCCTACGGTGTGACCGACGAGCTGCGCATCGCTCGGGCCAAGGGTCTGTACCAGGAGGACGTCGCGGGTCTGTGGCGCTGCAGCCACGACAATCCGTACATCCAGAAGCTCTACGACGAGTACCTGGGCAAGCCGCTGTCGGAGAAGAGCCACCACCTCCTGCACACGCACTACACCCCGCGGCCGAAGTACCAGCGCTGACGCGCTGGTACGGCTGGATGCTGGAAGCTGGAGGCTGGAAGCGGCCCGCCGCATTGACCAGGATCTGGCTGACGCATCCGCATCACGGCCGGCGCTACCCCGCTGGCCGTGATGCTTTTCACAGATACTCCTGCCTGCAGCCAGCCTCCAGCCTCCAGCCTCCAGCTTCCAGCCTCCAGCCCCATCGGAGTCCCCCATGCCCACGATCCTCGTCGCTCCCGCCGGCCGCAGTGTAGGCCTGACCTCGGTCTGCCTGGGTCTGGTGCATGCCTTCGAGCGGACCGGTCGCAGGGTGGCCTTCGTCAAGCCGATCGCGCAGCCGGCCGACGGTACGCCGGACCGCTCGCGCGCGCTGATCACCGCCGGAACGAACCTGCGCCCGCCCGAACCGATCGCCCGCGTTGAAGCCGACGAGATGCTCGGCGACAGCCGCGACCAGGATCTCATGGAAATGGTCGTCGCGCTGTGCCAGAAGGCGGCCAAGGGTGCGGACATCCTGGTGGTTGAAGGCATGGTGCCGGATGCCGGCATGGTGCATGCGACGCGCGTGAACAGCCTGATGGCCAAGGCGCTGGATGCCGAACTCGTCCTGGTGTGCGCACCTGGCGGCCTGCCTCCTGCGACCGTGGTCGAAGGCGTGCATATCGCTGCCAACGGTTTCGGCCTCGACCGGCCGGCGGCCCTCATCGTCAACCGGGTCGGCGACACTGGACGCGGCCTGCTGCATGAGCCGCACCGCGAGGATGAGCGTGAGGACCTGGCTCCGCTGCATCAACGGTATCGTGAACTGGCAGTCGAGGCTGGCCTGAAGCTGGTCGGCTTCATCCCTGCCGACGAGGACTGCGCCCTGCCGCGCATCGCCGATGTCGCCGACGCCATCGGTGCCTCGTTCATGGCGGTGGGCGAAGCTGGCCGCCGCGTGCGCCATGTCGCGCTGTGCGGCATGACCGTGCCGTTCGCCCTCGACCTGTTCCGCCCCGAGACCCTGGTCATCGTGCCGGCCGGTCGCGACGACATCCTCATGGCGGCCAGCCTCGCCGCGGTCGATGGCGTCAAGCTCGCCGGCCTGCTGCTGTGCGGCGGCGGTGACCTCGAGGAACGCATCCTCAAGCTGTGTCGCCCGGCCCTGTCCACCGAACTGCCGGTCCTGCGCACCGCGGTCGGTGCCTTCGACACCGCCCTGGCGATCGGCCGCTCGAATCTGGAGATCCCGGTCGATGACCGCGAGCGCCTGCAGAACACCATGGGCAATGTCGCGGGCGGCATCGACCAGACCTGGCTCGATCAGGTCGCTGGCGCCAAACGCGAGACGCGCCTCTCGCCGCCAGCCTTCCGCTACGCCCTGATCGAACGTGCCCGCGCCGCGCACAAGCGCATAGTCCTGCCCGAAGGCACCGAACCGCGCACCCTGAAGGCCGCAGCGATCTGCCATGACAAGGGCATCGCGCGTTGCGTGCTGCTCGGCGTGCCCGACGAGGTGCGCGCTGCCGCCGACAAGGCCGGTGTCAAGCTGCCCGGTTCGATCGAGATTGTCGATCACCGCTCGCTGATGGACGAGTTCATCCCCATCCTGTGCGAGATGCGCAAGAAGAAGGGCCTGACTCCCGACCAGGCGCGCGAGGCGCTGGCCGACACGATCATGCCCGGCACGCTGATGGTGAAGCTTGGCAAGGCCGACGGCCTGGTCTCTGGCGCCGTGCATACGACCGCGCATACCATCAGTCCGGCCCTGCAGATCATCAAGTGCGCCCCGGGCATGACCCTGGCCTCGTCGTGCTTCTTTATGTGCCTGCCCGACCAGGTGGTGGTCTTCGCCGACTGCGCGGTGAACCCCGATCCCAACGCCGAGCAGCTGGCCGATATCGCCATCCAGTCGGCCGACAGCGCCCTGGCCTTCGGCATCCCGGCACGCGTCGCCATGCTCTCCTACTCGACCGGCGCCTCGGGCACCGGCGCTGATGTCGAGAAGGTGGTGCAGGCGACCAAGCTCGCCCAGACGCGTCGTCCCGACCTGCTCATCGACGGCCCGTTGCAGTACGACGCCGCGGTGATGGCCGACGTCGCCAAGTCGAAGGCGCCGAAGTCGCTGGTCGCCGGCAAGGCGACGGTGTTCATCTTCCCCGACCTCAACACCGGCAACGTCAGCTACAAGGCGGTGCAGCGCAGCGCCAACGCCGTCGCTATCGGTCCGATGATGCAGGGTCTCGACATGCCGGTGAACGACCTGTCGCGCGGCTGCCTGGTCGATGACATCGTCTACACCATCGCGCTGACCGCCATCCAGGCCGAGCAGGCGGCGGCGCGCCGGGCCACGCTCGCAGCCAAGGGTTGATCTCGTAGGTTTTTGTCCTGTCGTAAGTTGCATTCCTCCGTCGGATGCATGCATACGCATGCGTCCGGTGCAGGGCTCGGGCCGATCAGAGGAACGCCCTGGTCATTCGGATGAGGATATCTATTATTCCCATACGAGGAGACGGACGCATGCGGACGGTTGATGCCGGAATGGATAACGCCGCGCTGCGTGGCTGGCTGACCGAAGAGGACCCCCGCCAGCTCGATCGCCTGTTCGCCGCCGCTGATGCAGCGCGTGCCGCCACCGTCGGTCCCGAGGTCCACCTGCGCGGCCTGATCGAGCTGTCCAACGCCTGCGCCCGCGCCTGCGCCTACTGCGGCATCAGCGTCCACAACAAGGACATCCAGCGCTATCGCATGCCGCGCGACGAGATCCTCGACTGCGCGCGGCGCGCCAAGGAACTCGGCTACGGCACGGTGGTGATGCAGGCCGGCGAGGACGCGCAGCTGACCCGCGACCTGATCGCTGATCTGGTGCGCACGATCAAGCGCGAGACCGGCCTCGCCGTCACCCTGTCGCTCGGTGAGCGTTGTCGCGATGACCTGATCGCCTGGCGCGACGCCGGCGCCGACCGTTACCTGCTGCGTTTCGAGACCAGTAACCCTGTCCTCTACGCGCGCATCCATCCGGAAGCGTTCGGAACGCCGAACGTCGAACGTCGAACGCCGAACGAGGTGCCCCGCATCGCCATGTTGCGTCAGCTCCAATCCCTCGGCTACCAGGCCGGCACCGGGGTCATGGTCGGCATCCCCGGGCAGACCTGGGATGATCTGGTGCGTGATCTGCGGACCTTCCAGGCCCTCGACATCGAGATGATCGGGGTCGGGCCCTACATCCCGCATCCCGCGACGCCGCTGGCGCACGATTTCGACGGCGCCGCCGAGCACGGCCTGCAGGTGCCCAACACGGTCGCCGTGGCGCTGAAAATGGTCGCCTTGGCGCGCCTGCTCGTTCCTGATGCGAACATCCCGGCGACGACGGCGGTGGCGACGTTGAACAAGGACACCGGCCGCGAGGATGCCCTGAAAGCGGGCGCCAATGTGGTGATGCCCAACCTGACGCCGCCCGCATATCGAGCACTCTACGAGATCTATCCCGACAAGGCCTGTGTGAACGAGACCGCCGAGCAATGCCACACATGCCTCACCGCGCGCATCGAGAGTGTCGGCCGGTGCATAGGTGCAGGCCCCGGGGCGGCTCCCAAGCGCCTGCGGACCCTTTCCGATAGGATCCCCGCGTGAGCAAGCTACCCGCACTCGAACCCTCGCCGACCGCCGAGGACTTCATCGATGACGCCGCGATCGAGGCGACCCTGACCCGGGCGCGCGGCGCCGACGCCACCTGGGTGCGCGAGCTGATCGCCAAGGCGTTGGACAAGCAGCCCCTCGCGCCGGCCGAGACCGCGGTGTTGCTCGGCTGCGAGGACAAGGACCTGCAGCAGGAGATGTTCGCCGCCGCGCGCCAGCTCAAGGAGACGGTGTACGGCAACCGCATCGTGCTGTTCGCGCCGCTCTACATCGGCAACAAGTGCGTCAACGACTGCACCTACTGCGGTTTCCGCTCGTCCAACGACGAAGCGATCCGCCGCGAGCTGGAGCAGGCGCAGATCGCGCAGCAGGTCCAGGCGCTGGAGGCCAAGGGCCACAAGCGCCTGATCGTGGTCTTCGGCGAGCACCCCGACTACGACCCGCACTTCATGGCCGACAGCATCCGCTCGGTCTATGGCGCGGGCGACATCCGCCGCGTCAACGTCAACGCCGCGCCCCTTGATGTCGCCGGCTACAAGATCGTCAAAGAGGCGAAGATCGGCACCTTCCAGATCTTCCAGGAGACCTACCACCACCAGACCTACGCGCAGGTGCACAACCCCCGCACGCGCAAGGGCGACTACATGTGGCGTCTCGATGGCCTGTCGCGCGCCTTCGAAGCCGGCATTGACGACATGGGCATCGGCGCCCTGTTCGGCCTCTACGACTGGAAGTTCGAGGTCATGGGCCTGGTCAGCCACGCCGCCTACTTCATGAAGCGGCACGGCGTCGGCCCGCACACCATCAGCTTCCCGCGCCTCAAGCCCGCCCAGGGCGTCAACTTCGATCCCAAGTGGCTGGTCAAGGACGAGGAGTTCCTGCGCCTGGTCGCGATCCTGCGCCTGTCGGTGCCCTACACCGGCATGATCTGCACCGCGCGCGAGCCAGCGCACATCCGCGACACCGTGCTGAGCTTCGGCGTCAGCCAGATCGACGCCGGCACCAACATCGCGCTCGGTGGCTATGCCGAGCAGGGCGACGCGACGGTGGTCGAGCAGAAGAAACTCGATTCCGCGCAATTCGCGCTGGGCGACACGCGCTCGCTCGATGAGATGGTCGGCAAGCTGGTCGATCAGGGCTACATCCCGTCCTTCTGCACTTCGTGCTACCGCCAGGGCCGCACCGGCGAGGTGTTCATGGAGTACGCCATCCCCGGCTTCATCCAGAAGCTGTGCACGCCCAATGCGATCACCACCTTCCAGGAATACCTCTGCGACCACGCCAGTCCGGCGGTGCGCGTGCAGGGCGAGGCGAAGATCGCCGACGAGGTGGCGAAGATCGCCGATCCAGGCGTGAAGAAGGTGGTTCAGGAGCGCCTGCACCAGATCCGCCACCAGGGCAAGCGGGACCTGTATCTATGAAGGCGGAAGGCGGAAGGCGGAAGGCGGAAGGATCGCGGCGCGCTGACGCGCGCAGGTCGCTGGCGGACGCCAGCGCGCTTCGCCATGACGACGCTTGCGCGCATCTCTTCCGCCTTCCGCCTTCCGCCTTCCGCCTTTCGTCCAGCGGGGGAATCCCATGAACGAGTCCGGTCTGCGGATTGAGCATGACCTGCTCGGCGAGGTCGCCGTGCCCGCTGACGCCCTGCCCGGCATCCACGCCGCGCGCGCCTCGGCCAACTTCGACCTCGCCGGACGCCCGGTGCACGGCGAGCTGCTGCGCGCCTTCGGCGCGGTGAAACGCGCCGCGGCGCGTGCTGCGCATCATGCCGGGACGCTTGACGCCGTGCGTTTGGCCGCGATCGAGCAGGCCGCCGCCGAGGTGATGGAGGGCCGCTGGGATGCCGCCCTGGCCACCGATGCGCTGCAGGGGGGCGCTGGCACCTCGACCAACATGGTGGTCAACGAACTGATCGCCAACCGCGCCTGCCAGCTGATGGGCGGCCAGCCCGGCGATCGTTCCCTGGTCAGTCCGCACGACCATGTGAACATCCACCAGTCGACCAACGACGCTTATCCGACGGCGCTCAAGGTTGCGGCGATCCGCGGCTGCAAGGCGTTGGAGGACGCGGTGGTGCGCCTGCAGGAGTCATGCCAGGCGCGCGAGCGCGACTTCGCCAGCGTGGTCTGCCTCGGCCGCACCGAGCTGATGGACGCGGTGCTGATGACCATGGGCCGGCGCTTCGGCGCCTATGCCGACGCCCTCGGTCGCGACCGCTGGCGCATCAGCAAGTGCGAGGAGCGCCTGCGCGTGGTCAATCTCGGCGGCACCGCCACCGGCACCGCACTGGGCGCGCCGCGTGCCTACATCTTCCGCGCCACTGACGAGCTGCGTGCGATCACCGGTCTGCCCCTGGCGCGGGCCGAGAACCTGATCGACGCCACCGCCAATAACGACGCCTTTGCCGAGGTCGCCGGCATCCTCGGCGCCCTGGCCGTCAACCTGATCAAGATGAGCGACGATCTGCGTTTGCTCGCCAGCGGCCCGCAGGGCGGCATCGGCGAGTTGATCCTGCCGGCGCGGCAGGAGGGCAGTTCGCTGATGCCGGGCAAGATCAACCCGGTCATCCCCGAGTCGGTGGTGCAGGCCGGTCTCGCCGTGCTCGGCGACCAGCAGGTGATCAACCAGGCCTGCGCGCGCGGCTGCCTGGAGATCAACCCCTACCTGCCGCTGGTCGCCGACCGTCTGCTGAACGGCCTCGACCTGCTGCGCCGCGCCTGCGGTGCGCTGGCGACCAAGTGCATCGACGGCATCGCCATCGACGCCAACCGCTGCGCCGCCCACGCCAGCGCGATCACCGCGCAGGCCACCGCGATCAGCGGCAAGCTCGGCCACCACCGCGCCGGTGAACTCGCGCGCCAGGCCCTCGCCACCGGCCGCACGGTGCGCGACCTGGCGATCGATGCGGGACTGCTGACGGGTGAGGAGTTCGACGCCCTCACCTCGCCGGCGGCCGTGATGAGGCTCGGAGCATGAACATGGCAAGGCGGAAGGCGGAAGGCGGAAGGCGGAAGGGATGCGGCGCGCTGGCGCGCGCATGCCGAGATACGTTCGTCGTCACGCCTGCGAGCGATTCTTCCGCCTTCCGCCTTCCGCCTTCCTCCTTTGGATTGGGGGGCAATCCATGAACACCGCCCCCCGTGGTTCACGCCTGCACATCGCGGTCTTCGGCCGTCGCAACGCCGGCAAGAGTTCGCTGCTCAACGCCCTGACCGGCCAGCAGGTGTCGATCGTCAGCCCGGTCGCTGGCACCACCACCGATCCGGTCGAGAAGGCGATGGAGCTGCTGCCGATCGGGCCGGTGCTGCTCATCGACACCGCCGGCCTCGATGACGAGGGGGATCTCGGCGCGATGCGCGTCGCCAAGACCCTGGCGGTCAAGGATCGCACCGACATCGCCGTGATCGTCGCGCCGGCCGACGCCTGGGGCGAAGCCGAGGACGCGCTGTGCGCCGAGTTCCAGGCCGCCAAGGTCGCTGTCGTCGCGGTGCTCAGCCAGTGCGACCGCGTGCGCCCCGGTCGTCGGCCGACCGTGAAGCAGGTGGTCGAGACCAGTGCCGCGACCGGCACCGGCCTTGATCTGCTGCGCGCAGCGCTGGTCGCGTCGGTGCCGGACGGCTGGCTCGATCCTCCTGCCATCGTCAGCGACCTGCTGCCGCCGGGCGGGCTGTGTGTGCTGGTCGTGCCGATCGACAAGGAGGCGCCCAAGGGCCGCCTGATCCTGCCGCAGGTGCAGACCATCCGTGACCTGCTCGACGGCGACCAGACCGCCATCGTGGTCAAGGAACGCGAACTGGCGACCACGCTCAAGCGCCTGGGCCAGAAGCCGGATCTCGTCGTCACCGACTCGCAGGCCTTTCTCAAGGTGTGCGCCGACGTGCCGGAGGGGGTGCCCGTCACCTCGTTCAGCATCCTCTTCGCCCGCTACAAGGGCGACCTTGACGCCTTCGTCGCTGGCGCCCAGGCGATCGACCGCCTGCGCCCTGGAGATCGTGTACTGATTGCGGAAAGCTGCACCCACCACGCGATCAGCGATGACATCGGACGGGTGAAGATCCCGCGCTGGCTTACCCAATATCTGGGCTTCGAGGTCCGGATATCCACCTTCAGCGGCCACGATTTCCCTGCCGATCTCGCGGATTACCGCCTGGCGATCCACTGCGGCAGTTGCACCACCAATCGCCGTGAGGTGCTGGCGCGCATCCTGCGCTGCCGCGCCGCCGGCGTGCCGATCACCAACTACGGCGTCGCCATCGCCAAGGTCCAGGGCCTGCT
>JAIFND010000002.1 GCA_020047915.1 bacterium | reverse complement strand
CCGTGCCCGGCATGCACGGCCCGACCAAGCGCATGAACAAGACCAGCGAGTTCGGCCTGCGTCTCAAGGAGAAGCAGAAGCTGCGCCTGCACTACGGCCTGACCGAGCGCTCGATGCGCCTCGTGTTCCAGCGCGCCCAGCGCATGCCCGGCGACACCGGCCGCAACATGATCGGCCTGCTCGAGTCGCGCTTCGACAACCTGGTGTGGCGCGCCGGTCTGACCCGCACCATCCCCGCCGCCCGCCAGCTGATCGGCCACGGCCACATCAACCTGCACGGCAAGCGCGCCAAGACGCCCAGCCAGACCCTGAGCGTCGGCGACTCGTTCCAGGTCCGCGAGGCCTCGCGCAACCGCGAAGACCTGCGCATCACCGCCAACAGCCCGGTGCGCGAGCGCCCGGCCGGCCTGAAGATCGACCTCGACACCATGGCCGTCACCGTCGAAGCCCTGCCCGGCATCGAGCAGGTTCCGGTCGATGTGAACATCCAGAAGGTCATCGAGTACTTCGCCAAGTAAGGCTTTTTGTCGGAGGGGCTCACGCAGCTCCGGACCACAAGTAGAAAGGGGAGGCGGAATACCGCCTCCCCTTTCTGCGTTTTCGTGCTCGTGCCACGATCGGTGCCGTCGATCGTGGTGATCGATAGCCGCTCCCTGGGCGCGGCTGATGGCGGCTAGAATGGGGTCATAACCGGCGGACATCCGCCCTACCCCAGGAGACCGGCCATGCCGATCATCAACAGCACCCTCCCCGCCTTCACGGCGACCGCCTACCACCAGGGCGCCTTCAAGCCCGTGACCGACGCCGATGTGCGCGGGAAGTGGGCGGTGTTCTTCTTCTACCCCGCCGACTTCACCTTCGTCTGCCCGACCGAACTGGGCGACCTGCAGGAGCAGTACGGCGAGCTGCAGAAGATGGGCGTCGAGGTGTACGGCGTGTCCACCGACACGCACTTCACCCACAAGGCGTGGCACGACACCAGCGACACGGTGAAGAAGGTGCAGTACCCGCTGGTCGGCGATCCGACCGGCACGCTGACGCGCGGCTTCGGTGTGCACATCGAAGAGGAAGGCCTGGCCTACCGCGGCACCTTCGTCGTCGCCCCCGACGGCAAGATCAAGATCGCCGAGATCCATGACAACGGCATCGGCCGCAACGCGGTCGAGCTGGTGCGCAAGATCCAGGCCGCCCAGTTCGTCGCCAGGCACCCGGGCGAGGTCTGCCCGGCGAAGTGGAAGCCGGGCGCCAGCACGCTGAAGCCGGGTCTCGACCTGGTTGGCAAGATCTGAGGATCCGCCCTCTGTTCACACGGAGGAACGAAGGCAACGGAGGCGAAGCCTGATCCCTTCGCCTCTGTTCTCTCTGTTCCTCCCTGTGAATGACCTCCGACATCCCTTTCTGGAATACGCCATGCTCGACACCGATCTCACCAACCAGCTCCGCTCCGTCTTCGCCAACCTGTCGGCCGAGATCCGGCTGGTGCTCGCACCTTCCGCGCATCCCGACCAGGGAGCGCTGCGCGAGCTGCTCGCCGGCGTGGCGGCGACCTCGCCGCGCCTCGCCGTGGTCGAGGCGGGCGCCCCGGCCACGACGCCGCGCTTCACCCTGGTGCGCGACGGCGCGCCCACCGGCGTGGCCTTCCGCGGCGCACCCAACGGCCACGAGTTCACCTCGCTGGTCCTCGCCATCCTCAACGCCGACGGCAAGGGGCGGCTGCCCGACGCCGGCATCCAGGCGCGCATCCGCGCTTTGCGCGGCCCGGTGCGGTTGCGCACCTATGTCTCCCTCGAATGCACCAACTGCCCGGACGTGGTGCAGGCGCTGAACCTGATGGCCCTGCTGCATCCCGACTTCCAGCACGAGATGGTCGACGGCGCCCTGGCCCAGGACGAGATCGCGCGGCTCGGCATCCAGGGGGTGCCGGCGGTGTTCCAGGGCGACGAGCTGCTGCATGTCGGCAAGGCTGACCTCGCCGGCCTGCTCGACCTGCTCGGCGAGCGCGTCGGGCAGTCCGAATCCACTGCGCCAGCGCAGGCGCATGTCGTCGATCTCGCCGTGGTCGGCGGCGGCCCGGCCGGCGCCGCTGCGGCGATCTACTCGGCGCGCAAGGGGCTGAAGGTGGCCCTGGTCGCCGGCCGCATCGGCGGCCAGGTGCAGGACACCCTGGGTATCGAGAACCTCATCTCAGTGCCCTACACCGAGGGCCCGAAGCTGGCCGCCGACATGCGCCAGCACCTGGTCGCGGCCGGGGTGCAGGTGCTCGACCACCGCCTGGTCGAACGGGTCGAGCACGGCGAGCGCACCGTGCTGCACCTCAAGGGAGGCGAGACGGTCAGCGCCCCGCAGGTCATCGTCGCGACCGGCGCCAAGTGGCGCGAACTGGGCGTGCCCGGCGAGAAGGAGCATCTTGGCCACGGCGTCGCCTTCTGTCCGCACTGCGATGGCCCGTTCTACAAGGGTCGGCGCGTGGCGGTGGTCGGCGGCGGCAACTCCGGCGTCGAGGCGGCGATCGACCTCGCCGGCATCTGCAGCCAGGTGACTTTGCTCGAGTTCGGCGACCAGCTGCGCGCCGATGCGGTGCTGCAACGCAAGCTGCGTTCGCTGCCCAACGTGACGGTGGTGACCAGTGCGCGTACCACCGAGGTGGTCGGCGATGGCACCAAGGTCACCTCTCTGCGCTACGAGGACCGCCCAAGCAAGACGATCCGCAGCGTCGAGCTGGACGGCGTCTTCGTGCAGATCGGCCTCGCCCCCAACAGCGGCTTCATCCGCGAGCTGGTCGAGGTGACGAAGAGCGGCGAGATCGTCGTCGATGCCCGCGGCCGCACCTCGAAGCCCGGCATCTACGCGGCCGGCGACGTGACGACGATCCCCTTCAAGCAGATCATCATCAGCATGGGCGATGGTGCCAAGGTCGCCTTGTCCGCCTTCGAAGACCGCATGAGAAGTTAGCTTAAGCTCGGGAGCTTTGCCCCCGCGGCCCTACGGGCCTGCCCCCCGGGCTTTGTCGCAGTTCGGTTTCGTCGCTGCGCTCCGAAACCGTGGCGGCATCGGCTACGCCGATTCTATGCCGCCACCGCAGCTCGGCGCCCGATCCTCGCCTGCGGCTGCGGCCAGGGCTGTGCCCTGGACCCGTTCATCAGGCCCGGCGGACCGCCGCCGGCAGGCGCTTGCGGATCGGGCCGGCCAGCTGCTGGTAGGCCGCGGCGCGCGGGTCGTTGCGCCGCCAGATCAGGGCGATGTCGCGGCCCGGGCCGCCAGCTAGCGGCCGGACCGCCAGGCGCGGGTCGGGTTCACCGACCGCCAGGGCCGGCAGCAGGGTCGTGCCACCGCCAGCGGCGACGATCTGGCGCAGCGTCTCCAGGCTGGTGGCGCGGAAGTCGGCGCCGGTGCCCGCACCTGGCCGCGCCCGGCACAACGACATCGCCTGCTCGCGCAGGCAGTGGCCTTCATCAAGCAGCAGCAGGCCGCTGTCGAACAGCGCCTCGGGCTGGATCTCCGCCTCGCCGGCCAATGGATGGCGGGCGGGCAGGGCGGCGAGGAACGGCTCATGGTAGAGCGGCGCCACCGCCCAACGCGCCTCCATGCCCGGCAGCAGCGCGAGCAGGGCGAGATCGAGACGGCCGCCTTCCAGCGCCGCCAGCAGCTCGGCGGTGGTCGCCTCGCGCAGCGGCAGTTCGAGGCCAGGGAAGGTCTCGGCCAGGGCGGAGGTCACGAAGGGCAGGGCGTAGGGCCCCACGGTCGGGATCACACCCAGGCGCACCGGGCCGAAGAAGGGCGGCTTGGCGCTGCCGGCGACCGCCTCGACCTCGGCCAGGGCTGCCAGCGCATGGCGCGCCGCAGCGATGATGCGCTCGCCGGCCGGCGTCGGATGCACGCCCCGCCGATCGCGGGTGAACACCGGGCAGCGCAGGCGCTGCTCCCAGTCGGCCACCACCGCCGACAGGGTGGACTGCGCCACCCCGGCCGCAGCCGCGGCGCGGCCGAAATGGCCATGGTCGGCCAGGGCAACCAGATAGCGCAGCACCGGGATGGTGGTGGCGCGCGGATCGAAGAGGGCCGGGGTGGCCATGCAGCGAGGATCTCCTGAGGCTGACGCGGCTCAAGCAGGACGTGCCGATGCCCATTGCATCCCAGACAACCTCGGGCCTTCGTGGCGGAAGCGAAGCGAGGAGCGGTGCTGGCTCCACGACCTCGCGCCCGCGGATTTCACGCCAGCAGGCGCAGCGCCTCGTCGTCCCAGGTGGCGACCGGCGCAAACGGCTTGCCGTGGCCATCGCCGCGCGTCATCGTCCGCGACAGCGCAGATTGCGGCAGGATCGCCCCGGCAGCGCGCAATGTGGTCACCAGCTGCTCGGTATCGAGGTCGTGGGCCGGCTGGCCGGTGCGCAGCGCCTGCACCGCCGCCGTGCCCGCCGCCTGACCCATCATTGCGCAGGCCGGCTGCACCCGGCAACTGCTGTGCGCCAAGCGATCGACCGAGGCGCAGCGTCCCGCCACCCACAGGTTGACCGAGCCGCGCGGCACGGTGATGCCGTAGGGCAGGCCATAGGTACGGCCCTTGGGCAGCCAGCCGACCTTGCGCTCCCGGAGGCGATGCGTCAGCGCCTCGGTCTCAGGGTCCGGGCGTGGCGGATGGATGTCCGCCTCCTTGTTGTAGACGCCGATCTGGTCGGGGTGATGCCGCGCGCACACCAGATCCTCCCAGGTCAGCTCATACTCGCCGATGATGCGCCGCGTCTCGCGCACACCGATCATAGGCGCCGTCGCCACCAGATGGCTGTGCTCGTAGCCGGGGACATAGCCATGCAGGAAGGTCGCCCATTCGTGCGCCTGCAGGCGGCCCTCGCGCAAACCCTCGGCGAGGCTGGCGGGATTGGTCGGGTCCATGCCATAGACATGGCCGGCGTTGAAGCTGATCGTGCCTTCGGCGATCGGCTGGGCGTAGATGTGGCGATCGGGGCGTCGGAAATGCCCGGCGGCGAAGGCGCGGTCGAGGTGATCCTTGGGCTTGGCGGCGCCGGGGGCGATGCCGGAGATGATGAAGCACATGGTCGCCGGCAGGCTGCTCGGCGCATCCTTGGCCTCGCGACATGGCACCCCGGCAGCGTGCGCCACCGCTGCGTCGCCGCTGGCGTCGATCACGGTGCGCGCCGGCATGTAGACCAGGCCATCGACGCCGCTGACCACCAGCCCCTCAACGCGGCCGGACGCCAGCTCGACCCCGGCGAGGCGTGCCAGGTAATGCACCTCGACCCCGGCCTCGGTGGCCATCGCGTCGAGCACCCGCTTCTGCGCCTCGGGCGTCGAGCGGATCGGCATGAGATAGGCGCTGGTCCAGTGCTCGGGCTTGACCCACGGCGCCATGCCGCCGGCGGCGTGGATGCGTTCGACCATCTCACGCTGCACGCCGCCGACGCTCGGACGCTCGCCATCCGACATGCAGTCGATGGCGTTGACCCAGGCGGTGGTGGCGGCCCCGCCTAGGCAGGTGTTGGCGTCGATCAGGCGGACACGCGCGCCAAGACGCCCGGCGGCGATCGCGGCTGCGTAGCCGGCAGGGCCGCCACCGCAGACCAGCACGTCGACCGGTGGCAGGGCGGGAATGGAGCGCGAGAGTTGGTACATGGCCCGAGCATGCCACCGGGGATGGTGGCCGCCATGCGCGGCGATGCTACGCTGCATGCGTGGCGATGCTGGAACCCTTCACCGAGGCGGTCGCCCAGGTCCTGAGCGACCTGCGTCGCACCCTGGGCTGTCGCGCCCTGTGGAAGGACGCGCTGCCGGCCCTGGGCTGGGAACTGGGTCACGAGTGCACCATCCACCTCCACCCCTACTGCCAGGCGGTGAAGGCCGTACCCGCCCGCCTGGCGCGCTGCCTGCACGAGGACGATCCGCAGCCGACGGAGAAGTCCGGCCAGGCGCCACGCCTGCGCATCTGCCACGCCGGGGTAGCCGAAGTGGTGGCACCGGTATTGGTTGGCGATGCCTGGATCGGCACCCTGTTCGTCGGTCCCTTCCTCGCCCGTGACTGCCAGCCGCTGCATCTGGCCGGCGCCAACACCCTGCCACGCGTCGAACCCGAGCGCGCCCTGGCCGCGGCCCGCCTGGCTGTACGGCTACTGTCGGGCCTCGACCGCGAACGGGCGCGTTCGCGCGCCGCCCACGGCCTGCGGCCCGATGCCCCGCCAGCGATCGCCGCCGCCGTCGCGCGCATCCACGCCCAGCCGCGCATCGACCTGCGCGCGTATGTCGTGGCGCGCGAAGTCGGGCTGTCGCCGAGCCGCTTCGTGCATGCCTTCGCCACGGCCGCTGGCGCCGGCTTCGGCGTCGTACTGCGGCGCGCGGTGATGGCGCGCGCCCGCGAATTGCTGGGTGACGGCCGCAGTGTCCAGGACACCGCCACCGCGCTGGGCTTCGCCAGCGCCGCCGCCTTCAGCGTCGCCTTCCGCCGCGCCCACCGCTGCCCGCCAGCGACCTTCAAGCGCAGCTTGCTGGGACCGTGACGAGGGCGGCACCGCCATCAACCAGCAGGACGGCAACTCCGGTCTTCGCGGTCTGTATCCGGCTCAGAAGCCGGATTCGGCAGGCGGCGCCTCGGGGGCGATGCGCGGCTTGTTCACCGGCGCGGGGGGCTTGGGCTGATTGGCGGGGATGCGGATCGGTTCGGCGCCGGACACCGGGCGTTCACCGGTCAGCGGCAACGGGCCGACCGTGAACGGCACGATCAGGTCGCGCGAGCTCGGCAGCAGGGTGATGCGCAAGCCGCCATTGTCGGGCAGGGTGAAGTTGAAGGTCCGGTAGTGCTCGTCGCCGTCCGAGCCGCCGCTGTACCCGCCGGCCTGCAGCACCCGGCCATCGGCGCGCAGCCCGGCGACCTCCTCGATGCGCTCGATGGCTTCACGCGAACCGCGCATCGTCACCCGCCCGTCCTTGACGGTGAAGGTGAGGGGCTGGTCGAGCCCGGCCAGCAGCAGCGGCTTGCCGATATACGAGCTGAGCGGAGCGACATCGGACTGGCTGGCTTCGCCGGCAATAACCGCCAGCGTCACCGTGCCGGCCAGGCTGGCGATACCGGTCGGCATCTCGCCTGGCACCGAGAAGACCAGGGTGATGTCGTAGTTGCCCTGCTCGCGTTCCCACTTGCTGAAGGTCTCGGCGCCATTCCGCTCGTCGCGCGTCTTCAGTACCGCGCCGCTGGTGGTGGTGGCGGTGGCCAGTTGCACGCCGCGGCACGACTGCAGCTGCCGATCGCCCTGGGTCGCCAGCTTCAGTTCGACGCGTACCTCGTTGGTGCTGCCCTGCGGCGCCCCGGCGTCGTCGAAGCGCCGCGTGCTCGACATGATCACCATCTTGGGCAGCACGCGCACGCCCGGGGCCTCGACGGCAGGAACAGGCGGATCGGCCGCCCAGGCGCAGGAGGCCAGGGCCATGGTGAGCAGGGAGGCGGTGCGGCTGTGGAGCGAGATCATGGTCAAAACGCTATGCCCCCGGCCCGTCCGCCCAAGCCTTTCTGGATGCGCCCCTGGGAGCGCAGGCTTCAGCCTGCAGTCGAGGGCTTCCCATTGCCCCGGCGACCCTCTGCCGGCTCAGATCCCCGTCTGGATGCAGGCATCCCGAAGACGTTGCCGCGTCCCAGACGCGGGGCGGGGGCCCCGCGCTCCTTATCCCGCCGCTTCCATCCACGCCGCCTCGGCCTGCTCCAGCTCGGGCAGCAGGGCGGCGAGGCGCTGGCCTTTGCGCGCGTCGTAGCTGGTGGACAACTCTGACTCCAGCTGCTTGCGCTCGGCGGTCAGTTCGGCGACGCGCTTCTCGAGGCGCTCCAGCGCGCGCTGCTTCGACTTGTCGGGGGCGGGCTTGGCGATGGTCTGGGTCTTCGGCTTCTCGGCCTTGGGCGGCGGCGCTTGGCCGTCGCTTTCCGCCTCAAGCTGCGCGCAGTAGGTCGCGTAGTCGCCGGGGAACAGGCTGAACGCGCCATCGCCCACCTCGATCAGCCGGTTCGCCACCTTGGTGGTGAAGGCGCGGTCGTGACTGGTGAACAGCACGGTGCCAGGGAAGCCGACCAGCGCGTCGGCCAGCGCCTCGACCGTCTCGACGTCGAGGTGGTTGGTCGGCTCGTCGAGCAGCAGCACGTCATACTTGCCGAGCAGCAGGCCGCCCAGGCACAGGCGCGCACGCTCGCCACCGGAGAGGACGCCGACCTTCTTCTTCAGGTCGTCGGGGCCAAAGAGCAGCGCGCCGGCGAGATCGAAGATCTCCTGGCGCGGCGGGTTCTGGCCGGGCGCCTCACGCGCGCAGCGGAAGAGGTGGTCCTCTGCGACCATGTCGGGCGAGAAGGCGGTGTACACGTCCTGCGCATACAGGCCGACGCGCAGGCCCTGCGCCCAGCGGAAGACGCCACCCAGCGGCGGCAACTGGCCGGCCAGGCTGCGCAGCACGGTGGTCTTGCCCTGGCCGTTGTCGCCCAGCACCGCGCAGCGGAAGCCGCGGTCGAGATCGACGATGGCGCAGGTCGCGACGGTGCGCGTGCCGTAGCCGACCGCCAGGCCGTCGCACTGCAGCGCCCAGCCCTTGCGCGTCTCGCAGGGCGGCAGGCGGATGCACGGGTCGCGGTCATCGACGTCGATATCGAGGAACTGGTCCTGCAGCTTCTCCAGCTCCTTGGCCTTGGACGAGGCGCGCGTCGCGGTGCTGGCGCGCGCCTTGTTGCGCGCCACGAAGTCCTCGAGCTGGCGGCTCTTGGCCGCGAGGTTGGCGTTGGTCGCGGCGGCGGCGGCGCGGCGCTCGGCCTTGGCCACCAGCCAGGCCGGCACGCGGCCGGGAAAGCGATTGATCCGGCCGCTGGCGACCTCGACGGTCTGCGGGCAGGTGCGTTCGAGGAAGCCGCGGTCGTGCGACACGATAACCCAGCCGCCGCGGAAGCCGTCGAGGAATCGTTCGAGCAGCATCAGCGTACGCAGGTCGAGGTAGTTGGTCGGCTCGTCGAGCACCAGCAGATCGGGCTCGCGCAGCAGCATGGCGCACAGGCGCAGGCGCGTCTGCCAGCCGCCCGACAGCGACATCGCCGGCTTCTCCAGCGTGTCGTTCATCACATGGAAGTCGGCGGCGAGCTGGGCGCAGGCCCAATCGGGCTGCTCGGTGGCGCGTTCGAGGTAGGCCAGCGCCGTCTCGCCCGGTTCGAAGCGCTCGTCCTGGCGCAGCCAGGCGATCTTGGCGCCGTCGCGGATGATCACCTTGCCGGCGTCGAGCTCCTCCTGGCCGAGCAGCACGCGCAGCAGGGTCGATTTGCCGGCGCCATTGCGCCCGATCACCGCGATGCGGTCGCGCTCATCGATTTCGATCTCGGCCCCGTCGAGGATCTCCTTCGATCCGTAGGCTTTATGCAGGTCGCGGGCTTTGAGGATCCAGGTCATGGGGCATTGCCTCGGGGGGCAGGCTGGAGGCTGAAAGCTGGAGGCTGGAGGCCCGGGGCAACGCTGCGCATGGGCGCCCTACATGTAGACCGAGACCGCCGTTGCAACCGGCGTCTCCGTCATGGCCGCCCCCAGCTTCCAGCCTCCAGCCTCCAGCCAGGGGCAATGCTCAGCCCTGCACCCAGCGGCCTTCGCACTCGCCGAACAGCTCGTCGCCGGCGAAGGGGCCCCACGAGTTGCGGCCGTAGAGGTGCAGGGGGGTCTCGCGCATGCGTGCGCGCAGGCTGTCGGTCCAGCGCCAGCTCTGCTCGATCTCGTCGGAGCGGATGAACAGCGCCTGGTCGCCGTTGATCACATCGATGAGCAGCCGTTCGTAGGCGTCCGGCGTCGCCTTCTGGAAGCGGCCGGCGTAGTCGAAGTTCAGCTTGGCCGGCTGGATCACCAGGCCCTGGCCCGGTTCCTTCACATCGAAGGTGATGTCGATGCCGTCGTTGGGCTGGATGCGCAGGGTGATGGCGTTGGGCCGCAGGTGGCACTCGTCCGGGCCGCCGAACAGGGTGTGCGGCGGCATGCGGAACTGCACCTTCACGCTGGTGAAGCGGGCGGGCAGGTGCTTGCCGGTGCGCAGCAGGAAGGGAACCCCGCCCCAACGCCAGTTGTCGATGTAGGCGCGGGCGGCGATGTAGGTCTCGGTCTGGCTCTGCGGATCGACGCCGGGCTCGGCGCGGTAGCCCTCGTACTGGCCGCGCACGATGTGCTTGCGCGCATCGAGGCCGTCGAGGCTGCGCAGGGCGCGCAGCACCTTCACCTTCTCGTCGCGGATGTCCTTGGCCTGCATCGAGGACGGCGCCTCCATCGCGACCAGGGCCAGCACTTGCAGCAGGTGGTTCTGCAGGATGTCGCGCGCCGCGCCGGCGGTGTCGTAGAAGCCGCCCCGGCCGTTCTCCATGCCGATCGCTTCGCCCACCGTGATCTGCACCAGCTCGACGTACTTCTGGTTCCACAGCGGCTCGAACAGCGCGTTGCGGAAACGGAACACCAGGGTGTTCTGCACCGTCTCCTTGCCGAGGTAGTGGTCGATGCGGTAGAGCTGGTCCTCGCCGAGCAGACCGAGCAGGTTCTGGTTGAGCACCGTGGCGCTGCCGAGGTCGGCACCGAAGGGCTTCTCGACCACGACGCGGCGGCGCGGGCCGTTGGTGCCGTCCTGGGTGAGCAGACCTGCGGCGTGCATGTGCGCGACCGACGGCAGGAACAGCTCGGGCTTCACCGCCAGGTAGAACACCCGGTTGACCGGCCCGGGAGCGGCGGCGTCGAGGGCGCGCGCCAGCTCGCGGTAGTCCTCGGCGGTGTCGAGGTGGGTGCGGACGTAGTGGACGCCACCGAGGAACTCGGCCCAGCGCGGGTGTTCGGTCGGCTTGCCCACGGTCTGCGCCAGGTGTTCGCGGAAGCCGTTGTCATCCCACGGGCGGCGCGCCACGCCGATCAGCTGGGTGCCCCCCGGCAGGTGGCCCTGGTGGAAGGCCGAGAACAGCGCCGGCACCAGCTTGCGCGCGGTGAGGTCGCCGGAGGCGCCGAAGATGACAACCTGGGTGGGGATAGCTGTAGCCATACGCACAGGTGTCACCGATCGGCCGTCCGGTGCAAGGGGGCATGGGTGGGCCACCGCTTGCGCCCCGGGTGTTTCGGGGTTTATTGTGCCTGCTCGGAGGCCAACCAGATGCGCCTGATCGCCCTTGCTTCGCTCAGCCTCACCGCCTGCGCCCTTGCCGGGGCAGAGCTTGATGTGGCCGACCTGCGCTTCGGCCTGGGTGGCGGCCCCTTGCCGGACGCCCAGAACGGCACCCTGGCTGGCACCCAGACCCGCATCGGCTACTCCGGTGGGCCTGGCTACGTCGTCAACCTCGGCGTCGCCTATGGCCACCTGGTCCCCTTCGGCCTGGTCTGGGGCGGCGAGTGGAACTACGTCAGCGCCGCCATGGATCAGCTGGCGCCGAATGCCAGTGGCGTCAAGTACCGCCAAAGCAGCCTGCTGCTCAATGGTGGTGTCGGTCTGGCCACCGGTGGTTCCGGCCATCTGGAGCTCGTGGCCTTGGCCGGCATCAGCAACATCACCATGGAAAGCAGCCTTGCTGGTTCCCTCGACAAGGGGAGCGGCAACGGCCCGATGTTCGGTGGCCGCCTCGCCTGGTACTGGACGGCCGAAAGTGGCTGGCAGTACGGGGTTCAGGCCGAATGGACCAAGAGTGAAGCCGACCTCACCACGAATACGGCCCTCGGCACCTACGAGTCCACGGTCAGCAACTCCGGCGTCTCAGCCCGCGCCACCCTCGGCTACCGCTTCTGATCACTCCAGCGCCGGCGGGGCGTCGTCCATGCGCCAGGCGACCTGGAAGGCCAGGTACCAGCCGGACTGCTCGAGAGTGACATCGACGCCATCGCCCGACAGGTCGTGCGCGGCAACCTGCCAGCCGGCCGACAGGCCGAGACCGACCTTGCGCGTCAGCTGGTAGATCGCCCCCAGGCGCGCCTCATAGGCGGTGCCGCTGCCGTCCGCGGAGAAGGCCGGGGCCGTGCTGCTGCCAGGCAGGGTGAGGCTCGACAGACCGTAGCCGGCGAGGACCTCGCCGCTGAGCGTCACCCGGTCGTGCAGGGCCCAGGCGAGACCACCCGCGACCTTGCCCCACATGACCGAAAGCCCATCGCCGCCATCGTAGTCGAGCCGATCGATGGCGAGATCGGCGCCGGCGATCAGGCCGACACTGTCCCCCGTGCCCGAGAACGACCAGCGCGCCCCAAGTTCAAGCGAAGCGCCGGCGTCGAAGGTGTCGGCGCCGGACACCCTCCCGGTCGAACTGGTCAGCTCGTAGTCGAAGTCGCCTGGACGCGAAGCGACGCCGAGGTGGATATCGCGCACCGCCAGCTCGGCAGCGGTGGCGGCGGACAAGGCGAGGAGGCAGGCGATGGGGCGTATCACGGTATGAGCACCAGACGGAGGCCGATGAGGGCATGATCGACATCGGAGGCGAGGCCCTGGCCGGCACCGGCCGCGACCTCGACACGGGCGAGGGACACGGTGTCGTACCACGAGCCGCCGCGCACCGCCGTGCCGGGTGCGGTCCACTCCCACACGTTGCCGTGGAGGTCGTAGAGGCCGTTGGCGTTGGGCGCCCGCTGGCCGACCGGCGCCGGGCCGCCGATGTCGCGGCCCCCGGAGTCCAGGCGCGAGGTCTTGTTCGTTTCGCTCAGGGCGCTCTCGCGCACCAGCGCGTGCGCACGCATAGCCGCGCGGCTGTAGGCCGCACCCCAGACGTAGCCGCTGGCGACACCCGTTGCCGTCTGCCACTGGCTGGCGGTCGGTACGGCCAGACGGCCGCCACCGCCGAGGGGGAAGGCGGCCAGCACCGGAACCGCCAGGTCGTAATCGACGTTGTAGGCCGGATAGGGGTCTTGGGTGGCCGGCGGGACGATGGTCGGCGGAGCGATGACCGTGGACGGTACCGCGCTCCAGGGCGTACTGGCATCCAGCCGGTTCCACTGCGCCTGGGTCACCTCGAACACGCCGACGTAGAAGCTGGACGCATCGGGCCCGACACGGCGGAAGACCATCGTCCGGTCGCGATACGCCGCGTTGGTGGCGACGTCGGACAGATTCGCCGCGTAGGTGACCGTGCGGGTCTGCAGATCGAGCAGGGCATAAGGCGCCGTGCCCGATGCCACTGCGCCGGTCAGGCCACCATCGCTGCTACCGCCGGTGGGCACGCAGCCGGCCAGGCCGATTCCGAGCAAGCCGAGACAGAGAGTGGCGGGGCCCCGTCGCGCAGCGATGGGGCGGGCGCCGAGCAGCGGCGGGCGCATACAATGGGCGAAGCCCATGCGCACACGGTTTTGGAGCGCAGCGACAAAATCGAGCTGCGACAAAGGCCGCTGGGGCGAAGCCCCTGAGAACAAAGAGCTCATCCTGCACCTCCTGGTCCGACGCGGAGCATGACCGGCAGGACCGTCGCCGTCTGGCTGGTGGTATCGGTGACCATGATGCTGAAGCGGTAGTAGCCGCTGCCGTCCGTCGGCGCCGGCACGCTCGGCCAGGTCAGCTGGCCTGAGGCCGGGTCGAACGAGGCCTTGGCGGGGTTGCCTGGCGGCAGGGCGCGGTCGGTCGCCAGTTGGCCTGGTTCGGCGACCAGCTCCCAGGTGAGGCTCGCTCCTGGCTGGGTCGTCACCTGCGGCAGGTAGGAGAAGGGCAGGGTCGCGGCAACAGTCAGGCGCATCGGCGCGTCGAAGCGCGGGGCGCCGCCGCCACCGTCACTGATGCGCACCGTATAGGCTGCCGCCACCGAGGTCGCGGCCGTGGCCGTGCCCTGGCG
>JAIFND010000163.1 GCA_020047915.1 bacterium | reverse complement strand
ATCTCGACGCCGCCGCCGTGGCGCGTGGCCGGGCGACCCTGGCCATACCGGGCGGCCGCTCGCCAGGGCCGGTGCTCGCTGCCTTGGCGCGGATATGCACGCCGTTTGTGCGTGAACGGCTTCATCTGCTGTGGCTTGACGAGCGTGCCGTGGCACCGGGGCATGCCGAGCGCAATGATGCCGCGACCCTGGCCGCCTGGGATGCCGGAGGGCCACGACCGGCAGCGGTCCACCCGATGCCGGCCGAGGCTGCCGACCTGGAGGCCGCCGCCGAGCACTACGCTGCGACGTTGGATCAGGCGACGGCTGGCGGCCCGCTGGATGCCTGTCTGATCGGGCAGGGCGAAGACGGGCACCTGGCTAGCCTGTTTCCCAGCCATCCCGGCCTGGAGGAACTGTCCTCCTGCTTCGTCGTGCGGGACTCGCCCAAGCCGCCTGCCGTCCGTTTGACCCTTTCGCTGCCGGTCATCGTCCAGGCCCGGGTGCGCCTCGTCCTGTGCCTGGGGGCTGGAAAGGCGTGGACCCACCAGACCTGGCGGCGCGGCCCAGAGCGCTCTTGTCCGGTGTCGCTTCTGCCCCGCCAGGGGACGGAGTGGTTCCTTGACGATGCTGCGATCGCAGCGTTGCCTGCTTGAGCTCGGCGTTGGCGTCGGTGGCCACCCTGGCTAGCCTTTCCCTCGCATGAGTGGCGCTGTCTCCTCGAACGGACCAGATGATGGCGGGCTGCTGCAGCTGGCCCAGGCCGGCGACCACGCGGCGTGGTCGGCTCTCTGCCGGCGGCACGCAGCTCAGCTGTCGGCCTATCTGGGAACGCGTCTGCGTCGTCCCGCCGTGGTCGATCAACTGGTCGGAGAGACGTTGGTTGCGGCCTGGATGCACCTGGCCGAATGTCCTGATGGCCTGACTTTCCCATCCTTCCTCCGTCGTGCCGGTGCGACGGCCGCCATGAAATGGGCCAAGGAGAATCCGCAGGAGCCGATCGACGGGCCATTTCCTCCTGACCGCCTGGGGGATTGCGCTGTCGAGGCCGGAGAAGGAGTGTCTCGCCTGCATACGGCCTTGGCGACCTTGGGGGAGCCGCATCGCATGGTCCTGGAGTTGCATTGGCGGGGCGGGCTGACGGGAGAATCGCTTGCTTCTGCTCTGCGCCTGCCGCTCGTCGCGGCGGAATCCCTGCTTGCCGAGGCCGAGGCGGAAGTGCTCAGCCGGCTCGGCGGATGATCCGGGCCCGTGGCGCTGTGGCGCAAAGGCCATGTTCCACGTGGATATTCCACTACCTGGTGCAACGAGAGGGTGCGAGGACAGGTATCTGTCCAAACAGTAAAACCGTGCGGCGAAATAGACTCAGGAACCCGTGGTCCGGGTTTCACCGAGCCGAGGTCATCCAGTCCTTCCCGGCAACTGTACCTTTGACACCGCAAAGCCGGCACCCTAGATTCCTCACCATCGGAATGTCCGCCTGCCGATGGGCAGGCTCCTTCCGATACGGGAACGACCGATGATCCTCATCAACCTTCTACCGCCCGAACTGCGCCGGGCCCGTCGCTCGGGTGTCAACCCGATCGTGCTGGCCACCGCTGCCGGCGTGGTGATCGTGCTCGGCCTGGCCAGCATCTGGGCCTGGGTCGAGTTCGGCCGCATCCGTGCGGCCGAGGCGCGACTCACCCAGCTCGAGGCCGATCTGGTCGCCGCCACCGCAGCAGCCGACAAGGTGCGGGCAGTCGACAAGCAGATCGCAGACTTCGAGAAGTTGCACGCCACCATCACCAAGCTGATCACGCGCAAGGTGTTCTGGGCGCGGACGATCGATGACTTCGCGAATCTCATCGCTCAGACCGGAGAAAATCGCTGGACGATCGAGGGTTACGAGGTGCGCTGCACCTCGCTGGCCATCACCCCCAAGGCTGCTCCGGCTGCGGGTCGCGGGGCGCGCAACGCTGGTGAATCGGTAGCCTTCTCTTTCCGCGCCTCCTTCCGCATCGTCGGGGAACGACGCGACCAGGCAGGCGACTACGTGCGATCCTTTTTCCAGACGGTCGATCTCAGCCGCTTCTGGCGCGACAATGGCTTTACTGGGAGGTCCGAAGAGCCGTTCAAGGGCGACTCCCCCCAGTTCAAGGAAAACATCGGCCGGGTGGTCACCGATCTTCCGCTTGAGTGGACCCGCGTGAAGATGCTTTCGGTGGCGCAGGGGGACAAGAAGTGAAGCTTCCTCCTTTCCTCCAGAAGCTGGAACGCAAACATTGGCTGATCGTCATTGGCGTCACCACGGCGCTGATCGGTGGCGTATTCGTCTATCTCGCCATGGGCAGCCTGCGGCGGCTGGGTGCTGATCCCGAGGTTCCTGCCATTCTGCGCAGCGCTGGGGACTCCACCTCCTTGTTTGCCCAGATCGCCGACAAGGAACAGGCCATTTTAGCGCAGCAGTTGATTGCGGCCAAGTTCAAGGAGCGTGAAGCTCTGCTTACCAGCATGAAGGCCGACATCGATTCGGCGCGCAAGCGCCTGCCTTCCGAGGTCAAGAAGGGCGAGGTCCGTCAGTTGATCGAAGATCTCGCCCGCCAGGTTGGCACGGTCAGTGGTGCCCTGACGGTCAAGACGGTGTCGATCCGCGAGTCGGCGGCCACCGCAACTCGCGGTTCCAGTCAAGATTACCGCACCGTCGAGTACCAGATCGCGATCAGCGCCGATCTGGATGGACTGATCCAGTTCATCAACCTCGTCGAGCGCAACGAGCAGTTCATGACGATCGAGGGTATCCAACTCACGGCTGGCGCAGTAGCGATCGACCGCGCTTCCGGCAAGATTGAACCCAAGCCGCATAATGTGCAGTTGCGCATCGTAACCTACATCGATGCCACGGCCGCGGCGAGCGCCGGACGGAGGAACTAAACATGCGTTCTTCTCCGGTTTTGCCACTGCTCGCGCTGGTTGTCGGCCTGATCCATGCCGGCGACGCCCCGGTCGTTGAGACCCCAGCCAAGACCGGTCCGGCCAAACCGGCCGTGGTCAAGAAGCTCACGGCCATGGAACTTGTCGCTGAGGACGAGCGCTGGGTTTTCCGGCCCACGGTCGGCCGCTCTGATATCTTCGTCGATCTCGAGCAGGTGCTGAACGCCCAGTTCCAGCTCAAGCTGGCCCAGCAGCAGTCGGCAGTCCGACGCGATGGACCAACGGGCAAGCCTGGCGAACAGCCTCGTGATGGCGATATCGATCAATTACTGACCTGGTCCAAGGCCGAGGATGCACGCGTCCGTGTCCTGATCGGTGCACGCAAGTACGAAGAAGCGATGCGCGCGGCCGATGCCACCCTGAAGCAGTTGGACCCGCATCTGTCGCGGCCGGATGTGGCGCCGCTGATCGTCAGCATCCGCACCTATCGTGCGCAGGCCGAAGAGGCGAAGATCCGTGATGATGCCCAGATCGCCTTCGAGGCCCTGAAGATCCGCGTCCTGGGCATCCTGTGGTCGCAGGACGGCAGTCGCATGGCGATCATCGACGGCGAAAGCCGCGCCGTGATCGTCAACGATCGCGTCAAGGACTGTGCCGTCATCAACATCGACCAGGATCGGGTCGATTTCCGCTTCGTCTTCGGTCGTCGTCGCTTTGAATTCCCCGTGTACGTCGCCGACCGCAACCAATCCAAGCCCTAAGCAGCCATCCGAGACCATCCCATGCGACTGTGCAGCATCGTGATCCCCAGCCTGGTTGCCCTTGCGATCGGCATCCCTTCCGTGCAGGCCGTCGAAACGCCGCCAGCCGGCGCGGTCGCTGAAACGGTGACCATCGAGACCAGCGACAAACCGCTGGAAACGGTGCTCCAGTGGGTCAGTCGCCGCGCTGGCGTCAACATCGTCTGCTACGAGCAGGACCAGCCGCGCGTGACCGTCCGGCTGGCCAACGTCACCTGGCAGGAGGCGATCGAGAGCATCGCCGCCAAGTACGATCTGGTGATCGAGAAGAAGAGCCAGCGCGTCTGGGTGTTGACCAAGCCGCCCAAGGTTTCGATGAGCTTCCAGGATGCCAGCCTGCCGGTGGTGCTGGAAGCCATCGCCCGTGCCGCCGACGTCAACATCATCATGGCCGGAGACGTCGCCAGCGGCGGCAAGCGTCTGAGCATGACGCTCAAGGGCGTGCCCTGGCGTTACGCCCTGGATGTGGTGGTGAAGACCGTCGATCTCGCCTGGGTCGAGCAGGAATACAACATCATCCGCATCGTCAGCCCCGGGTCCCTGCAGAAGGACCAGCAGACGCGCGTTCTCCGGGTCAATTATGGTGCCGCCGCTGATCTTGCCGCCGCCATCAAGCCGGCCATCGCTGATGGCACCATCATCATCGATGCTGGTTCGAACAGCCTCATCTTGACCGGCACCCCCCCGGCCCTCGACGCTGCCCAGCGCTTGGCCGATCAACTTGATCAGCGTACGCGCGAGGTGTTGATCGAGATGAAGTTCGTGGATTATTCCACGACCGATGTGCAGGGTCTCGGATTCGACCCGATCGATCTGAATTTCAACCTCGATGGACTCGGCAACGTCAGCCAGAGCTTCACGCCTTTCGGTGCCGGCCAGTTCACCAGCCAGACCATCTTTGATCGGGGCCGCACTCAGCCGGCGAATTCCCAGCTGCTGAGCGCAGGATTCACCTTCGAGGCGATCGCCAGCCTGAAGTCCACCGACATCATCCAGTCGCCACAGATCCTGACCCTGGACAACACCGAGGCCGAGATCGTCATCGGCCGCGAGATCCGCTTCGCCGAGGAGACGGTGACCACGGACAACGGGGTGACCACCCGCTCGCTCAAGGAAGCCTCAACCAGCCCGGTCAAGGATGGCATCAACATCAAGGTGAAGCCGCATATCACCGCCGATGGCTTCGTTCAGTTGACCCTTGATGCCAGCAATGACGAGGCGACCGAGAAGACCCAGTCCTCCGGCTCCGGTATCACAGCTTCGACGATCACCCTGTATGACAAGGCGACGACCAAGCTGAAGCACTCGATCATCGTCGGTGATGGCCGTACCGCTGTGGTCGGTGGCCTGCTCAAGGACAAGGATGTGAAGCAGAACGGCCATGTTCCCGGCCTTGGCACCTTGCCCGTCCTCGGCTGGTTCTTCCGCAAAGAGCGCCAGACCGTCGAGAAGCGCAATCTGACCATCTTCATCACGCCCCGTATCATCCCGCTCGGCCGCAAGAGTGAATACGACAAGACGCTTGATGATCTCAAGGCCAGTCTGAGCGGCGTGCGCGAGTCCGCCCAGCAGGTCAAGCAGGCTGAAGCCCAGGCCGCGACCCTCGCCGAGTGATCGCTTCCCATCGCCAGGTGTGACGACAGGTTACGCCCCGCCCTGCGCGGGGCGTACCTGTTCATGGACACCGACCTCGACCCCATCCTGACGCGCGAGACCGCCCGTCGGCGCACCTTCGCGATCATCAGCCACCCGGACGCCGGCAAGACCACGCTGACCGAGAAGCTGCTGCTCTACTCGGGTCTGCTGCGCACCGCTGGCATGGTGAAGAACCGTAAGGGCGGCAAGCTGGCGACCTCCGACTGGATGACGATGGAGCAGGAGCGCGGCATCTCGATCACCTCGTCGGCAATGCAGTTCGAGTACCATGGCCACGTCATCAACGTCCTCGACACCCCCGGTCACCAGGACTTCTCGGCCGACACCTACCGCACCCTGACCGCCGCCGACTGCGCGATCATGGTGCTGGACGCAGCCAAGGGCGTCGAGACGCAGACGCGCAAGCTGTTCGCGGTGTGCAAGCTGCGTGGCATCCCGGTGCTGACCTTCATCAACAAGCTCGACCTGCCCTCGCGCAGCCCGCTGGAACTGATGGCCGAAGTCGAGGAGGTGCTGGGCATCGCAGCCAGCGCGATCAATTGGCCGGTGGGCAGCGGCCGCGAGTTCGTCGGCGTCGCCGACCGCGCCGCCAAGGACCTGGTGCTGTTCGAGAAGACCTCGGTCGGCGGCGCGCAGCGCGCCTCGATGCAGCGGCTGCCGCTCGCCTCGCCCGAGGCGCAGGCCGCCATCCCCGAGGACCTGCGCCGGCAGTTGGCCGAAGATCTCGAAATGCTGGAGATCGCCGGCAATCCGTTCTCGCGCGAGGCATTCCTCGGCAGCCGCATCACGCCGGTGTTCTTCGGTTCGGCGCTGACCAACTTCGGCATCGAGCCGTTTTTCGATGCCTTCGTCGAACTCGCTCCGGCGCCCAGTTCGCGTGAGGTGGTGACCACGACCGGCAGCGAATCGATGGATCCGATCGCGGCCCCGTTCTCGGCCTACGTGTTCAAGATCCAGGCCAACATGAATCCCAAGCATCGCGACCAGATGGCGTTCATCCGCATCTGCAGCGGCCGCTTCGAGCGCGATCTGGTGGTCAAGCATGTGCGCGCCGGCCAGGTGCTGCGCGAGGTGCGTCTGTCGCGGCCACAGACCCTGGTGGCGCGCGACCGCAACACCCTCGACGAGGCCTTCCCCGGCGATGTGGTCGGCCTGATCAACGCCGGATTCGCCATCGGCGACACCCTGGCGGTGAAGGGCGGCTTCGAGCACCAGGCCCTGCCGCAGTTCCCGCCCGAGCATTTCGCGCGCATCGAACCGAGCGACCTGACCAAGCGCAAGGGCTTCGACAAGGGCATGGAGACGCTGGCCGGCGAGGGTGCGGTGCAGGTGCTGCGCTCCTACGACAACCCGATCGCCAACCCCTTCATCGCCGCGGTCGGCCGGCTGCAGTTCGAAGTGCTGCAGTTCCGCCTCAAGGACGAGTGGAACGTCGAGACCACGCTGACCCCGCTGCCCTATGCGTGCAGCGGCTGGCTGCATGGCGACATCGAGACCTTCAAGCCGACGCCCGGAGCGCAGGTCGCCAAGGACGCGCGCGGCCGCATCGTCGTGCTGTTTCCCAGCGAGTGGGACCGGCAGTACTGTTTGCGGCAGAATCCCGAGCATCAGTTGCTCGACTTCGCATGACGAAGGCTGGAGGCTGGAGGCTGGAGGCTGGAGGCTCGCGCTGCTTGGTCGAGTGGACCGGCTTGCTTGTGCCGGCCGAGGCGCGTGAGTTGGCCGAGCGTGCGGTCGAGGCGGCCCTGGCCCGCGACGGTCTGACCGGCCGCAGCCTGTGCGTGCTGCTGGTCGATGATGCCGACAGCGCTCGGTTGCATGGCGAGCACTTCGCCGACCCGACGCCCACCGACGTGATGAGCTTTCCCGACGGCACCGAGGATCCGGAAAGCGGTCTGACCCGCCTCGGCGATCTGGCGGTCGGGCAGGGGGTCGCGCGCCGGGTGGCGGCAGAACGCGGACGGCCCGAACACGAGGAACTGGCTCTGTACGTCTTGCACGGCACCCTGCATCTGCTCGGCTTCGACGATGTCGAACCGGCCGATGCGGCCGAGATGTGGGCGATCCAGCGTGAGGTCATGTCCCCTCTGGGCGTCGATATCGGTGCCGCCCCCTTGTAAGTCCAGTTGCCATCGTAGCATCCGCCGCCGAAGCATGCGCTTCCCGGTCGTCCGCCGGATGCGTGAACGGTAGCAGGTCGATCTCCGGCCTCCCGCTCGCGCCCGCGGAACCGGTCCCCTGGACGAAGTCCCTTCGCTCCGCACCTAGACAGGTAGCCATCATGGCCACCCACATCCTCATGAACGTGCTCGATGAGCACGAACTGCGCGTCGGCGTCATCCGCGACGGCCGCCTCGAATCCCTGCTGCACGAGCGCCTCGGCGACGGCCAGCACCTCGGCAACATCTACAAGGCGCGGGTCGCCAACGTCGAGCCCTCGCTCGACGCCGCCTTCCTCGACCTGGGCAGCCAGAAGAACGGCTTCATCCACGTCGAGGAGCTGATCCACGACAAGGGCCGCGGCGCGCGCATCGAGCAGATCCTCAAGAACGGCGACGAGATCATCGTCCAGGTCACCAAGGAGGCGATCAAGGAGAAGGGGCCATGCATGAGCATGTTCCTCGCCCTGCCCGGCCGTGACCTGGTGATGATGCACTCCGACCAGGCCAAGGGCGTGTCCAAGCGCATCGAGGACCCGCTCGTGCGCAAGCGCCTGAAGAAGCAGCTCGACGGCTTTGAGCCGCCGGAAGGTTTCGGCTTCATCGTGCGCACCCACGCGGCGCACGCTTCTGAAGCCGACATCAAGCTCGACTACGAGTTCCTCAAGCGCATGTGGTCCGAGGTCGATGCGCTGGGCAAGCGCGTCCGCGCCCCGGCCTGCCTGTACCAGGAGGCCGACGTGGTGGTGCGCACCCTGCGCGACGTCGCCGGGCCGGACACCGAGCAGATCGTCATCGATGACGAGCGCATGTACGATGAGGCCCGCGCCTTCGCGCAGGTCTTCATGCCCGAGCTGTGCGACAAGATCAAGCACCACCGCGAAGAACTGCCGCTGTTCACCTACTTCGGCCTGGAAGAGCGCCTCGCCGCGATCTACGACCGCAAGGTCGAACTGCCCAGCGGCGGCGCCATCGTCATCGAGCAGACCGAGGCGCTGGTCTCGATCGACGTCAACTCGGCCAAGAACCGCGATGCCGGTGACGTCGAAACCACCGCGCTGATGACCAACCTCGAGGCCGCGGCGGCGATCGCCGAGCAGCTGGTGCTGCGCGACCTCGGCGGTCTCATCATCATCGACTTCATCGACATGGAGAAGCGCGAGAACCAGCGCCTCGTCCAGGTCGCCCTGCGTCGCTCGCTGGCCACCGACCGCGCCAAGATCCAGGTCAGTCCGCTGTCGCGCTTCGGCCTGGTCGAGATGACGCGCCAGCGCCAGCGCCCCAGTCACAAGCTGGTCGCCAGCGCCGAATGCCCCTACTGCGTCGGCACCGGTGCGATCAAGACCGCCGAGACCTTCGAGATCGACTGCATGCGCGAGATCCGCCAGATGCTGCACAGCCGCAGCCTGACGCGTCTCGAAGTGGTGGTGCCGGCCGACCTGTCGGTGGGCATGCTCAACAGCCGCCGCAAAGAGCTGGCCGCACTCGAAGAGCGCACCGACTGCCGCATCGTATTCAACCCCGACAGCCTGATGAAGGCGCGTGAGTTCCGCCTCAACCCGACCTTCCGCAAGGGCGAGCGCCGGCGCGACGAGAAGCACCAGCCGGTGCGTCCGTCGCTGCTTGCCCCGCTGATGGTCGAGCAGGCCAAGGCGATCAAGCTGGCCAAAGAGCTGGCCGCGATGAAGGCCGAAGACCTCGAACGCGAGTTGAACGCCGACCCTGCCTCGGGCGAGGCGCGCGACAGCGCCGCCGCCAAAGCGGCGATCGAGCCGCCGCCCAAGCCGGTCGAGGTCGTCGTCGTCGCGCCGGCCCCGCGCAAGGCCGCCGATGTCTGGGAGGAGGCCGCCGTGCTGCGCCGCCTGCTCTTCTCGGCCAACGGCCCGGTGCTGGTCGCCCCCTCGGCGGCTCCGTCCGGCCCAGTCCTCGGCCACCCGCCTCTTGCCACCGAGCGCGCACCGGCTACAAACCCGCCCCGCGATAATCACGGGGGACGCCGGCGCCGTCGCCGTCGTTGACCCTTTTGGAGCACACCTGTGTACGCCGTCATCAGCGATCGTAACCGCCAGTACCGCGCCGCCCCCGGCGAGCGCCTCGTCCTCGACCTGGCTGACGCCAAGCCCGGCGCCGAGCTCGAGCTCCCCGTCCTGCTGATCGCCGATGGCGCCAGCGTCAAGGTCGGCTCGCCTTTCGTGGCCGGTGCCACCGCCAAGGTGAAGGTCCTCTCGCACGGCAAGGGCGAGAAGATCACCATCGGCAAGTTCAAGCACCGCAAGCACATGACCAACCGTCGCAAGGGCTTCCGCGCCCAGTTGACCACGGTCGAAGTGGTCTCGATCAGCGGTTGATCCACCGACCCGGCCGACCCGGGTTGCCCACTGTGAGGCCGTCGCAGCCGTCCAAGCTGCGGCGGCCTCGTCGTTTACCGGGAGTCCACATGCGCCTTTTGTCCGTCCTGCTGCTGATCGCCTGTGCCGGCCTGCTGCACGCTGTGCAGCTCCAGGACCTCGATCTTGTATCCCCGATCACCGGCCAGCGCTTCGTCACCGTCGCCACCGCTAGCCAGGGTGGCATGGCCCCTGGCCCGGCTGACATGGGCACCGACGTCGATGGCTGCCGACATAGTTCCGGTCCGTGCGAATACGACTTCTACATCGCGGTCGATCCGCACAGCTATTTCGCAGCCCTCTCCTCCGAGTGGGAGGCGCGGGACGGCAAGTTCATCGGCGAGGTGTCGCCAGCGACCATCGAATGGCTGCGTAAGGAATACACCTCCGAGCGCGAGATCGACTGGAACCGGGCCTATCAGTACGCCCTGCAGATCGCCCGCTCGACCGGCCAGCAGCCGCCCGACCGCAAGACCTTCGCCATTCCGCAGAACTCGGTTCCGCTCGAAAAGCGCTATCGGCTCGCGCTTGCCTCCTACGAGCACCGTGGCGCCCGCCGCGCTGTGCTCGCCAAGATCGCGCTGACCGGAGCCTGGTCGATCCGCTGCCGGGTCCAGATGCCGGTGTCGCACCAGTCGCTGGCCGGTGGCTTCGAAGAGGTAAACGACCGCATCGCGCGGCAGATCAAGGACGGCGAAGCCTTCGATCTGGCCAAGTGGACCAAGGCTTACCGCACCATCGTGGATGACGATGGTCTGACCCGCGAGGGCTACACCGTCGCCTCGATGGCGCTGTTCGGCTTCCTCATGCGCGAAGGCGACCTGCAGGGCTGCCAGGAACTGATCACCAAGGCCGGTGAGCGCCTCGGCCGCGACGACAAGCCGGATGTCCTGCGTGGCCTGGTTCGTGACCGCAAGCGCATGCTGGAAGAGCACAACAAGCTGCTGGGCGTCGCCGCCGAAAACTTCGTCGGCGCGCTGCGTAACGAGGAGTTCGTGCGTACGCGCATCCCCGAGGTGCTGCTGGTGGTCGGTGAGGCCTACCGCCGTCTCGGCTTCACCGACCGCGCGATCGACTGGTTCACCGCCCTCGGCCGTCTGCCCGAGACCCAGCCGGCCTCGCGCGAGGCCCTGCGCTTCGAGGGCAAGATGCGCGCCCTGCCGGCCGACAAGCCCTACCATGTCCAGCTTGGTTGGATCGCCGACGAGCAGCGTCAGCGCCTGCAGCGCACCGGTAGCGCCAATGCTGGCGAGATGACCGGCCCCGACCGCGCGGTGCTCATCGCCATCGTCAACGAGGGTCTCGGCACTGCGGCGTTCAACGCCCCGGGCTGGAAGCCGGCCAGCGGCGCCACCCAGACCGATTGCGCCATCGTTCTCGACCAGGTCGGCAAGGGCGTGCTCGAACACGCTTTCCGTCTCGGTGGCTGGCCCAAGAACCTCGGCGAATTGTGGGAGCGCGAGATCGTACGCGACCGCAACCGGGTCAACCGCTTCCACTGCCCGGTCACCGGCCAGAAGCTGCTGTACAGCGAACCGCCCGGCGACGTCTCGTCGATCGCCGCCAGCACCGTGCTGGTCGCGACCTCGGCACCGATCGATACCGCCCAGGGCCCGCGCTATGGTGCCTTCTGCGCCAATGCCCGCGTCATGTGGCTGGCCCAGGCCCCGGTCATCGGCCAACCGCTGCCCGCCCAGCCCTGAGCGACGCATGGCCGGCTGCACCCTGCGCGAGATCATCGGCCACCCCGGTCCGGTCCGCCTGCTCGCCCGGCTGATTGATCGCGACCGCCTACCCCATGCGATGATCCTGGAAGGTCCGCTCGGCTGCGGCCGGCGTACCCTGGCCAAGGCGGTCGCTGCGGCCAGGCTCTGTCCCGAGCGCCGCTCCGGCGATGCCTGTGGCGTCTGCGCCCACTGCCAGCAGAGCGTGAGCGGCACTCACCCGGACATCTTCGAACTGCCTGGTCGGCGAATCGCCCCCAACGGGCCGACCGTCGAAGATGCTCGTGCGGTTGCGGATTCCGCCTCCTCCAGTCCGCTGTTGGGCATCGGCAAGGCCATCATCATTCCCGACGCCGAACTGCTGCGCGATGCAGCGGCCAACGCCCTGCTTAAAGTCATCGAAGAACCGCCGCCGCGCACCGTGATCATCCTCACGGTGGCCAGTGTCGGCGGGCTGCTCGGCACGATCCGTTCGCGCGCCCAGCTCTACCGCCTGCAGGCCCTGAACCGCAGCGATCGCGAGCGGGTGTTGCGCAGCACCGGCCTGGATGCGGCGAAGGCAGCGGCCCTGGCCGCCCGTGGTCCCGAGCTTGGTGGACTCGACGCCCCGCCGGCGCCGTTCCAGCACCTCGAACGCCTGTGCGATGGGCTCGACCTGGCTGCGATCTCCGCGGTCATCGACGCCCTGCCGAGCCGGCTGGGCGACGCCGGAGAGGGGGCCGAGGATGGGCCGTCGGCCGCCCTCACCCCGGCTGCAGTGCAGCGCCAGGTGCTGCGTGCCTGGCTGGCCGACCTCGCGCAGCGCCAGCGCGAGGGATTGCGTTCCAGCGATGCGCGCCGGGCAGAGGCGCACGTGCAGCGGCTGGAACGTATCGCCCGCGCCGGCCAGGACCTCGATCGCAACCTGCAGCCTCGCCTGGTGCTTGAGGGACTGTCCCAGCTGCGTTGATCGACGGGTTGGACTCGCCCAACCATCCCCCTAATCTGCCGCGCGTGGTGCGCGATCCACTGCTCGACATGTATCTGGAGGATCTGGGCCAATTCCCGATCCTCGACGCGGCGGACGAGATCCGCCTGGGGCAGCGCATCCAGCGTGGCTGCAAGACCTCGCGACAGACCATGATCCAGGCCAACCTGCGCCTGGTCGTCTCGGTGGCCCGCCAATACGAGCACTGCGGTCTGCCGCTGCTCGATGTGATCGAGGAGGGCAACATCGGCCTGATGCGCGCCGTCGAGCGTTTCGATCCGACGATGGAATGCCGCTTTTCGACCTATGCGGTGCACTGGATCCGCCAGGGTATCCGCCGCGCCCTGGCCGAGAAGAGCCGCAACGTCCGGCTGCCGACCTACATGGCCGAACTGGTGTCGCGTTGGCGGCGTTATGGCCGGGACAATCCGACACCCAGCGATGTGCTCGAGTACGCCCGCGCCCTTGGCCTGCCCAAGGCCAACCTCGCCCTGGTCGAGCGGGTGCTGCGTTCGGCACAATCCAGCGGACCGGCCGTCGATCCCAGCGACATCGGCACGGCGGACGGCCTCGCGGCTGAAGGCCGTCCCGAACAGGACGGCCCCGAGAGCCAGCTCTTCGACAGCGAAGAGGCCACGCTTGTGCGCGAGCGGCTGGCCCGGGTGCCCGAGCGCGAGGCGGAGGTGCTGCGCTACCGCTTCGGCATCGACAACTATCCGATCCTGACCCTTGAGGAGATCGGCGAGGTATTCTCCCTGACCCGCGAGCGCATCCGCCAGATCGAGAGCCAGGCCCTTGATCGGATGCGTGGCCTGATTGCAGCTGACAGCGTCCTGTAGCTTGCCGTCAGGCGGCTTTCAGCACGATGTTGTCATGCCCACCTACGAGTACGAGACGATCCCGCAGAAGTCCGGCCAGCGGACGGTGCGCTTCGAGTTGTACCAGCCGATCACCGCCTCGGCGCTGACCAAACACCCCGAGACCGGCGTGCCGGTGCGCCGGGTGATCAGCGGCGGCCTTGGCATCTTCACCGAATCCAAGGCCTCCGAGGGCCCCAGCCCCTGCGCCACCGGCGGCTGCGGCATGGGCCAGTCCTGCGACCTCCCCCCCCGGCGGCGGTTGCGGCAACGGCATGTGCGGCATGGGGTGAATAGCTTTGAGCTTTGAGCTTCGAGCTTTGAGCTTCGAGACTCGAAATTTGACGTTCATATAGAGGGGGCCCCGCCGCGCACGCGGCAGGGGCGGCCGCCGAGCAGTGGTGGCGGCATACAATCGGCGTAGCCGATGCCGCCACGTTTTCC
>JAIFND010000166.1 GCA_020047915.1 bacterium | reverse complement strand
CGAAGCCGATGCCGGGCACGTCGTAGCCGATCTCCTTGATCGTCTTGCGCACCACCTGCTGGATGTCGACGAAGCCCTTGGTCGTCACCTCACCGGCGACCACCACCTGGCCGGTCGTGCACAGGGTCTCGCAGGCGACGCGCGAACGCGGGTCCTGGGCGAGGAAGGCGTCGAGGACGGCGTCGCTGATCTGGTCGGCGACCTTGTCCGGATGGCCCATGGAGACGGATTCGGAGGTGAAGAGCGAACGGGACATGGCGACTCCTGTCGGGGATGATATCGTTGTATGGTGATGGAACGATATGAATGGGGAACTGGGGTCAACTACGGGCGATGAGACCGAGTTCGAGCACCGCTCCCAGGACCCCGCCAGTGATCATCAGGCTGGTCAGCACGCCGTCGGCGACGCGCACCCCGGCGATGATCGAGACGATGCCGCAGGCGACCCAGCCGATGCGACCGAGGTCGAGGCGGACGCCCCACCCGGCGAAGACCGGCGCAAGCACCGCGAGCACGGCGGTGAGCAGGGCCGCCGCCGCCATGACCCGGACGCTGTTGTCCGTCGCCTTGGCCAGGGCGATGATGGCGGGGATGCCGACCAGGGCGGCGAGGACGTGATCAAGGGTGATGGTCATGGGTAGGCTGGAGGCTGAGGGCTGGAGGCTGGAGGCTGTTCGAGGATGCGGATGGTGCGGTCGAGGGCGCCCTTGCCTGACTGCCAGGCGGTGCGGGCGCGAGTTCCGAGGTCGGTGCGGCGGGCGGGGTCGGCGGCGAGGGTGGCGAGGTCGGCGTCGAGCGAGGTTGCGGACAGTTCGACGACGGCCTGCGCGCCGCGCAACAGGCGCATGGGGTCGGGTTGCGCCACGGTGTCCCAACCGACCACCGTGCAGCAGCCGGCGGCAGCGGCTTCGAGCATGTTCTGTCCGCCACGCCCCGAGCCGAGCGAACCGCCGACCACGGCGATACCATCGCGCTGCGCGCACAGCGCGTAGAGCGGCGCCAGCCGACCGATCTCATCGACGATGAGAACGGAGCGCGGGGCTCCTGCCCCGCCCGGTCCGCGGGGCTCCTGCCCCGCTGCGGTGCGCCGTGCTTCCAGTCCCAGCCCCTCGCACAGCGCGACCAGAGCCGCGCCGCGTTCGGGGTGGCGTGGGACGATGACGCAGCGCCAGCCGGCCTCGCTGCCCCAGCGCTTCCACGACGCCAGCAGCGGCGCCTCCTCGGGCTCGCTGGTCGAGGCGAGCAGCAGCAGCGGGCCGTCGGGCAGGGCGATGCGTGCCGCTTCGCTTGCGGCGGCGTCGGCCGTGGCCGGCCGCACCATGTCGGCCTTCAGTGACCCGCTGACCGCCAGGCGCGCACGCGGCAGGCCGAGGTCGGCGAGACGGGCGGCGTAGGCCGGCTCCTGGCACACCGCCAGGGCCAGCGAGCCGACCAGCCGCCGGGCCACCGGGCGCAGCAGGCGCCAGCGGCGGTGGCTGCGTGCGGTCATGCGCGCATTCAGCACCGTCACCGGGATGCCGTGCGCGCGGCACGCCAGCAGCGCCAGCGGCCAGAGTTCGGCTTCCAGCAGGATCACGCGGCTGGGCCGGGTGCGGCGCAGGAAGGCCGAGACCGCCCACGGCAAGTCGAAGGGCCAGTGGGCGCGGGGCGCGGTGGGGAAGGCCTTGGCCAGCCCCTCGGTGCCGGTCTCGGTCGTGGTGGTGAGGATGAAGGGCCCCGTGCCCAGGCGCGGCAGCAGCGGTTTCATCAGCGCGACTTCGCCCAGCGACACGCCGTGCACCAGGGTCGCCCCGCGCGGCAGGGCCGCACCGCGTCCGCTGAGCTTGGCGCGCAGGCCGACCAGGGCGCGGCGGCGGATCCACAACCGGTGCGCGATGGCCAGCAGGATGAGCGGCGCGAGCAGGACGATGACCGCACCGAGGGTGCGGAACCAGAAGCGGGCGGAGACGGAAGGAGGAAGGCGGAAGGCGGAAGGCGGAAGGGATGCTGGGCTGCCAGTTCGCGTTGCAGCACTATGCGGTGGGGGGGAGATGGACGGGCTTGGAACGCGATCTGGCAATTCTTCCGCCTTCCGCCTTCCGCCTTCCGCCTTTCCCCCCATGTGCGGATCAGCCAATGGCCTGTGCTATCGCCGTCGGGTCGCTCATCGCCCCCATGCCGGTCTCGCCGCACGCGAGGTTGCCACCGACCGGGCCGATGCTGCGCGCGCCGCGTTCGGTCAGCAGCCGGAGGTTGGCCTGCACTTGGGGCTTCTCCCACATCACCGTGTTCATCGCCGGGCATAGCCACACCGGCTTGGCCGGCTCAAGCGCCAGGAACAGGGTGGTCAGCAGGTCGTCAGCCAGGCCATGCGCGAACTTGCCGAGCAGGTCGGCGGTGGCCGGCGCGACCACCAGGCCTTCAGCCCAGCGCGGCAGGTCGATGTGTTCGATGCCGCCTTCGTGCCACAGGGAGTCGCGTACCGCCGCCCCGCTGACCGTGGCGAGGGCATCCTTGGCGACCAGGCGCGAACCGTTGGCGGTCAGCACGCAGCGCACCTCGTGGCCGCGCTCGCGCAGGCGACGCACCAGATCGGGCGTCTTGTATGCCGCGATGCCGCCGCCGATCCCCAGCACCAGGCGCACGGGCCTATCCGATGTAGAGGATCGCGTTGGTGCCGCGATCGATCACCAGTTTGCCCTGGCGGATCTGTTCGACCTGGTTGTGCGACAGGATCGCGCCGACCGGGGTGGTGCGGGTCTTGGGATCGACGCGCATCAGCGGCGACTTGTGGCCGCTCTTGACCAGCTTCTCGTAGGGCTGCAGGAACTCGGGTTCGATGCGCGCCTTGATCGCGTCGGCCTGGGCAGCCAGGGTCTGCTCGTCGGCGGTCGGGCCGCCGACCGCGCCGGCCTTGCCGGCGGCAGCGTCGTATTCGGCCTTGGCGACGGCGACCTTGGCGAGGGCGGCGGCGGCCTTGGCTTCCAGATCGGCCTTGCGCGTGTTCAGCTCTTTGACCGACTGCTCGCGCTGGGTCTTCTCCAGCCGGGCCTGCTCGATCCCGTTGTGGATGTCCATGTACTCTTTGTTGCTCTTGGCCCCGGCCTTCTTCTGGGCCAGCTCGGCGACCGTCTTGTCGCAGCGCTCGACGTCGGCGGCGTACTGCCGGATCAGGGCGTCCATGCGGTCGGATTCGGCGCGGGCGGCGGTCGCGGCCGCCTCGGTCGTCTTCCACGCCACTTCCAGCTTGTTCGCCCCGGCACTGGCCGAGTCGCGTCCCTTGGACAGCTCGCGGCGGCGTTGGTCGATCGCCCACAATTCGAGGAGAGCGGCAACGTTGTCAGCCATGAGGGACCCCTTCCGAGCACAGCATCGTGCAGACAGGATCGGGTGCGCCAAGGGGATTCCGCCGCCGGCGCGTGGCGGTTGCGCGGCGCGGCTGGCCGGGAGAGTGTCAGGCTACATGCCTGCCGGCAGCAAGGACACCGATCACGACTACCCACTGGTCGGGGAGACCCTCGGCATGTGGCGACTGGTCCGCGGCCTGGGCAAGGGCGGCATGGGCGAGGTCTATGCCGCCGAGTACGACTACGCCCACCTGCTGACCATGCGTCTGACCGGCTCGCAGCGCGACATGGTGCGCCGCGAGGTGCAAAGCCTGCCGCGCGAACAGCAGGCGCGCATCGCGACGAACTACCTCGGCACGCACGTCCCGCCCGACGCCCAGTTCGCAATCAAGGTGTGCAATGCGCGGGTCGGGACCAGCGGCCACCGTCGTTTCCTGCAAGAGGCCGAGGTCGCGCAGAAGCTCGGCGACCACCCGTACATCGTCACGGTGCACGCGGTCAACAGCGGCAACGACGACAACAGCATCGCCAACCGTCTCGAACTCGACGGCGGCAAGCACCGCAACACCGCCTACATGGTCATGGACATGGCGTCGCGCGACTACCGCCACGACCGCCTGACCGTGCCGCAGGCCGTGCACATCGTGCGCTGCATCGCCAACGCCCTCGACCACGCGCATGCCAAGGGCGTGGTGCACCGCGACCTCAAGCCCGAGAACATCCTCGGCACGATCGAGCATCCGCTGCTCACCGACTTCGGCATCGCCAAGGATTCCGAGCACTCCGAGGGCCTGACCCGCACCGGCCAGATCATCGGCACCCTCGACTACATGAGCCCCGAGCAGGCGACCGACGCCAAGCGCGTCGATCACCGCAGCGACATCTACTCGCTCGGCGTCGTGCTCTACGAGATGACCACGCAGGGCCAGCTGCCCTACGCGCACAAGCAGGACCGCGAGAGCTGCCTGGCGGCGATCAGGTCCGAGCGCACCGAGCCGAAATGGCCGCGCGAGCACGTCTCCAGCTACCCCGTCCCGCTGGAACGCATCGCGCTGAAGGCGATGGCGCACCGCATGGAGGACCGCTACCAGTCGATGGCCGAGTTCGTCGCCGACCTCGACCGCTACTCGCGCGGCGAGTGGATCTCGTTCTGGGGCCGCCTGCGGGTGAAGGGCTGGATACGCTTCTGCCTGCGCGCCTTCCCCAAGGCGGTGTGGGCGACGGTGGCGCTGCTGCTGGTGGTGCTGGGGGCGGCGGGCTGGTTCTACGGCCAGCGCATCCTCGACGCGCAGCGCGCCGGCTGGAGCCAGGACATCTCGCGCCTCGAACGCAGCGTCGGCGCGATCCGCGAGCGCAAGGCGCGCCAGCTGTCGCGCGAGGATGGCCAGACCCTCGAACGCCTGCGCCGCGACCTCGGTTTCCAGCGCGGCGACCGCTACCGCGACCTGCAGCAGACGGTGACGCGCCTGTCGCGCGAACTGCTTGCCGAAAGCCGGCTCGAGGCGTGGTTCGGGCAGGCCGCGCCGTGGGCCCGGGCCCTGCCCTTCGACGAGGCCAAGGGCGAGCTGCAGGTCGCGGCCCGGGTCGAGCGCCCGGCGTGGAGTTCGCAGGGCGGCGACGGCCTGCTGATGCTCGACTGGCAGACCCTGACCTTCGGCCCCTACGGCACCGGCGAGTGCTATGCCCTGGCGCGCGTCGAGTTGCCGCCGGGCAGCGGCGACCGCTTCCGCTTCGAGGTGCGCGAGTCCGACGACCCGCGCCACGTCGTGGCGTGGACGGTCGATGCGAACCACATGCTGTCGCTGTCGCTGCGCGAGGATCTTCGTCTGCCGCAGGTGCTGCGTCGCGAGCAGCCGCGCTCGACCACCATCCAGCTCGCCCTGCACGTCACCCCGCACCTGATCCGTTCATGGGTCGGCGCCAACGAGGTGCGTCACGGCCTGCCCGGACTGCGCGACGCCGCCCCCGCCCTGGTCCAGCTCGACCTGCCCAAGGGCGCCCTGCTGGTCGGGCTGGGCATCTGGCCGAAAGGTCCGGGAGCCCCGGTCAGTCCCGCCAAGCCTTGAAGGCGAGGTGGCGGCGGAAGGGGGGCATCGGCACCTCCAGCCGGCCGCCGGGATGTTCGATGCGGCCCTGGGCAACGATCGTCCCGAGATCGGCATCCCACCACGTCAGGTTGATCGGACCGGGGCGCAGGTTCTCGCCCAGTACGCAGGTCGCCTGCGCCAGCAGTCCGCCCTCGCCGCCGTTGCGCCCCCAGCTTTCGTCGAGGACGTAGCCGAGCATGCGGCCGGGGCCGCTCCAGGTCCGACCCCACAGGCGGGTGCCGGCCGCGCTTGCCAGCAGGACCTGGCAACGCCGGTCGGGGCCGCGCAGATCCTCGCCGGCGAGGAAGCGCGACAGCGCCTGGTAGGGTCCGAACAACCCACGCTGGTCGAGCCATTCGTGCCACCAGATCATCGGACCGCCGCCGTGGCCGCTGACCAGCGCGACCCAGCCGCCGATGCGCGCAGCGACTTCCAGCAAGGGCTCGGGCGCGGCGTCCCAGTTGCCGCCGTATTCGGTGACCAGCACCGGCTTGCCCAACCCGGCCAGGCCGCTGGTGCGGCGTTCCGACGGGTCGGCGGTCGAACGGTTCAGCCAGCTCCACAGCGGCGGACCGTCGGGGCCGTGGTAGGCGTCGATGCAGATGTAGCCGATGCCCGGCAGCGCGCAGATCTCGCGGTCGGGCGTCATGTAGTTGCCGGCCCAGTGCGTCGTCACCGGATGACGCCACGGATCGAGGGCGGCGAAACGTGCGGCGGCGCGCTCGTGCCAGCCCCGCAGCAGCGTGCGGGCGGCACCCCGGTCGCCCTCGCGGCTGCCCGCCTGGCGCCCGATCTCGGTCAGGTTGACCTCCGACCACAGCTTCCAGCCGAGGACCGCCGGACTGTCGCCGTAGCGTGCGATGAGGAGGCGGCGCTGGCGCTCCTGCAGGTCGAGGGCGCGCGGATCGTCGAACAGGCGGACCGGATCATCAAGCCAGCCGCCCGCTGCGCGGTTGGCGGGATTGTTCTCCCACTCGCGGTCGGTGTGCACCGAGGCTTGGCCATGGTTGTTGATCACCAGGTTGATGCGGATGCCGCGCGCTTCGGCCAGGCTCAGCACCCGGTCGAGCTGCCAGGCGCGCTCGTCGCTGTATTGCCCGGCGCCGCGCCACGGCGCCCAGTCGCCGCGCCATTCCAGCGCCAGGTTCCACGCCGACAGCCAGATCTCGGCGGTTGTGGCTCCGCTGGCGGCGAGACGGTCGAACCACGCCGCGTAGCTCAGGCTGCCACGATCCGGGGTCAGCCGGCTGTTGGTGCGCTCCTCGCCGCGCACATCCCACACCGAGTGGAGGTTGGGTCCCAGCGGCCAGATCCACCGTCCGTCGGCGCTGAAGAAGCGCGGATCGCCGGGATCGACCCGTACGATGCCGTCGCCGGGCGGGCCGTGCGCGGTCAGGCCGGGCAGTTCCGCGGTGGCGCGCGTACCGTCGCGCCAGGTTGCCGCGACGCGCAGAGCCCAGCTGCCCGGGGCGGTGGCGCGCAGGCGCGTGGTCATCGTCGCCGTGCCCCACGGTACGACCTCCTCGCGGTCGCCGCGATCCCACCCCCGCATCGGCTGGTCGCGGAAGCCGGCCACCGCGAGGCGCTGGCCGCCCGGGCCGACCGCCTCCAGGCGGATCGCGGGCTCGTCGGGATCCCACGGATCGGCCGGGGCCGGTTCGACCCGCCAGCGGGCCTCCCAGCGCGTGCCGCAGCGTACGTCGCGCTCCGGCGACCCGGAGAGGATCAGCCGGGTTTTCGCGCCGTCTGGCGTTGGGCGCGGGACGAAGCGCAGGTTCTCGACGCGCACCCTCGGGCCGGGACGCGCGCTCCAGAACAGCAGGCCACCGCTGTGGGCGAGGTGGGCGGCGTAGGCATCCCAGGCCTGCCCGTGACCCTCGGGGCGGAGGGGGGCGGCGGCATCCGTCTCGACGCTGAGTTCGTGGCGGCCGGGCCCCAGGCGGTGCGCTGCGATGCGCTGCCACCAGCGGCCGTGGCGGTCGGCGATCCACACCGCGCAGCCCAGGTCGTCGGGGGCGCCGGGCGGCACGGTGACCGTGGCGAGGAGTTGGGCCGGCCCGCCGGGGTGCGCGACCGCGATCCGCGTAGACAGCGGCGACAGCAGCGCGACCTCGACGGCGGCGAGCAGATGACCGAGCAGCAGCAGCGAGAGCAGGCGCACTGCTTGGGAACGGCCAGCGCCCGCCGGAGTGACCATTCTACATGTATTCACACGGAGGAACGGAGGCAACGGAGGCGACATGACGTGGCTCGACTCTCTGTCTCTTGCGCAGCGGAGGTCTGATGTGCCGCGCGCAACCCTTCGCCGCGAACTCTGTTCCCTTCGTTCCTCCCTGTGAAAAGCGGGTTGGGGTTTCACCCCAGGAAGTTGCGTAGCAGGGCGAGGCCGACCGCGCCGCTCTTCTCGGGGTGGAACTGGAAGGCGGCCAGGTTGCCGCGTCGCACCCCGGCGCAGAAGCGCACGCCGTGCTGGCTTTCCGCCACCACCTGCACGCCGGGGCCGGGGACGGCGTAGTAGGAGTGGACGAAGTAGAAGTGGCGGCCGGGCAGGCCGCGGGCGAGCGGTTCGTCGGCGCTGAAGGTCACCTCGTTCCAGCCCATGTGCGGGACCTTGAGCGTGCTATCGTCAGGGCGGAAGCGCACCACGCGGCCGGGCAGGAGACCCAGGCACGGCACCCCGCCGTCCTCCTCGCTGTGCTCGAACAGCAGTTGCAGGCCGACGCAGATCGCCAGCACCGGCTTGCCGGCGTCGATCGCCCGCTTCAGCGCCCCGGCCAGGCCAAGAGCCTGCAGCGAGCCCATGCACTGCGCGGCGGCGCCGACGCCGGGGAAAATCACGCGTTCGGCGGCATCAACCTCGGCGGGATCGCGCACGATGCGCGTGTCGTGGCCGAGGTGGGCGCAGGCGCGCTGCACCGAGGTCAGGTTGCCGGCGTCGTAGTCGAGGATCACCGTCCGCATGCCCGGCAGCATCACGACGCCGAGCGCCTGCGGAAGGGGCTTCCGCAGGCGCCGCCTGCGCCATGCTGCCGGGAATGGATCCGTTCCTGCGTCCCGGTGGCCCTGCCATGGCCCGCCCCCTCGTCATCGCCATGGACGGCCCGGCCGGCGCCGGCAAGAGCACCGTCGCCAAGCGTCTGGCCGCGCGCCTGGGCATCCTGCGTCTCGACACCGGGGCGATGTACCGCGCCTGCACCGTGCGCGTGCTGGGCTCGGGCATCGATCACGGGGATCCGGCCGCAGTCGCCGCGCTGGTCAACACCCTGCGCGTCGATTTCAGCGAGGCCGGCCGGGTGCGCCTCGACGGCATCGAATTGGACGAGGCCGACATCCGCAGCCCGGCCACCACCGCCGAGATCTGGCGTGTCGCCAACAACCCGGCCTGCCGCACGCATCTGGTGGCGCAGCAGCGCGCGATTGTCGCCGGGCGCGAGGCCGTGGTCGAGGGCCGCGACGCGACCACGGTGATCTGCCCCGACGCCCAGCTCAAGATCTACCTCGACGCCAGCCCGGCCGAGCGTGCTCGCCGCCGCCTCGCCGAATGGCAGGCCCAGGGCCGCAGCGATCTGCCCGACCTCGCCGCGGTCGAGGCGGAGATCACCGAACGCGACCGCAAGGACAGCACGCGCGCGGTCGGCGCCCTGACCATGGCCGACGACGCGCTGCATCTGATGTGCGACGGCATGAGCGTCGATGAAGTCGTGGCGCGCCTGGCGGCCTACTCGGTACAGCGCAATCCCTTCGCGATGGAGCGCCTGGTCGCCGATCAGGTGGTGGTCGGGCGCAGCCGTTCGCCCGGCTACGTGCGCGTCGCGGGCGGCGACAGCGACGACGGCTGGCAGCTCGGGCTGAGCAACCCCAGCCCCGGCCGCATGCCCGGCCAGGTCGACGACTTCACCCGCAACCAGGGCGGTCGCCAGGCCGGTACGGTGCTGCAGGGCGCCGCCATCCTGGCTCTCGGTGGGCGCGGCGAAGCCCCTGGCCGCATTGATGCCCTGCCGATGCTGCCGCAGACCTGGTACGTGATCGAGCCGGGCTGCTGGCACGCGGTGATCCAGTCGCGCGGCACGATCTGCGCCTGGGCCGAGGCGACCGGCATCGAGGAGCACAACCGCCAACTGAGCGACGCCCAGATCCGCGAGCTGGCGCAGTTCGTCAGCGTCTATCTGCCTCGCTGATTCCTCACATGCCGCAGTTCGTCGTTCGTCGTTCGTCGTTCGTCGTTGCGAGACCGGCACCGGCACGATTGCTGACTGTCCGCACCGTGGTTGGTGGAGGATGTTTGGATCCTCGTCGAGACGACCGGGCGCGAGAACCTCAATGCTGCATGGTAGGGGGAGAGAAAGGCGGAAGGCGGAAGGCGGAAGGCGGAAGAGTTGATGGACCGCGGGGGATGGGTGTCCGTCGTCGCACTGGCCCAGTTTCGCAATCACGACGGGGACTGCAGTCCAACCTGGCATTCCTTCCGCCTTTCGCCTTCCGCCTTCCGCCTTCCCGTCGGCTCTGCGGAACGACGAACGCCGAACAACGGACGACGAAACCTCTGCCGGTCCCTGGCTGAGCCATGCTCGAAGGCTTCCTCATCTCCATCCCGGGCGTGATGGTGCTGCTGCTCGGCTGGTGCGGCTGGGTGCTGTGGCGCCGGCGCAGCCGCGTCCGGCTGGCCGAGGGCGCGGGGGCCTGCGTGATCTGCAAGACGACCTTCGCCGAAGCGCAGATCACCTACCACGGCGAGGTGACGAAGGCCGAGCGCGCCGCCCTCGACCGCTTCCAGGCGCGCTTCGCCACGTTCAAGATCCACTGCCACGAATGCGGCACGATCAACATCTGCACCAAGGACGGCCAGGCCTTCCGCGCCTTGACCGGGGAGGGCGGCTGAACCGAGACGGCTCTGTTCACACGGAGGAACGGAGGGAACGGAGATTGCACGAGGGATTTGCGCCGATCGACGCGCACATCGAAGGGTGGGCGTGCGCTCCCGACATTAACTGTTTCGCCTCCGTTAGCTTCGTTCCTCCGTGTGAATCCAACGGAGCAATCAAGGCTGAACCGCCCCTACCCCGCCTCGATCTCGATCCAGCCGCCCTTCTCCGCGCTGTGCATCGCCGCGTCGAGATAGCTCTGGATCTCGACGCCGCGCGCCAGATCGGGCTGGTCGCAGCGCCCGTCGCGGATCGCCTGGACGAAGCGCTGCCAGGTGCTGGGGGCCGCGCTGGGGTGGTCGGTGCGCCACGCCTTGTGTTCGGCCTCGTGGTGATGCACCTGATCGTAGCTGTGGTCGAGGTCGAAGACCAGGGCGCCACGCGTGCCGTGGAAATCGGCGCGGATGGTGTTCTGGCGGCCGGTCGCCCAGCGCGACACCTGCAGCACGCCCAGGCCGCCAGCGGCGAATTCAACGGTGATCACCGCCGAGTCGTCAGCATCCAGCGGCTTGCCCTGCCAGGCGGTGAACGGCTTTCCGTCGCGCGCCACCTTGGGGAAGTTGCTGGTGATGCAGTGGATCCGGCGCACCGGGCCAGCCACCGCGGTCACCAGGTCGAGCAGATGGCAGCCGAGGTCGGCGATCACGCCTCCACCGCTGGCGCGGCGCAGGCGCCACAGCGCTCCGCCCGCCGGTTCGTGGGTCTCGCTCAGCCAGCCCTGGAAGTACTGCGCCGTCACATGGCGCAACTGGCCGATGCGCCCCTCGCCATGCAGCCAGGCGGCGTGGTGCATCGCGGCGGCGCAGCGGTAGCTGAAGTTGACCATGCCGATGACGCCCCGGCCCTTGGCCTCGCGCCAGGCGCGGGCGATGCGCTTGGCATCCACCATGCTGCTGGTCAGCGGCTTCTCGCACAGCACATGGCGGTTGTTGCGCAGCGCCGCGAGGACGAATTCGGCGTGCGTCGCATCCGGGGTCACCACCGCGACCGCATCGCAGCGGCGGATCAGGTCGGTGACGTCCTTGGCCTGGTGCGGGATGGCGAAGCGGCTGGCGAAGGCCTTGGCGGCGGCGGCATCGATGTCGAGGCACGACTCCAGGCGGCAACCCGTCTGGCGCTGGAAGTTCTCGGCATGCGCGGCGGCCATCCCGCCGGTGCCGATGATGCCGATACGCAGATCGCCGCGCGCCGGGGGCAGGGCGCGGTGGCGGGCGGATTCGGTCTCCGGCGGTGGTGGGGGCTCGGGCGAAGTCGCCAGCGGCCGCGTCGGGCGCATCTGTGGCGGCGCGGCGTCGAGGTCGGGGGGCGGCGTGCCGATCCGGCCCAGGGCGCTGAACGGCGCATCATCGTGCGGGTGGCCATTGGCCATGACGGACGACCTCCTGTGGAAGCGCTTTCATAATACCATCGCCGAAACATCATTCAATGGCCGTGGTGCGCAGGACGGCAGACGCCGGGAAGCACTGCCCGAGGCGCGTGCTCAGCCGCGGCGGTAGGCGGCCGGCGACCGGCCATGCTCGGATCGGAAGCAGCGGCTGAAATAGCGCCAGTCATTGAAGCCGAGCGCGGTGGCGATGCGCTCAACGGGGGCGTCGCTGGTGCGCAGCAGCACGGCCGCCCGGCGCATGAGCAGTCTGCGCCTATAGCGCATCGGCGGGTCGCCATAGCGCGCGGCAAAGGCGCGGCCGACATGCTTGGTCGAGAGGTTGGCCGATCGCGCCACCGCGTCGAGATCGATGGGGTCCTCGGCATGGTTCTCGATGAACCGGCGAGCGATCTCCAGGGGGTCATCGGGAGCGTCGCGCACGGCCTCGGCGACGAGATGGCGGAAGACGGCCAGCAGGGTCTCGGCGAGCAGGGTCTGGAGCAGGGCCGGCGCCTCGGCGCGGCCATCGCGCACTACCTGGGCGATGCGTCCGGTGATGGATCCGAGGTCCTCAATGCAGGCCGCGCTGCAGGGGGCGTGGGAGGGCAGGGTGCAGGGGACGCCGGTCCAGGCGTGCAGCAGGCCAGACCATGGAGCGAGGGCGCCGGGGCGGTCGGGGGCGAAGGTGACCTCATGGTAGACGGCATCCTCCCCCGGCAGGCGTGAGAAGCAGTGCGGCTGGCCGGGCGAGGTCAGGATCAGGCAGGGTGCGCGCACCTCGACCGTGGCCCCGTCGAGCAGGCAGGATCCGTGGCCGGAAGCATAGGCGACACAGTGCCAGATATCGTGGCGATGCTCGGTGCGGCTCGACGCGCCGGTCTGGCAGTCGTCGCGGGTGGCGTGCAGCAGATGGAGGCCGCCGATGCCAGGCACGCGCAGGATGGCGCAATCCGGGGCGCGCTGCTGGTGCGGCTCGGGCATGGCAGGACGGGTGGTCGGTGCACGACGAGACATACGGGGATTTTGTCCACCTGGTGCGGATTGCCAGGCGTGGAAACCCTCCCAGGGGGCTGCGATCATGGTCGTCATGCTTACCACCGATCAGATCGCATCCTTCCACCGCGACGGATTCATCATCGCCCGCGTTTTCGAGCCACAGGACCTGCTGCCGGTGCAGCGCGAGATCGCTGCCCATCTTGATGTCCGGGCCCGCGCCCTGCATGCCGAAGGACTGATCAAGGATCTGCACGTCGATGCGCCGTTTGCCACCCGCTTTGGTCTGCTCGCGGCGCAATGCGACGAACTGCATGGCGGAAACGACACCACTGACATCCTGGGCGACGAACTATTCGCGCTGATGCGCCATCGCAGGATGCTTGCCGCGGTGGGCAGCCTGCTTGGTGCGGAGATCACGCTCAATCCGATCCAGCACCTGCGCGCCAAGCCGCCGGCCGATGCCGGGCGACGCCTCGGCTACTACGAGGTACCCTGGCACCAGGACAGCGCCGTGACCACAGCGGACGCCGATGGCGCCCTGGTGGTGACGGCGTGGACACCGCTGCTGGGGGCGAGCGAGGAGATGGGCTGCATGCGCCTGATCCCCGGTTTCCACCGCCAGGGCCATGTCCGCCATGTCCACGATCCGCAGTACGGGACGACCGTCGATCCGGTCCTGGTGCCGGCCGAGGGGCATGTCGTTGGCGCCTGCCTGCCTGGCGAGGTGGTGCTGATGGGGCAGTTCACCCCACACTGCAGCACGCCCAACCTCTCGCGGATCTGCCGTTGGTCCCTGGATCTGCGTTATCAGGCCACGGGTGGCCCAAGTGGCCGGGCCTGGCATCCCAGCACGGTACTGCAGTCACGCCGTGACCCGTCCAGTGAAGTGCATGACCCGGGGGTGTGGCGCCGGGCCTGGATGGAGGCCAAGTGCCGGCCGAACCCTGGCGCGAAGCATCGGCTGGGATAGAGCCGTTGTGACAGCTCAGGGGCTTCGCCCAATGCTGTGAAGCTGAGCCGGGGGTATGTGGTTCTGCGTCGAAATCCGTAGGTTGGATGGAATCAAGGCGGAAGGAGGAAGGCGGAAGGCGGAAGATTTGCTGGGGAGCTGCGGTTGGATGCCGTGCGACGGGGCATCGTCATCGCCCGATCGGGCGCGGGGCATCGGCATGTGCAACCCGCGCCCGTCGGCACCACC
>JAIFND010000171.1 GCA_020047915.1 bacterium | reverse complement strand
GCCGCGTCGGCGCCGGTGCCCAGCTTACGCCCGACGAACACCGCCACCTCCGGCGCCATGCCGCCGGTGATGCGGCCAAGGTCCGTCAGCAGCGCAGCGGCGTCGGGATAGCGCGCCGCCGGCTCCTTCTGGATCAGCTTGAGGATCACCGCCTGCAGGTCGGCGCTGATGTCCTTGTTGAGGCTACGTGGCAACGGCGGCTCGGTGAAGGCATGCTGGTAGATCAGCGCATCGGCGGAACCACCGGCATACGGCAGTCGGCCGGTCGCCAGCTCGTAGAGCATGATGCCGAGGCTGTAGAGGTCGGCTGAGGTAGCTGGGCGTGCCCATCGCCGTGCCGGTGAGCGTGCCGCCGTCCTCGCCGAGGATCTTGGCGATGCCGAAATCGGCGAGCTTGAGGCTGCCGCTGGCATCAACCATGCAGTTGGCCGGCTTGATGTCGCGGTGCACCACGTTGGCCGCGCCGGCGACGCGCAGCGCCTCGGCGACCTGCGCGACGTAGCCGAGGCTTTCCGTCAGCGGGAACCAGGTGCCGGCCGCACGCCGCACCTTGCCCAGTTCCGACAGGCTCTGCCCGGCGACGAACTCCATGGCGAAGAACAGTTGGCCCTCGTGCACACCGGCGCTGTACACCTGCACGATGTGCGGGCTGGCCAGGGTCGAACTGGCGCGCGCCTCGATCTCGAAGCGGCGGCGCAGGTCGGCGTCGTTGGCGAGATGCGCGGGCAGCACCTTGAGCGCCACCACGCGATCGACCGAGATCTGGCGGGCGCGGTACACCGCGCCCATGCCGCCCTGGCCGAGCAGGTCGCCAAACTCGTAGTCCGGCCACACCGCCCCCGACAGCGGGCCGCGCCGGCCGTCGGACGAGAGCAGGGTCGTGATGCGCGTGGTGCGGCCGGTACGTGGCAACGGGGTGGGCTGGGCCTGCGGATCGGCGGCCGTCGACGAGCCCGAAGCCGGTCGCGTATCAGCCTCGCCAACCCACGGTGCGACCGGCACCGGGCGATGGGTGGTGCCCATACCGGTAAAGACATGACGCGTGCCGGGCCGCGTGCCCGACGACCCGTCGCCGGCAGCCGCGCCGACCTTGCGCGTCTCGTCATCGCCGCCCCAACCCGAGTTCATGAACGCCTCGGCCGAATCAGGATTCCGCCCTGCTCGCCTCGGCAGTGGCGCGGTGACGCTGGACATTGGACGCTGTGAATGCTGGCAACCATCGCGCTGGATCCTATCATGCTCATCGATTAGGCTGGACAACCGCAGTGCGCCACCCGCTCGAAGCCCTTGCCATTGCCCTGCGTCGCGATGGGTCGATTCCGGCCCGTCGTCGCCCGGCCGTGCTCGCCGAATTGGCCGCTGCCGTGGATACACCCTCGCTGGGTGCCCTGGCCTTGGGCCTGCCGGCCGACGAGCGTGACGCGGTGCGAGATCTCCTGCCTGATGGCGATCCGCCCCGGGCGGCAGGCTGGGAGGCGGTGGCGCGTCTCGGCCGCGGCGGCATGGGCGACGCCTGGCTGTGCGGCCGGGCCGAGGGCGGATTGGCAGTGCTCAAGACGGTGCGTGCCGATCTGCTCGGCGATGCGCAGGTGCGCGCCCGTTTCGCCCGCGAGATCGCCCTCACCCAGCGCCTGCGCCACCCCAACATCGTCGCCGCCCTCGCCGCCGATCCGGACGCAGGCTGGCTGCTGCTCGAATTCGTCGCCGGCGGCGATCTGCGCGCCGCCATGCGCGCCACTGGCGCGCTGTGCGAAGCCGACGCCCTGGCCGTCGCGGCGCAGGTCGCCCAGGGCTTGGCCGTGATCGAGGCTGCCGGGCTGGTGCACCGCGACCTCAAGCCGGCCAACCTCTTCGTCACCCCCGAGGGCGTGGTGCGCATCGCCGACCTCGGCCTGGCCTGCAGCGCCTCGGCCGACCGCACGCGGCTGACCGCGCCGGGGCGGGCGGTGGGCAGCTGGAGCTTCATGTCGCCCGAGCAGCTGGTCGGCGCCGCCGACATCGACCGGCGCAGCGACCACTTCAGCCTCGGCGCGACCATCGTCGCCCTGCTCGCCGGCCGTACTCCGGGCGGCGAATACCAGGGCGCCCTGACCCTCGCCAAGGCCGAGGCCCTGGTGCGGCTCAGTCCGCCGATGCGCGCCCTGCTCGACCGCCTGCTGCAGCCCGAGCGCGATCGCCGCACGGCCGATGCGGCCGAGCTGCAGGCCACCGTGACCGAAGCCATCACCGGGGTCGGTGGCCAGGGCAGCGCGCCCTCGCTGGCCCTGCGCTCCACGGCTGCGCACCTCGATCGCGCCGACCACGATGATGCCGAGGACACCCTCGTCCTGCCCGCCACCGTGTCGGCCGGGCCGCCGATCGCCGCCGACCGCATTTTGATCGGCCAGGCGCGTGGCCCGGCCCGCTGGATGATCTTCGCCCGTCAGCAGCTGGTGCTGGGCAAGCTGCGTGGCGGCGATGTCGATCTTCCGCTGCGCAACTATCCCGTCGGCTCGCACCGCGACGCCCTCGAAGAGCTGAGCCGCCGCCACCTGACCCTTGGGCTGGACGGCGGCCCCTGGGTGTGCGACCCGGGTTCGGCCAATGGAAGCCGCCTGGACGGCACCCTGCTGGCGCGCGGACAGCGCCACCCGCTGCAGCCGGGCGACGAATCCATCCTCGACCTCGCCGGCCAGGTTTTCCTGGGCGTGCGCGCCCTCGCCGGTGGACTGGCCCTGCGCCGCCTGCGCAACGCCCGCCAGGTCGGCTATGCCCTGCTTGGTTCGGGGCTGACCCTGGGCGGAGGGCACGCCGACCTGCCCTGGCCCGACGCGCAGCGCGTCCAGCGCCTGGAGCACAGCCATGGTTTGTGGCTGGTGAACGGCGAGACGTTGCGCGAAGGCGTGCTGCCCGGCCTGCCCGGAGCCTGGGTCCGGGCCCTGGATCTGGCCGATTTCGATATCGCTGATCCGACGTAGCACGCCCGCAGGCTACCCGTCCCCTGGGCAATCCGATCAGGAAGGGTGTCCGGAAAACCGGACACCTGTAGCGCTACGAACCGATATCTCCGGTTCGTCCAGAGATATCGGCGAGGAGTGCGTGGGGTGCGGGGCGAAGCCCTGCAGCAACGGCCGAACAGCCCGGCGTAGCCGAAAATGAATCTTTTGGTTCCGGCTATGCCGGGCTGTGGCGACCAAGGGGAATACCACGCCGCGCCTGGACCTACCCCGCCTGGGCGAACAACGGGCAGCGGTTCCTGATCCAGTCCAGCCCGCGCCGTGCCGCCTCGGCCGCCCGCGTCGCGTGCCGCCCGATCGCGCTGCCACCCCACAGCATGCGCCAGCCGACCATGGTCGCGATCCAATCCTCGACCCGCAGATCGAGCCGCGCCAGGATCGGTGCCAAACGCGGATCGATCTGCCCGCGCTTGCCCTTCGCCAAGGTGCGGCCCGTCGCATCGAGCAGTTCCAGATACTCGTCCAGCGCCATCCCCGCCTGGGGGCGCGGGCGCCCCCGCCCGCCCGGCCCGTGGGCGCCCCCGCCCACGGCATCTGCCTCGTCGTCAGTGTCTGCCTCGTCGTCCTCCACGCAGCAATCCCCCATCGGCGTCAGCCACAGCCCATCCTCGGCATGCGCCGCCCGCGCATCCAGGCCGACCCGCTCCAGCAGGCGCTGCACCCGCGCCGGATCGCGGCCCCGCGCCCGCAGCTTCGCCACCGCCTGCCAGCGATTCCGCGCCCGGATGCGCGTCCGACCACCCGTATGCAGACTGTCCTCGGGCGTCGCCGCCACCTTGGCCCGCACCGGATTCAGATCCACATAGGCCATGCACGCCACCAGCGCGGCGTTGTCGAGCAGCGGCACGCTGGTGAAACGGCCCTCCCAGAAGGCCCCAGTGCAGCCGTCCTCGCGGTTAGCGCGGCGGGCGATCTCTTCTTTGAGCCCGCGCATCAGCCAGCCGAGATCAGCCAGGCGTTTGCGTCGTGTTTCCACCCATGCCGTGTCCTGCGCCTGCTGCCGAATCTGCGCTGGCGTCGCGGGGATGGGCGTGCCGTCGCGCAGGCGTTCCACCACCGACGCCGCCGACCACCCCTGCGCCACGCCGGGCTGCATCCGCAGCACCACATGCAGGTGGTTGGACATCACCGCATACCCAGACACCTGCACGGCAAAGACCTCGGCCAGCAGGCGCAACCGCTGTTCCAGCAAATCCTTGCGGTGTTCGTACTTCCCGCCCGCCAGATATGCCCGGCGCACACATCGCGACACCGCGTGGATCCACGGTGGAGCCGATGGGTCGTACTGGTCTTCCCGGGCGACGGTCATGCCGGAGCGTGGTACAACTGGGTGTGGTGTCAATAGTTTATGGGTGTCCTATATTTTCTATATCTCCGGCTTGATTCTGCCCTGTCTGTATGGCGGACGAAGACAACGCCGATGAGCAGTCGGTGCAGCATCTGCAGCTTCGACCCGATATAGGCAGGATGACAGCACCGAGCGCAACAGGCCGCGTTCGCGGCACCACGCCTCTTTCCCCATACCGCTGCCGCGCCAGGCCGTGACCAAGTGATTGATGACGTCGTGCTCATCGGGCCTCCGAGCCGGCAGCATGGCGGCTTCGGGGCATGGATTCATCGGGGCGTCATCGGAGCGATACGTCTGATGATTGCAGGCCACTCCATCGCCACACAATATCGGCATGCCACTCACCCGTGCATTCCTCGCTCTGTCCTGTGCCGCCGTCGCACTGGCCGCCGACCCCCTGCCTGCCGTACGTGTGCCGCTGGAGGTGCTCGGGGTCCAGGTTGGCGAATCGGTCACGGTTGATGGCGTGGCATCCCCGGTTGAGGCCACCGGCCTGGCCCTCGTCCCGCACCGGACAGCGAGCGTCACCTGGCGGCAGCGGGGCCGGGATGTCACCTATCCGCTGACGGTGGTAATGGCAGGCGGAGCCGACCAACGCCCGGCCTGGCATGCCGACGCACCGCGCACCGAGGGCGACCAGGTCATCGCGGTGGGCACTGGGAGCAGCACCACCGTCAGCCGTGCGCAGGAGCGCGCCTTGCTGATGGCCCGGCAGACGGCAGCCACCGCGGCTGCCGGGACCACCACAACCACGACCACCAACACCCCGCCAGGCCCAGACGGACAGGGTGCCGTGCGCAACCAGCACACCCGGACCAGCACGAACGCGCAGATGTCCAGCACCACGCGCGCACTCGTGATCCTCATTGACCCCACCGCGACCCCGCCCGTCTCCTGCTGGGCGCAGGTTGCAGGGCGCGTGACCGCCCTAGCTGAAAAGCCCGAGCAGCGCGCCGCTCGGGAGAAACTCGAACAGGCCCTGAAGGCCCTCGACGCGAAGCTGGAGGCGGATCTCGCCCAACCTGCGCCCCCGACGGAGACTCCGCCCGCGTCGCCGCCGGCACCGGCGGCTCCCTGACCTGGGTTGCGGTCGTTTGGGCACGCATGTCTCCTTGGCTACCGAGCTGCGTTCGTATTGCGCATTTATCTCTGCCGAAACCGACCACCCCCTGCTGAACGACCGTGTTTCGACTCGCTATGCCGCTGTGTCCACAGCCACGACAGCCGGGGCGCTGATCCAAACAGAATGTCCAGCCTGCCCGTCCCAATACGGCTGCGAGGGCGGCTGCGGCTGCCGCTGCCGTAGCCCTGGCCCGCCTCGACGCCATCATCGATGCCCCCGACGGCACCCCGGAAGCAGATGAGCGTGCCACCCTGGTCTCCGTCTATGAGGAGGAGCACCACCCCTTCCCGGCACTCACCGGGACAGCCCTGCTGGCGAACTGCATGGAGGCGCAGGGACTCACTCAGGCGCAGGTGCCCGAAGTCGGCGTCCAACCACTGGTGTCTGCAGTCCTCTCAGGGAAGCGGGCTATCACTCCCCGCATGGCCATGGCGTTGGGCCGGCGCTTCAAGATCCCGCCTGACGCCTTCCTGTCGCAGGGCGGTCATGTGTAGGTGCGCTTCGGTGGTAACGAATGTCGACAGATGATCACGAATGATCACCCTGCTGTGACGCGTTGTGGTTTCTGCTTTCGTGCACTCGCTCGTCCGACACCCCGGCCAGCCCGGGGACCGGGTCGGCGTTCGGTGGGCCGAGGCCGGATCAGCCGGCCAGACCCCCAGCGATCCCGCCGCGCAGCTTCTGCAGGGCGGCGACCGGATCGGGTGCCAGCATCAGCGTCTCGCCGACCAGC
>JAIFND010000158.1 GCA_020047915.1 bacterium | reverse complement strand
ACGACCGTGCAGCCCGGCTGCTTGATGTCGCCGGTGCGCAGGCCGCTCTTTAGCACAGCCTTGATCGCCCGCTCGACCAGGGCCGCCTCGGCGTCCAGCTTCAGGCCGTAGCGCAGCAGCAGGGCGACGGTGCCGATGGTGGCGAGGGGGTTGGCCTTCTTCTGGCCAACGATGTCCGGGGCGCTGCCATGGATCGGCTCGAAGAAGCCGACCGGGCCGCCGACCGAGGCCGAGGCGAGCATGCCGATCGAGCCGGTGAGCTGGCTGGCCTCGTCGGAGAGGATGTCGCCGAAGATGTTGCCGGTGACGATGACGTCGAACTGCTTGGGATCGCGAATCAGCTGCATCGCCGCATTGTCCACGTACATGTGCGACAGGGCGACGTCGGGGAATTGCTTGCCGACGCGAATCGCGACCTCGCGCCACAGCTGCGAGGACTCCAGCACGTTGGCCTTGTCCACCGAGCAGACCTTCTTCTTGCGCCCGCGCGCGATCTCGAAGGCCATCTTCACGATGCGCTCGACCTCGAACTCGCTGTACACCTCGGTGTTGAAGCCCTTACGGGTCGCCCCGCTGCCCTCGATGCCGCGCGGTTGGCCGAAGTAGATGCCGCCGGTCAACTCGCGCAGCACCATGATGTCGGTGCCCTTCAACACCTCGGGCTTGATCGTCGAAGCGTCGGCCAGCTCGTCATAGACCACTGCCGGGCGCAGGTTGGCCCAGGCGTCGAGTTCCTTGCGCAGCTTGAGCAACCCGGCCTCGGGCTTGAGATGGTGCGGCACGTTCTCCCACTTCGGGCCGCCGATCGCGCCAAAGAGCAGGGCGTGGCTGTCCTTGACGCCCTTGACCGTGTCGTCGGGCAGGGGGACACCTGTGGCATCGATGGCGCAGCCGCCGGCGAGGTACTCGGAAAAGGAGAAGGAATGTCCGCAGCGCTGGCCCAGCGCGACCAGGGCCTTGCGCCCCTCGGCGACCACTTCGGGGCCGATGCCGTCGCCATTGATCACGGAAATCTTGAACTGGGCCATGTGGCACTCCTGGGTAGAGGGGCGGCACGCTAGGCCTGGGGCCAGGCGGCTCAAGCGCCCCTCCGAGCCGTGCGCCGCGACACGCTTGCGGAGCCGGGATCGCGGTTAGGGTCGTCCTCCCGCCCCCAGAGACAACCCCGCGTGCGCTGCCCCCACTGCCAACAGGATGACGACCGCGTGCTCGACTCGCGGGCCACCGACGACGGAACGGCCATCCGCCGTCGCCGGGCGTGCAACGCCTGCGCCAAGCGCTTCACCACCTATGAGCGCATCGACGGCGACGAGGCCATCCGCGTGGTCAAGCGTGACGGGCGGATCCAATCCTTCGACCGCCGCAAGGTGCTGCAGGGCATGCTCACCGCGTGTGAGAAGCGCCCGGTGCCCGGCGATGTGCTGGAGGCCGCCGCCAACCGCATCCACCTGGCGATCCTCAGCGAAGGCGAACGCGAGATCAGCACCCGGCGGGTCGGCGAACTGGTCATGGAAGAACTGCGCAAGCTTGACCAGGTGGCCTACGTGCGCTTCGCTTCGGTGTACCGCCAATTCAAGGACATCGACGAGTTCATCGCCGAGGTGCGCGGGGTGATCCGCCGCGACGGGGATCCGGCATGAAGCCCGCGACCGTGATCAAGCGTGACGGCTCGGCTGTGCCCTACGAGGCCGGACGCATCGCCCGCGCCATCGCCCGCGCGCTGCACGCGGTCGGCGTCCGCGACGAGGGCCTGTCCGACGAGCTCTCCCTGGTCGTCGAAGAACACCTGGCGCGCGTCGCCGAACGTCCGGCTGTCGGCCTGGAGGAGATCCAGGACGCTGTGGTGCATGTGCTGCAGGAGAGCGGTCATTACGAGGTCGCACTGGCCTACGCCCGCTACCGTGACGCACGCGAACGCGCACGCCGCCAGCGCCGTGCGCGCGGTGACCGCCAGGTGCCGGTGCATCTCGAGATCCTCGACGCTGATGGTCGGCCCCGCCAGTGGCAGGCGGAGTGGCTGCTCGAACGGATCGCCCACCGGCATGGCCTGCACGGGGTGCAGGCGATCGATGTCCTCGCCGCGGTCGAGGACCAGCTCGCCCAGTGTCCGACGACCAGCCTGCCCCTGCCCCTCATCGACAGCCTGGTCGAGGCATCATTGGTGCGTCTGGGGCTTGATGCCTCGGCTTCCGGACACGGCGATGCGCGGGTGCCGCGCGCCGAACTGCAGGCCGCGCTGGGCGCCAGTGACGGACTGGCCGCCCTGGTCGCCGCCGGACGCGCCGCCTTCCGCCAGGATGCCGCCCTGGCTGCGCTGCCGCCAGCCGTGCTCAAGCTGTGGAGCCGCGGCCGGCTGTGGGTCGATGGGCTCGACGATCCGCTACGCGGTGCGCAACTGACCGCAGTGATCGAGCAGACCGGCAACCCTTGGCAGGTCATCGCCCAGGCGGCGTCGGTCGCGATCGACGGCGTCGCCGCCTGGCGTCGGGTGCGTGTCGTGCTGCCGCCGTCGATCCTCGGCCACCTCGAACGTGGCGCCACCCAGTTGCACGAACCTATCGCGGCCGTTGGCCGGATCGCGCAGGTCCTGCTCTACTGCGATGGCCGCACTCCGCTGGTCGAGCATTGGCCCTTCGCTGGCAGCCAGGTCGGGCTGGCGGTGTACAACGACGACTTCCTGCTTGCCCGACAGCTCGCCGAGCGCGGCCTGCCACTGCTGTCGGGGGCGCAATACGCGCGCGGCGGCTGGCGCCACCGCGTCGGTGTCGAGATCGCACTCAACGCCCAGGGCCTGGAAGGCGAGTGGTCGCAACTCGATGTACTGGCGATGGGCGCGGCCACCGCCACCGCCGCCCGTCTGACGCGGCTGCCCGAGGCGCTGCGTGGCGCCGACCTGCGCTTCGCCATCTACGGCCTTGCGGCGGCCTCGCCGTCCGCCGATTACCTCGAACGTCAGGTGGAGCAGGAAGGGCAACGCCAGGGCTTGGCCTTCAGCCGCGCCAGCAACCTGCCGGCCGAGGCCTGTGCGCACCTGGGACGCCTGCTGGAAGGCTGATCCGTTCCGCTGGCGGAACTTCGTGACTGATACGCAGGGTTGATTGGACGGCACAGTGACCGGCGCCTACCCAGAAGATAACCGTTTCAGTGTTGCAACCACCGGGAGCAACCATGTCCATACGCCTCGTTCCCCTGCTGATCGTCCTCGCCGCCGCCCTGCCCGCGTTGGAATCGGTCTGGTGGGAAGGTGAATCGCCCAGCGCCCAGTCCGGCGAACTGAAGGACAAGCACGCGTACAATTCCCCGCACGACAACCTGTCAGGCGGACGTTCGCTCGGCGGTCAGAGCGTCCAGGGGGCCTTCCTCGAGTACACCGTCGAGGTTCCGGCGGCCGGCGAATACCGCTTCTTTGTGCGCAAGTTCTGGCACCACGGCCCCTTCCGCTTCCGCTGGAACGACAGCGGTGAGTGGAGCGAGGTCCGGAAAACAGCCCTGATCGACACGGTGAAACTCAACCAGCACAGCGTCAGTTGGACGAAGGCCGGCGTGGTGAAGCTGGCCAAAGGAACGGCCAAGCTGCGCATCGAGGCGCTGGAGGTGGACAAACCATTCGTCTTCGATGCCTTCTGCTTGGTGAATGGCGCGTGGTCGCCCAACGCCAAGCTGAAACCGGGCGAAAAGTCGGGGGCGACGCGCGAGGGCTGGTGGGCCTTCGAACCGGCCGACGACGGCTTCACCCAAGACGCGCTGAACCTGCGCCAGCTCAACGAAGCGGTCGCCGGGGCCAAGGGCTGGGCTACCCTAGGCAAGGATGGCGACCTGTTGACCGGCGATGGCAAGCCGCTGCGCCTGTGGGCGGTGAACACCAGCGTGATGCGCGACCACGATGACGCCGACCTGGCGCTGCATGCCAAGCACCTCGCCAAGCGCGGAGTCAACATGGTGCGCCACCATGCGCACATCAACGCCAACCGCGGCAGTCTCGACGGTCCGCCCAACGAGGAGGAGATCGATGCTCTGCAACGCCTCGTCGCGACGATGAAGCGCGAAGGCATCTATACGACCTTCTCGCCGCTGTGGGCCGCGCACAGTGGCGCGCCCGACTACACCATGGTGTTCTGGGATGCAGCGACCCAGGCCGCCTACAAGCGCTGGGTCAAGGAGGCGCTGACGCGGCCCAATCCGTACGACCCTGCCAAGACCCCGGTGGGCAAGGACCCGGCCCTGGCGATCTTCCAGATCCAGAACGAGGACTCGCTGTTCTTCTGGACGACGACGCGTGTCCTGACCGGTGATCGCCTTGCGCGCATCACCTCGCTCTACCACGCCTGGCGCGGAAAGAACAAGCTGGCCGGCAAACCGGCGCTCAACCTCAAGCTGTGGGACCTGGACAAGGCGGGCGAGGATCTGCAGGAGACCATGCGCTTCTTCGCCGAGACCCAGCGCGCGTGGAATGCCGAGGTCGAGCGCTTCCTGCGCGAGGACCTGGGCTGCAAGGTCCTGGTCAACGCCGGCAACTGGAAGACCGCCAACCAGGTTCGGCTGCTCGACCTCGAACGCTGGAGCTACGACGCCAACGCGGTGATCGGGGTCAACCGCTACGTCGGCGGCGAGCACGTGAATCCGACCAAGGCCGATCGTCGCGGCTACGCCATCGACCCGGGCGACTTCTTCACCGACCAGAGCAAGACCCTGGACTTCCTCGACCTCGCGACCAATGCGCGCCAGGTCGCCGGCCGAGCCTTCATCATCAGCGAGAGCACCTGGGTTCCGCCCGGGACGCATCATGCCGAGGCTCCGTTCCTGGTCGCCGCCTACTCGAGCCTCACCGGGGTCGATGGCTACTACTGGTTCCATCTGTCGCAGATCGGCTGGGATGCCTCGCTGGTCAAATGGCAGGCCGCCAGCCCGATGATCATGGGCGGCTGGCCCGCAGCGGCCTTCATGCACCGCAGCGGCCTGATCAAGCGCGGCGCTCCGGTGCTGCACGAAGAACGCCCGCTCGATGAACTGTGGGACCTGCGCGCCCCGCTGCTCGCCGAGGACGCCGGCTTCGACCCCAACCGCGACAGTTCGATCAGCCCGCGTTCCTCGATCAAGGCGACCGTGGACCCCAAGGCCTTCCTGGTCGGCCCGGTCGAGGTGGTGTTCGGCGGCGATCCGGCCAAGACCAAGCTGCAGGACCTCAAGCCGTACATCGATGACACGGCTGGCACGATCACGGCGAACACACGCGAACTCGTCCTCGACCACAAGCGTGGCCTGTGCCTGCTCAGCGCGCCGGGCGCCCAGGGCGCCACCGGCTTCCTCGGCAAGGCCGGCACGATCACCCTGCCGGCGCTCAGCATCACCGCGGGCAACGACTACGGCGCGGTGCTTGCCGTCGCCCTCGACGGCAAGCCGCTGGCCTCGGCAAAGCGCGTCCTGGTGCAGATCACCACGCGTAACGAACCCTACGGTTGGAAGACCTCGCCCACGCGTTTCACGGTGGACGCGAAGTCCAAGAAGGAGGCTGATGGCTTCCGCATCGATGCCGTGGGCGGCTTCCCGTGGATGATCGCCGCCAGCGACATGCGCCTGACCCTGGCCAACCCCGGCCTGCGCAGTGCGAAGGTCCTCGACGAGAACCTCTACCCCACCGCCACCGCCGTCGAACTCAAGCGTGAGAAGAATGGCCTCAGCTTCACCGCTCCGCGCCAGGCGCTGTACGTCCTGCTGGAATGAGCAACGACGACCAGACTCGCCCCATCGTCCGCGCTGGGGCATTGAGGGGTAAATGAAAAACCCTCGGCTTTCGCCGAGGGTTTCATCTTGGGGACCTCGACGGGGGTCGAACCCGCGACCTCAAGAGCCACAATCTTGCGCTCTAACCAACTGAGCTACGAGGTCCATCGCAAGGCGAAACACATTAGGCCCAGGTTGATGCTGGTCAACCATCTGGTCATCGATCGGGTCAGCGGATGGGATCAGGACGCTTCAAGCCCAGGTGGTTGTCGAATTCGTTCTCGACCTGATTGGGGTCCTCGGCGTTATAAAGGATCAGGTTGCGCAGGTGCTCGTAGCTGTCGAGTTCGAGCATCTCACGGAAATGCAGGGCGAAACCGCCAGACTTGGTCCGGATCACCTGGGCGTTGGCGCGCACCTGGACCTGCCCCTCGCGTCCGTCGATGAAAAGAGTGGCGACACAGGTCTCATCCTCGGGGGGTGGACTGCTGCTGGGGATGAAGCAGCCGTTCATGCTGACGTCCTGGGTCGTACCGGCCACGATGCCCGCGCCTGGGAAGGCGCAGTCGAGCGGGATGGCCTTCCTCACCCGGGTGAATTCACGCTGGTTCATGGCCGCAGTCTAGCGGACCGGATGCTCCTCCGCCACTGGCTCCCGGCTTGCCGCCTATCCCCGGTTCCGCAACGCCGCCCCGGACTATCATGCCGCCATGCTCATCCTGACCCGCCGCTTCGGCTTCAGCGCCAGCCATCGCCTGGTGTCCAAGGACCTGTCGGCCGAGGGCAATGCCTGCTCGTTCGGTGCCTGCCAGCGCCTGCATGGCCACAACTTCCGTCTCGAGGTCTCGGTCTCCGGCACACCCGATCCCGCCACGGGTTTCTTCTGCAATGTCCTGGAACTGGAACGGACGGTGCGCGCGCTGGTGGTCGAGCCCTGCGATCACCAGACGCTGAACGAACTGCCTCTGTTCGCAGGCCAGGTGCCGACGATGGAGGTGGTCGCGCAGACCTTCTGGAAGATGTTGCGGCCAGCCCTGGCCGAGCGGGGCATGCAGTTGTGCGGACTGCTCTTCGCCGAGACCGACGAGCACTGGGTGCGCATCGATGACCGCTGACGCAGGCGAGGTTCAGGCGGCGTTGATCACGGTGAACAGGCGGTCGAGCTTGGTTATCTGCAGGATACGCAGGTTCTTCTCGTGAAGACCGGTCAGGATCATCTCGTTGTCCCGCTTCGCCAAGGTGATGTGGATGGTCACCAGATTGGCCAGCGAGGGGCTGTGCAGCATGCTGACCAGGCCAAGGTCGATGAGCAGCTTACGCTCGCCCTCAAGCATCGACTCGAGAATCAGGGGAACGAACTCGCTGCGCGAGAACATCGGCTCGGTGGTGATGCGGATCCGGCAGACGCCGTCGGGCAGGTGGGCAACGATCATTCGCTTCTAGCATACGATGGCCGGTGCGATCCCGCAATGGTTCGGGAGGCGATACTGGACGACCGCGCCCTGCTGCGAGGTTGCGAGCTGTCTCGCATCGCGCGGGGTGGCCCCGGTGGCCAACATGCCAACAAAACCGCCAGCGGCGTGCGCCTGACCCATCGCCGGACCGGACTGTCGGCCTGGTCGGGCGAACATCGCGAGGGCGCGGCCAACCAACGGGTCGCATTGGCCAGATTGCGTCTCGAAATCGCCTGCGCCGTGCGCGGATGCGCCGACCCGGCCTGGCTGCCGCCCCATGTCCGGGGTGGCCGGTTGGCCTGCGGACCCGCAGCTGCGTCGTGGCCGCTGGTGATCGCCGTACTCCTCGACCTGTTCGCTGCCGCCAGAGGATCGCTGGTCGATGCGGCGGCGGCGGCCCGCCTCAGCCCGACGCAGCTGGCCAAGGCGCTGACCGCCGGACCGCCGGTACGCCGGACCGCCGATGCGATCCGCGTTCGGCATGGACTGTCGCCGCTGCGCGCCTGACCGCCGTCAGCCCCCGAGCCGCACCGCGATCGAGCGGGCGTGCGCCTCGAGCCCTTCAGCGCGTGCCATGACCATGGCGGCCTCGGCCATCGAGCGGAACGCCGCCTGGTCGAGATTGATGATCGAACTGCGCTTCATGAACGTGTCGGTGCCGATGCCGCTCCAGCGGCGCGCTCCGCCGCCGGTGGGCAGGGTGTGGCTGGGCCCGGCGATGTAGTCGCCGACCGGTTCAGGCGACCAGGGGCCGACGAATACCGCGCCGGCATTGCGGATCGCGGGCAGGACGGCGCGCGGGTCGGCGACCAGCAGTTCAAGGTGCTCGGGAGCGACCTGGTTGCTGATGCGGATCGCACTGGGCAGGTCCGGGCAGCGCACCAGGCGTCCGAAGCGGGCGACGCTCTCGGTCGCCACACGACGGCGCTCATCGGGCAGCGCAGCGAGCTGCCGAGCGACCTCGTCCTGGACGCGGTCTGCGATGCCCTCGCCGACCGCGAGCAGGATGCACATCGCCAACACGTCATGCTCGGCCTGCGAGAGCAGGTCGGCGGCGATGAAGCGCGGATCGGCGCTGGCGTCGGCTATCACCAGCACCTCGCTGGGACCGGCCAGCATGTCGAGGTTGACCCGGCCGTAGGCGCGGCGCTTGGCCAGGGTGACGAAGATGTTGCCAGGACCGACGATGGTATCGACCTGGGGACACGATGGGGTGCCGACCGCCAGCGCGGCGATCGCCGGGATTCCGCCGATGCGGTACACCTCGTCCACGCCCACCGCCTTGGCCGCGGCCAGCACCTCGTCGGCGATGCTGCCATCGCGGCGCGGCGGGGTGACCAGGACGGTGCGCGGCACGCCGGCGACCTTGGCCGGCACCAGATTCATGATCACGGAGGAAAACAGGGGCAGGGTTCCGCCGGCGCCACCAGGGACGTAGGCTCCGGCGCTATCGACCGGCAGCCAGCGCACGCCCAGCGGTTCGTCGAGCGACTCGCCGAAGCCGCGCGGCAGCAGGCGGCGCTGGTAGGCCCCGACCTGGGCCACGGCCTGGTCGATCGCGGCGCGGATCGGAGCGGGGGTGCGGGCTGTTGCCGCGTCGATCTCGGCAGCGGTGACGCGCAGGCGTTCGGGCGGCAGGGCCGCTCCGTCGAAGGCCTGGACGTAGCGCACCACGGCGGCATCACCGTCGCGCTCGACGGCGGCGAAGATCTCGTCGATGACCTGCTCGATCGTCGCGGGGCGACCCAGGGTCTTGGCGTAGAACGCCGAGGCCTTGGCCTGCGCCTCGTCCACCAGGGTCTGGAAGCGGCGGTGCGAGTCGCCAAGGATCCCAGCCAGGCGGGGGTCGGAGGGGGTCAGATCAAGCAGGGGGCCGGACATGGCCGGGGATTCTGGCAGCCTGCCCCCGGAGGCCAGCCCCGCCCGGCATCCGACTTGATCCGGATCAAGAGCACCCTGTGTAGGATGCCGACATGGTGACGTGGCGATCCGTATGCGTACCGCGCGAACATGGCGTCTGGGGACTGCTGGCCGGGGCCGCCCTGGTCGGGCTACCGCTCGGCGAGCACCTGGCTGGACTGCCGCTGCTGCTCACGGCGGCGGCGCTGGTCTGTGCCCGCCAGGCGTGGCTGGCGCAGGCCGGCAGCCGCAGCCATATCGCCTTGCTCGGCCTGGGTACCGTGGCCATCGCCGGGCTCATCCTCGCTGCCGCCTATGCCGCTGGCCAGACCTGGCTGATCTGGCTGGGACTGGCCGGGGCCCTGGGCATCCTCGGACAACTCGCCCAGCCTGGCCGGCCGTGGTGGGCTACGGCTGTCGTCGGTACAGCGTTCGCCTGCCTGGGTGGGGCGGTAGCGTCGGCGGGCGGGGCCCCGTTACCCTGGGCCGTGGTCGGAAGCATTGCTCTGGCCGCGCATTTCATGGCTTCCGTCCCCTTGGTCCGCGCGCAGATCAGGCCGGATGCACGCTGGCCACGACTGGCGCTCCAACTGCATGCGTGCTGTGCGTTCGCCGCCGTCGCAGGGTGGGCGGCAGACCTTCTGCCATCAGGGATTCCACTCCTTTTTGCGATCGGTCTGGTCCGTGCATGTCTGATTGTGGGTAAGCGGACCACGATGTTCGCATCATCCACACGCATCACACCGGCAGCGATCGGCCGGCGCGAGATGGCGTGGCTGCCAGTCGTAGCCGCCGGAGTGGTCCTTGGACTGCGCGGAGGTGCCTGGTGAATCTGCCGCGTCGCATCATCGCTCTCGCCTTCGTCCCCGCCGCCTGGCGGCTCCCCATCTGGCTGGCGCTTGGCGTCTTTGCTGGCTTGGCCGTCCTGACCATCCATGTGTCGCGGGCGCCGAGCTATCTCAGCGATGCCCCGGAAACCTGCATGAACTGCCATGTGATGACCCAGGCCTACGTGACCTGGAACCACAGCAGCCACCGCAACGTCGCCACCTGCAACGACTGCCACGTGCCGCACACCAACGTGGTCGAGAAATACGCCTTCAAGGCCAAGGACGGGATGCGTCACGCCAGCATGTTCACGCTGCGGATGGAACCGCAGGTGATCCAGCTGTCGTCGGCCGCCGTGCCGGTGGTCGAGCAGAACTGCCGGCGCTGCCACCAGCAACTGGTGGGCGACGTCCACCTGCGGGAATGGCAGCCTGGCGACAACCGCTGCTGGGACTGCCACCGCGAGGTGCCGCACGGCCGGGTGAGCAGCCTGTCCACGGCGTTCGATGTGTCCGCACCGCAACTCCCCGGCGTCCTCGACAACCCCCATCAGATGCAGACCGGCGGACGCGACCCGCGCCCCGCGAAGGAACCGACCCATGAGTGATTCGTCCCCGTCCGTGATCAAAGGCTGGATGGTCTTCGCCGCCGTGCTTGTCGCGGTGCTCGCCATCGGGCTGCTGCTCTCTTCGATCCTCGAACGGCGGGCCGAAGGGGCCCAGCGTCAGCGCGTACTGCAGCCGGTAGCTCGCTGGGAGAGCGACTCCTCCAAATGGGCGGCGAACTGGCCGCGCGAATACGCCTCGTGGAAGGCGACCGAGCAGAGCGACACGGCGACCAAGTACGGCGGCTCGACGATGCGCGACCTGCTGGCCGAGGATCCGCACAACGTGATCCTGTTCGCCGGCTATCCCTTCTCGAAGGACTACAACCAGGCACGCGGGCACCAGCATGCGGTCGCTGATGTGATGGCGACCGGCCGCGACATTGATGGCACCAAGGGGAATTCCCCCGGCAAGCCTGGCACCTGCTGGACCTGCAAGAGCCCGGATGTGCCGCGTTTGATGGCCGAGATGGGTCCGGCCAAATTCTACGATACGCCAGCCAAGGACCTGACGCCCGAGATCAAGCACAACATCGGCTGCGCCGACTGCCATGATCCTGCAACCATGGCTCTGGCCATCTCGCGTCCCGCCCTCGTCGAGGCGTTCGAGCGGCAGGGCAAGGACATCACCCAGGTCAGCCACCAGGAGATGCGCACGCTGGTCTGCGCGCAGTGCCACGTCGAATACTACTTCAAGAAGGATGAGGCCAAGGGCCAGAAGGCCTACCTCACCTTCCCCTGGGACAAGGGCATGGGCGTCGAGGAGATGGACGCCTATTACGATGAGAAGCAGTTCACCGACTGGACGCATCCGATCAGCGGCGCCAAGATGGTGAAAATGCAGCACCCCGACTATGAGGTGTACAGCAAGGGCATCCACGCCTACCGCAACGTCAGCTGTGCCGACTGCCACATGCCCTACAAGACGGAAGGTGGCCAGAAGTTCACCGATCACCAGATCCGCTCGCCGTTGACCAATATCAGCAACAGTTGTGCGGTGTGCCACCGTTGGGGCGAAGCCGAGATCCGTGGCCGGGTCGAGACCATCCAGGACAAGATCCTTGAAGGCCGCATCCGGGCCGAGGAGGCCCTCGCCAAGGCCCACTTCGACATCGCGGCCTGCAAGCAGGCCGGAGCCACCGACGAGGAACTGGCCGAGGTGCGCAAGCTGGTGCGCAAGGCCCAACTGCGTTGGGACTACGTCGCGGCCAACAACGGGCTCGGCTTCCACGCCCCCCAGGAATGCCAACGCATCCTGGCTGCAGCGGCCGATCTCGGTCAGCAGTGCCGCCTCGCCGCCGCCCGTGTCCTGGCCAAGCACGGCGTGACCGATCCGGTGGTCTATCCCGACTGGTCGAGCAAAGAGAAGGCCCAAGCCCTGATCAAGCTGTTCGGCAAGGATGGGACTCCGCCCAAGCTGATCGCTGCGGCCAAGTAGGCACATGCCACCGGAAGCTGGTGCTCAGCAGGGACGCGCACCGATTCTCCTGGCCGCGGTGCTGCTGGGCGCCTGGGGCGCCCAGGCGTTACGTCCCGAAGCAGCGCTCCATCTGCCTGGGGCTCCGTGGAACTGGCTGCTCGTCCTGCTTCCATGCGTTGCCGCCCTGCTGGCTGGGCTGATGCGGCCGGACCAGGCCGGCGTACGCCTCCTTGGCGGTGCGCCCCTGGCCATCGCAGCCATCCTCGCGGTGGCTGCGACCTGCTGGCCGATCGCCACGCATCCGGTCGGGGTCTCGGCCCCAGCGTGGTTGCGGCGTATCGGCCTGGCCGACCCGCTCTCCTCGTTGCCCTTCGCCGTGGCCATCGCGGCGGTCCTGCTCAACCTGTCCGCCTCCCTGGGACGACGGGTGCGACTGGGGCCAAACCGGCTGCGCTTCACGATCCTGCATGCCGGCCTGCTGCTCAGCATCGCCGGGGCCGCCGCAGGGCACGGAGGCCTGGTCAAGGCCCGGCTCGTGCTGACCGAAGGGGCCCCGCCCGAAGACCTCGCGCTGGCCGAGGATGGCGCGCGCGTGCGGCTACCGCTCCCGCTCGCGCTCGAGGACTTCATCCTCGAACGCTTCCCGCCGATGATCATCGTCGCGGAAGCCGATGGCCGTCTGGTTCGTGGTGAGGCCCTGCTTGGTCCGGGGGTCAGCGATACGGTAGCGGGAGTGGGGGTGGAGGTGGTCGAGTGGCTTGCAGAGGCGGCGATCGTCGAGGGACGCCCGGTTCCATTCCGTGATCCGGCGAGCAATCCGGCCTGCCGGGTCGTGGTCCGTGACCGAGACGGTGGCGAACTCGGGTCGGGCTGGCTCCATCCCGCCAGCACGGTCGGCGAGGCGCTGTTCCTGTCCCTGGCAGATGGACGCAGTGTGCATCTTGAAAGCCCCAGGCCGCGTCGCTTCCGCGCCATGGTCCGGGCCGATGGCGCCAGCCAGGCGATCACCGTCAATCGGCCGCTGCGCGTCGCTGGCTGGGCGATCTACCTGCTGTCCTACGACGAACTGGCCGGACCTGCGAGCCGCACCGCCGTCTTCGAGGCGGTTGAGGACCGCGCCCTGCCCGTGGTCTATCTCGGACTGCTGCTCGTCGCACTTGGCATGGCCTGGCATCTCTGGCGTCCGGTTCGCCCGGGAGGGGTGGCATGAGCCAGGTCGTCTGGTGGTGCGAACTGCTGGTGGTCCTGAGTTGGGTCGCCGCAGGCATCTGCACGCTGCGAGGAGCGGGTCGCTGGACGCTGGGCTACCGGGTCCTGACCGGCCTGGGCCTGCTGATGCTTACCGGACTCATCCTCTGGTTGTGGTGGGAATTGGGCCGGCCGCCGCTGCGTACCCTTGGGGAAACCCGGCTGTGGTATGCCGTGCTTAGCGTCGCGGCTGGTGGCGTGCTGGCCTTGCGTCTCAACGTCACCGCCCTGCGGCTACCCATGCTGGGACTGGGGTCGTTGTTCCTGTGCCTCAATCTTGCTCTGCCGCAGACCCTCGACCGCACCCTGATGCCGGCCCTGCTCAGCCCCTGGTTTGTTCCGCATGTCGTCGTCTATCTACTAAGCTACGCGGTACTCGGCCTATCTGCTGCGGTTGCAGCGTGGCGTCTGCTGCGCTCGCAGGCCGATGCCGATCTACCCTGGCGCCTGGTCCATGCCGGGCTGCCCCTGCTGACCTTCGGCCTGTTGATGGGCGCGGTGTGGGCCAAGGAGGCCTGGGGGCATTATTGGGCGTGGGATCCCAAGGAGACCTGGGCCCTGCTGACCTGGATCGTGTACGTCGCCCTGGTCCACCTTGAGAGGGGGCTCCTGACTCGCCCACGCCTCTCCCTGACCCTGATCGCGGGAGGTTTTCTGGTGGTGCTGATGTGCTGGTTCCTGGTCAACCATCTGCCCAGTACCGAGGTCAGCGTCCATACCTACAGTCGGCAGTGAGCTGGGCAGGGGGGGTACTGGAACGTTGGAATACCTAGATTCCTCCGTTGGATTCACACAGAGGAACGGAGGCAACAGAGGCGAAATAGTTTACGTCGGGAGCGAACGCCCACCCATCGGGGCGCGCGTCGATCGGCGCAGGTCCCTCGTG
>JAIFND010000129.1 GCA_020047915.1 bacterium | reverse complement strand
CCGAAGCTGTCGACTTCGCCGAGCAGAGGGACTGGTTCGCCCAAAGGCTCCGGCCCCTGGGATTCGAGCACGGTACGCTCTATACCTACCGATACACCGACGCGGAGTGCATGATGAAGGTCGAGTTGATCGACAGCCAGGATGGGTACTTCCTCTACCTCTACGTGCAGGCCGCCGATGAGCACGTGTTCCGCGCCGAGTCTGTGGCCGCCGCGTTTGATGCCCATGTCGTTGAGATGGCTGGAACCAAGCGGGTATCGCTCACGGACACTCAGGCCAGGGGCTGAGCAGCACGCCTCCCGTGCAGGGGCCGGTGGGGGCGTAGGTGTGCAGGCAGACGCAGACCGTTGGTGCCCGACATCGGGCTTCTACGCTGCAACCATGGCACAGGTGAACATGATGCGTTGGTCTGGTCGCTCCCAGGACCTCCTGACTCGCGCTGTCGCCGATCCCGCCTTCATCGCTGCAATGCAGGCCCACGGCATCCCGGTTTCCCATCTGCGGCTTTGGGTCGCCCAGACGGACGTGCCGATCACGTTCAGGGGTCAGATGCGGGGCTGGGTTGAGGACTGGGCACACGCCGGCGCCGGCACCAGGCCGTGACCTCGATTATCGCCGGCGTCTATGGCCGGGAGGTTCCGAATCTCATATATCGACAGACACACAGCCGGATGTAAGATGTAATCGGTCCAGGACATCCCCAAACCGACCCCCTCAGGGTCCGTCACCCAGCAGTCGCTTCCACTCCTGGGTCGAGACGGCGATGACACGGGGTAGGAAGGCGGTAATGGCAGCGTTGCGATCCGGTATCGAAGCCGCCGTGTCGCAACCAGCCGGAGCCAGTTCGGGGATAAAGCGGGCAGGTTCGTAGAGCGCGTAGGCGACGATGTCACACAATCGGAGGCCACCCTCAGCGGAGAGCGCCTGCACCTGCGGCGCACCTGGCAGCCCACCGGTGAAGGGCACATAGGAGTGCCCATCATCGCTGTCACAGCGCCACTTGCTGTAGACCGGCGCCCCGGCTTCGATCCACTCATCGACTGTGGTGTGGTCGTCCAGGGCGGCGATGGCAAGGCCGAGACGCAACGCCAAGCCGGCCCTGGCGTCAAACCGATCTGCGTGCAGTTGCGCCGCTGCATGCTGGGTAGAACCCAGCACCAGTATCCCGATCATCAGGCGCCATCGCGGCGCCTTGGCCGCCAGGGCGGCGCGGAGGACGGCCAAGCGGGCGGGGGTCGGACGGTGTTGCACCGCGGCGAGCACATCCCGGGCCTCGAACCAGTCACCTGCACCAGCCAGCACCGCCGACAGTAAGGCGTCCAGGGGCAGTGGATCATTGCGCAGATCGTGGGCCAGAGCCCTCGGTAACCGGGTCGTCGGGCGTTCCGGCAGGCGGTCCAAGGCGTCAAGGATGGCTGTGTGCTTGCCGGCCATGGCGAGAAGTTGGTCGACCTGCTGGCGTTTACCCCGTGCCAGCTGTGCTGGCCCCGGGCCGGCAATCATAAAGGACTGAGGTGGTGCCGGTGGCGGATCGACGAATGGGTCGTGAGCGACCCAGGAGGCGGCGATGCCGGCCAGGACCGCAGGTCGCTGGTCTTCCGGCAGTCGTGCGACCATCTGAACTTGCACGCCAAGGGAACTTCTGCTCAAAGAGGTCGCCAGCAGTTGCGGGATCGGCGTGCCTCGGTTCATGCTCCACCACGCCTGTACTTCTTTGGCCGCTCGTGATCGCGTCTCATCCTGCCATGGTTCGGTTGGATCGAGTCCGGCGAGCAGGCGAGGATCTCTACCCAACTTCCAAGCCATGGCGCGCAGGGCGTTATCGCCAACCAGACGGGGAATACTGGATTCGATCCAGGCGCTGGGACGCCGGTCGTCCAATGCAGCCGCCAACGCATCGAGGTCGAGCAGGGCTGGGTCGGGTGGTGGCCCGTTGTCCCAGCTGCGCAGCAGATCGATGAGGCTGCCGCCCGGACGCCAGGGCGGAACTGCCGCCGCGGCGGCGACGGCAGTGAAATAGTGAGCCAAGGCCTCGTGGACATCAGCAGGGGCGAACTCGAGTGCCGCGGTGGCGGCCTCCTGACGTGGCAGTGCAGTGCCATCGCAGGTACGGTTGGCGAACCAGATGAAGGCATGGTCGCGTAGCAGTCGTGGCAGCAGGGCGGCTGGCTGCGCTCCGAGATCGGGGTCCAGGAAGAACGTACCCCAACGCGCCGGCACATCGTCGCCGGTGACCAAGCTGCGTGGTTGCAGCAGCGGTTGCCACGGGGAGACGATGTAGCGGCCCAGCAGGCGTTGCTCGCGGCCCTGCGCATCCAGCCGCCACAGGTGCAGTTCGCGGGCATCGTACTGGTGCATGGAGCCGGCAGAGCTGGCCATCTGCCAGGCTGGCATGATTTCGACAGCTGCCGCCAGCGTGATCGGGCGCAGCCCCGATGTGTCGACGTCCACTCCATCACCCGGCCGTACGAGGCGCTCGCCTCCGGCAAGCCAGCTCCCGTCGGGTAGGCGGAAGTGGGCCCCGTCGAGGCGCAGCCGCATGAACCGCGCTGGCGACTGATCAACGGACACCAGTTCAAGTGGCCACCATTCCTCCCATAACGGGCGCATGTCGTCGACTGGGATGGAGACGGTTACGCGGAGCATACCGGCGAATGGGACTGCACCGCGGGCATCGGGCAGGCCTCGGGCTATAGCACGCTCGACCCAAGCATCGGCGGCAGCGACCGCCTCGGGTGGGACGGCGGCTACAGCAAGGCTGACGAGGCAGAAAAGCGCCAAGATGCGGTGCATATCAACTTCCTTGGGCTTATCGGCGGCATTGTCAGCGTCGAAGCATCCATCACACCCGAACCCTACCAGGATGCCGTGCCCGGCAAGCAGTCCCGATTCTGTCGGCCTGCTTCCCTGCCTCGACATCGCATCCATGCTCGGCGCATGAGGGTGAACATCACCGTCGCCGGCGTCTACGGCCTGATGAGCCTGATCACCTTCGTCGCCTACTACCTCGACAAGCGCGCAGCTCGACTCGGTCGGCCCAGGACGCCCGAGGTCACGCTGCATGTCCTTGAAATCTTCGGCGGCTGGCCCGGTGCCCTGGTGGCGCAGCGACTGATCCGGCACAAGAACGCCAAGCTCAGCTACCAATTCGTATTCTGGGTGATCGTGATGGTCCACGTCGCTGGCTGGGCCATGGTCTGGAAGCAGACGTGAAGATCCTGTTCGTCTGCACGCTGAACAAGGCCCGCAGCATTGTCGCCGAGCGGATGTACCGTGGCACGCCGGGCATGCAGGTCCGTTCCGCCGGCACCTCCGACCGGGCTGCACACCAGCTCGACGAAAACGACCTTGCCTGGGCTGATCGCGTCATCGTCTTCGAGCCAGACCAGGAGCGCTGGATCCGCGACACCTTCGCCGGTGACCTGCCGGATATCATCGATGCCGGAGTACCCGACGAGTACACGGCCAGCCCTTGAGGAGGCCCTGGAACCGCTGCTCGGGCAGCCAGGACGCCACTGACCATGTGCGGCCGCTTCGCCAACTCCGAGACCATCCCGGTTATGCGCCGCCACTACGAAGCGGCTGGACCGGAAGTGGACTGGTCGCCCTCATGGAACATCTGCCCGACCAGGCCGATCCCCGTGCTGCTGGGTGGCACTGCTGTCATGCTCATTTGGTCGATGATTATCCCGGGTGTAGCCTGGAAGAATGATGGGGGCCCATGCCCTGCCGGAGCACAACTAATAAGAGGCTTGGGGGAACTCTAATTATTTGGCCTTTATAATACCCGTCATATGCCAAGCCGGTAGCCTACTTTGACAACGAGATCGAAATATGGGAAACTTATGATCGCGGCCCATTAAGGAGGCAGGTGTGCGTCACGTCCTCGTATTAGCAGTCCGCTGTGGGGTATTACACACCGCCGACGACATCCCAAATGCAGAGGCCCTACAGGGCCTGACCACTGAAATTCGGTACCGCAGACCACCTAATCTGAATTAAGGAACACATGGCTGATCCAAAGCCAATCGAATACGAACTGGAAGACACCAACGCCAAGAAGCCCGAAACCGAGGCTGAAGCGGTAGCACGCATTCAACGCGAAGACGAAGAACGGGCCCGGCATCTAGGGTTAATTCGAGAGAAAGGCGCTCCTGTTGGCAAGAAATGGGCCGATGGTATCGGCGGCAATAGCGCCAATGCGGTCGCCTCACGTCTTTTGGAACAGGAAGCCAGAGTTGCCCAGCGGAAACGCGAAGCTCAGACTGCCGCGCTTAAGACGATGATCGTCGGTGCCGTGCTCCTGCTTATCTTTGTTGTAGGAGCGGCACTGGCCTTGGACTACACGGGCACCGTGAAGCTCGGCATTTTCAACAAAACGGCGGCCGCTGCTGAGCTAGTCCCCATAGCGGAACCGCCGCCACCGGCGCCCGTAGCCGCGGCACCGCAGATCGCCGCGCCAACCCCACCTCCTAAGATTCAAGTCCTTGGCGTGATCGGCGAGGCAACGCCGCTGGACAATCCACCGAGCGAGCCGCCGCCGCAAGATTCGCGGGCGGTGACGACGAATACGACCGAACCAGCCGCACCCACTGTGGATGCAGCTGCCGTGAAGAAGTGGGAAAAGAAGCGAGATGGCGCTCAGCGTGGCATTGACACCGTGAACGCGGATTTAGCCAAAGTACAGGGCCGCATTGAGGGTAATCTGCGGTCCCTGTATGGAATCCTGCCTCGGCCACGGGATGTCGTTCCGGCGCGCAGCGAATGGCGTTCACCGTGCGCTGTGACTTCCGAAAAACCTGGCCGCGTCCTTCCGGAAATTCTGGCCGCGTGCCGGGAATGATGTGAAGGGCTGAGGTACGACGCGCAAGGCCAGTGATCCAGCCGTCACCGGTGGGTGTCACCGTTCCGGCGGGCTTGGAGGCCCGCCTGCACTGCCTGGGGCGGACGGCGCCCCAGGCTGCCACCCACCTCGCAGCGGCCGAGGGGCCGCCGCGTGCCGGCCGGATCACTGGGCGGAGGTTGTCTGCTCGGATTCCTGGTCGGATCGCGGTGCAGCGTCATCCCTGCCTGTGCGCCAGGACTTGCCACTGAGTTCGACATGTCGTCCATTCTCGAGGATGCGATCGAGGAGCGCTTCGGCGAGATCGTTGTCGTGGAGGACCGCTCCCCATTGCCGCAGGGGCTTATTGGTGGTGAAGACCGTCGGACGCCGCCGCAGATACCGCGCATCGATGACGGTGTAGAGGACATTGGCGGCGTCCTGGGCGTGGGGGAGGTATCCGAGTTCATCAATGACCAGAACCTTGGCGGTGACCAATGGCTCAGCCCTGGCCTGGAGTTGTCCCGCCACCGCTGCGGCGGTGAGATCGTCGATGAGGTTGGCGGCGGTGATGAAGCGGGCATCGGATCCATGCTGGATCGCCGCCACGGCGATGGCGATGGCGAGGTGGGTCTTGCCGCGCCCCGGCTTGCCGGAGAGCACAAGGTTGCGCCCCGATCCGACGAAGTCTGGGGCAAGGTACGGTGCGATGAGGTCTCGCCGGATACCGCCCTTGGGCGCGAAGGCGTAATCGTCGACCGTCTTGAGGAAGGGGAAACGGGCGGCACGGATCAGCCGCTGGACACGGGTCTGATCGCGATTGAGCACTTCGCTGACGATGAGATGGGCGAGGAACTCCCGATGTCCGAGTTGGCGGTCGATGGCCAGCCGTTCGGTCTCGTCAACCAGGCGCCGCACGGTCGGCAGCGACAGGCGGGTGAGCAGGGCGGCCAGGTCACAGGTGGCGGGGTTGAGGTCTGCCGGCATGGGCGGACGCCGACGGATGCGCGGGGTCATGGCCTGCCCTCCGAGCCGTCAGCCACGCTGCCGAGCTGCGCTCGTGGCCGCAGGGCACGGACGACGGCTGGGACGTCATGGCGTTTCGCGCCATGGGCGTTGGCCATGGCCTCGCGCAGGACGCTGTCGCCGTGCTCCTCCAAGAGGGCGTAGAGCTGAGCGACGGGGCGATACCAGCCGGTGGCGTCGGCGCCGCAACGATGCACCAGGCCCTCCAGGAAGTCCTGCGCCTCGCGACCGAGTTCCCACAGGCATTGGCGCTGGAAGCTGTTGCGTTTCCGTTCGCCGAAGACGGCGCCAAGCATCTCGCGCCGGTGCTCGGGCAGGCGCTGTGGCAGGTCGCAGAAGTCGACCCGGCGGTGAGTGCAGCGACTACCCCCGATGACGATCTCGACTTCTGTGGCCCGCAGCAGCACCATGGCCGGAGCACCGACCCGCTTCGGGTCCACCGAGTAGGTCGTGCCCAGGATGTGGACCGTGCCAGTGGGCAGTACGGTCGCCGGCAGCCGCAGGGCGAACTGCGCTGCGGTGAACGGCAGCGGGCGGTCGTGGAGCGCGGCCTGCTCCTGCACCAGGCGGGCGGCTGGGATCTCACCGGTCGCATCCGACGGACGGGTGCCGTTCGCCTCGGCCAGCCACGCCGTCAGTTGGGATTGCAGATCCGCCGCGTCCACGAATCGGCGCTGGGCCAGAAAACCGTTCTTGAACCAGCCCACGCCGCGCTCGACCGCGCCCTTCTGCTGCGGTTGGTGCGGCGTGCAGAGCAGGACGGCCGCATTCAGCTCCGCAGCCAAGCCCGCCAGATAGCTGTGGATCACGATGGGCTGGCCGATCGCTGATGTCCGCACCGTCTTCGGGTTGTCGAATACCCAGATCAGAGGCACGCACCGCCATGCCTCCAGGCAGGCCACCACGGCCCGCACCAACGTCTCCGCCTTCTGGTCAGGTACGATCTCCACGTGGACATGTCGGCTGTACTTCAGCCGGCCGACGAAGGCGATCACCTTCCGCCGGGCACCACCAGCGTACTCGATCCAGCGCTCACCGAAATCGAACTGCGCATATTCACCGGGGACGCCCTCGAAGCGCACGATCGGCTCAGCACCGACCGACGGCTTGCGTACCGACTTCACCAGATCGTAGAATGCCGACTTGCCACCCGCATAGCCGCTCTCGCGGCACCGGCGGAGCAGCTCGACGGTCGACAGCGCGGACTCCGATTCCAGCAGCGTCGCCACCTGGTGGCGGAACGGCTCAGCGCAGCTTGGACGTCCTGGACCGGGACCAACCGCGTCCCCGTTGAGCGCGGCCAGGTCTGGCTTCGGCTCGGATAGGACACGGCGAACCGAACGGACCGACACGGGCTCGTCGGGCTGCGACTGGTTGATGGCTGCCGCGATGGCGGCATGGCTGCGAGCCACCGCCGACTGGTGGTGGATGGCGAGACGGGTCATGGGGCTGATCACTTCCTGGGTCCTGGGGTGGTGCGACCACCCTACAGGCAGGA
>JAIFND010000224.1 GCA_020047915.1 bacterium | reverse complement strand
CACCTTCCGCGAGAGCTTCCAGAAGGCCCTGCGCGGCCTCGAGATCGGCGCCCCCGGCTTCGGCCCGCGCCGCGCCGGCGACGACGGCGAGGTGGCGAGGAAGGGCGAGTACCTGCAGCAGATCGAGCGCCCCACCGCCGGCCGCCTGTTCCAGCTGCGCCACGCCTTCCAGGCCGGCGCCACGGTCGCCGAGATATTCGACCACACGCGCATCGACCCGTGGTTCCTCGGCCATCTGCACGGCATCGTCGCGCACGAGAACGACCTGCGGAAGAACAGCCTGCACAGCATCGACCTGGCGACGCTCAAGCGCGCCAAGCGCGATGGCTTCAGCGACAAGCACCTCGCCGCCCTGTGGGGCGCCAAGGAGGAGGACGTGCGCGCCAAGCGCCACGCCCTCGGCCTGCGCCCGGTCTATAAGCTGGTCGATACCTGCGCCGCCGAGTTCGCGGCGGTGACGCCGTACTACTACTCGACCTACGAGGACGAGAGCGAGGCGCCGCAGACCGCGACCAAGAAGATCATGATCCTGGGCGGCGGGCCGAACCGCATCGGCCAGGGCATCGAGTTCGACTACTGCTGCTGCCATGCCGCCTTCGCCCTGCGTGACGCCGGGTACGAGGTGATCATGGTCAACTCGAACCCGGAGACGGTCTCGACCGACTACGACACCAGCGACCACCTGTTCTTCGAGCCGCTGACCGCCGAGGATGTGCTGGAGATCAACCACGCGATGAAGCCGGTCGGCACCATCGTGCAGTTCGGTGGCCAGACCCCGCTCAACCTCGCCTTCGCCCTGGAAGCCGGTGGCGTGCCGATCATCGGCACCAAGCCCGGCGACATCCATCGCGCCAACGACCGCGAGGAGTTCAAGGCCGTCCTCGAGAAGACCCACCTCAAGCAGCCGGTGAACGGCATCGCGCGCACCTACGACGAGGCGGTGCGCGAGGCCGACCGCATCGGCTACCCCGTCGTGGTCCGCCCCAGCTTCGTGCTCGGTGGCCGGGCGATGGAGATCGTGCCCAACAAGAGCTTCCTCAAGGGCTTCATCCAGGCGGCGATGGATGTGCATCCCGGCTCGCCGGTGCTGATCGACAAGTACCTGGAAAACGCCATCGAGGTCGATGTCGATGCGGTGTGCGACGGCACGCGCACGGTGATCGGCGGCCTGCTCGAACACATCGAGGAGGCCGGCGTACACTCGGGTGACGCCGCCTGCGTCATCCCGCCGTGGTCGCTGTCCGACCGCCTGACCGCGCGCATGTGCGAGATCACCGGCGAGCTGGCCAAGGCGCTGAACGTCAAGGGCCTGATGAACGTGCAGTTCGCGGTGCGCAACGAAGAGGTCTATCTCATCGAAGTCAACCCGCGCGCCTCGCGCACCGTGCCCTTCGTCAGCAAGGCGACCGGCATCCCGCTGGCCAAGATCGCGGCCCTGGTGCAGTCCGGCCTGAGCCTCGACCAGATCGGCGTGGTCAGCGTGCCCGAGCCCAAGTGGTTCTGCGTCAAGGAGAGCGTGCTGCCGTTCAACAAGTTCCCTGGTGTGGACACCGTCCTCGGCCCCGAGATGAAATCGACCGGCGAGGTCATGGGCGTGGCGCCGACCTTCGGCGAGGCCTATTACAAGGCCGAGCTGGGCGCCGGCACCAACGTGCCGCTCACCGGCCAGGTGTTCATCAGCGTGCGCGACAACGACAAGCGCATCGCCATGACCCTGGCGCAGCAGCTGCACGACATGGGCTACGAGATCCTCTCGACGCGCGGCACTGCCAAGTCGCTGATGCGCGGCGGCGTGCCGGTGACCATCCTCAACAAGGTAAAGGATGGCGGCGACAACGTGCTGACCCGCCTGAAGCAGATCGCCTTCGTCATCAACACGCCCTCGAACAAGGGCGCCAAGCACGATGAGGCGAAGATCCGCAGCGCCTGCGCGGTGATGGGCAAGCCCAACTTCACCACCCTGAGCAGCGCCGCCGCGCTGGTCGGCGCGTTGCGCCAGCTCAAGCGCCAGGACTACAGCGTAAACCCGCTGCAGGAGATCCTGCCCGGCCGCGGCGTGTGGCGTCCGGCCGGGCGCTGAAGGCATGCCTGCCGTCGTCGTGCTTGGCGCCCTGCCGCAGGAGCTGGCGGCATTCTCCAGCCGCATCGTCGCGGGCCGCTGGGCCGGGGTGCGTATCCACGCCGCGCTGACCGGTATCGGCAAACCGGCGGCGGCAGCCACCACCCAGCGCCTGATTACCCTGCACCGCCCCGACGCGGTGATTTTCACCGGCGTCGCCGGCTCGCTCGATCCTCAGCGCGGCATTGGCGACATCGGCATCGGCGTGGCGGCGATCGACGCCGAGCTCGATCTGCGGCCGTTGCGTCCGGGCTGCCGGCTAGGCGAGGACCCCTTCGTCGGCCGACGCGTGCTGCGCTCGGACCCGGCCTTGGTCACCGCCGCGCTGGCCAGCGGCGTGCCGGGCCTGTTCCCGGCCTACATCGCCAGTGGCTCGGCCTTCCTCGACAGCCCGGGCAAAGCGCGCTTCCGCCGCGAGGTGCTACCCGAGCTGGAAGCCGAGATCGACGGCGCGATGCGCCGCCCCGACCTCATCGAGATGGAGGGCTCGGCGGTGCTGCAGACCGCCGCGGCCAACGCCGTGCCGGCCCTCGCCATCCGCGCGGTGAGCGACGGGGTCGAGGGCGACGCGGTGGCCGATTTCGAAGGCTTCCTGCACAGCGCCATCGGGCGCTACGCGCAGGTGGTCGAGGCGGTGCTTGGGAGGCTGGAGGCTGGAGGCTAGGCTCGTTCGCCTCCAGCTTCCAGCTTCCAGCCTCCAGCCGTGGCAATGTCAGCCGAAGGCACCGGTCGCCGCCACGGCGCCGCGCTTGGCGGTGCGCTCGGCGGTGATCTTCGCCAGGTAGCCGCTGCGCCGGAAGGCGGCCAGCGGGTTGGCGTCGAGGCCCTTGTTCTGGCGCCACTCGGCCAGCATCGGACGCACGTCGGTGTTGTAGGCGTCCTTGAGGATCTCCTCGCACTGCGTCAGGTCGTGGGCGTCCTGGCTCTGCTTCAGCGCGGCGCGGTCGATGAGCAGGGCCTTGGCCCAGGTCTCCTGCACCACGACGGCCGACTGGATAACGCTCTCGATGGTCGGCTTGTGGTTGGGGCACTGGTCGAACATGTAGGCGCAGGCCTTGGCGCACTGGCTGACCGTCTGGGCCGGATCCTCTTCGCCAGCGACCAACTCGGCAAAGATCAGGAACAGCTGGTAGGGGTTGATCGCGCCGACCGTCAGGTCGTCATCGGCGTACTTGCGGTCGTTGAAGTGGAAGCCGCCCAGCCGGCCTTCGTCGAGCAGGATCGCGACGATGTGCTCGATGTTGGTGCCCTGCAGATGGTGGCCGGTATCAACCAGCACCTGGGCGGCACAGCAGCAGCGACGAACCCCAGTCCTGGATGTCGGTGTGGTAGAACGACGGCTCGAAGGGCTTGTACTCGACCAGCATGCGCATGCCGGGGGGCAGCTTGGCGTAGACCTTCTTGAGGCTGTCGAGCATGCGCGCCTTGCGCGCCCGCATGCTCTCCTGGCCGGGGTAGTTGGTGCCGTCGGCATACCACAGGCTGATCGCGTTCGAGCCGGTGGCCTTGGCGATCTCGATGCACTCGATGTGGTGGTCGATCGCCTTCTGGCGCACCGCGGCATCGCTGTGGCAGATCGAACCGAACTGGTAGCACTCGTCCTGGAAGACGTTCGGGTTGATCGCGCCGATCTGCACGCCGTTGGCCTTGGCCATCGCCTGCACCGAGCCCCAGTTGTCCGACTTGTCCCACGGGATGTGCAGGGCGACGCGCGGGCAGATGCCGGTGTACTTCTGCACCTGGCCGGCGTCGGCCAGCTTCTCATCGAGGCTCTTGGCTGCCCACGGCTGGCGGAAGGTGCCGAAGCGCGTGCCGCTGTTGGCGAGGCCCCATGACGGGGTTTCGACGGTGAAGGTATCGAGGCGCTTGATGAGCGTGGCCTTGTCCATGTGTGGGCTCCTGGCGGCGATCGTGCGCGTGCCGACCGGCCTGGAAAGGGTGGGTTGGGCCTGCTCGCCCGGCAGACATCAATAATGTGCTATTGTGGAGCGGGCGGCGTAGGGGGGGAATGGGAAAAGGCGGAAGGCGGAAGGAGGAAGGCGGAAGAGATGCGACGCCAGGGGCGTGCGGGGCGCGATGGCCTACGACAGTGAAGGCGCGCGGCAGCGCGCAGCGATCCTTCCGCCTTCCGCCTTCCGCCTTCCGCCTTCCGCCCCCGCCTTCCGCCTTCCCATTGCCCCTCCTTCCGGCCCCGCACCCTGCGCGCCATCATGGACAAGTTCCTCGCCAACCTCTGCCTGCACGGTGGCGCCCTCGCCGCACGCCTGACCTTGGGACAGGCATTCCTCGTCCACGGCTGGAGCAAACTCAGCGACATGGCGACGGCGACCAAGCAGTTCGCCGCCATGGGCGTGCCGTTGTCGCAGGCCGCGGCGCTGGGGGCTGGCGTCGTCGAGTTGGTCGGCGGCCTGCTGCTGGCGCTCGGCTTCTACACCCGCTGGGCGGCCGGGGCGCTGCTGCTGGTGATGGCCGTCGCCCTGGTGGTCGTGCATCCCGGTGAATTCCTCAAGGCGGCGGTGATCCTGTGGCCGGCCCCGGGCGGTGGCCTGGTCGCCATCCCGGCCTGGATGCACGTCCTGCCCCTGCTCTTCCTCGCCGGCTGGGGCGGCGGGATGATCAGCCTCGAAAGCCTGAAGGAGGGGCTGGGCAAGGTCGGCAAGGGCGGCGGCGCCAAGAAGGACCCCGGCGACGAGGGCAAGAAGAAGCCCAAGGGGAAGTGAGCCTCAACCCGGCGATAGGGGCACACAGAGAACCAGAGTGACCAGAGAGAAAATGGTTTGGGCGGCGCATGGGCTTTCACCGTACGGGTGAACCCGAGAAATCGTGCAAAGCCTTGCTGGACCTCTGGTGGCTCTGGTTCTCTGTGTGAAGAGCTGCGTTTAGGGCGAGTCTCACCCCGGATGGCGCAGGCGCCGTCGCCACGCCGCTGGCGTCATTCCCAGCTCACGCCTGACCAGCGCGCAGACGCCGGTCGAGGCGGGCATGCCGGCAGCGGCGGCTGCCTGGGCCAGGCTCTCACCGGCTGCCAGGCTCTGCCGGATCGCATCGAGGCGCAGACGACGCAGCAGTTCGCCGGGACCGCTGCCGAGTTCGCGGCGGCACGCCTTGTCCAGACCTTGCGGACTCAAGCCGGCGGCTTCGGCCAGGGCGCGCACGCCGCAGGAGGGCTGGCTTCGCGCGCGTGCGAGCGCGGCCGTCAGGCCGGGATGGCTGGTGCCGAAACTTTCGGCCGAGCGGCGCACGACCACGCGGCGCGGCGGCCAGCGGCGCAGTGCGCCGTCATCGCGCCGACCCGCCAGCAGCAGGGCCAGACGCTCGGCCGCCGCCGTGCCCAGGCCCTCCTGGTCGCTGTCCACACTGGCCAGCGGTACGGCCAGGGCCTCGCAGACCAGATCGACGTCATCGACACCGAGGATGGCGATGTCTTCGGGCACACGCAGACCGGCCTCCAGGGCGGCGAGGATGGCCTCGGCGCCGAGGGAATCCTGGACCGCGAACACGGCGAGCGGATGCGGCATGGTGCTGAGCGTCCGGCCGAGCTGCGCGCCGCCCATCATCGTGCGGCAGTCCAGTCCGTGGCGGTCGAGGACGGCGCGAAAGGCCTGTTCGCGTTCATCGAACATCCGGGTGCCACGCGCGGTGAGGCAGGCGAAGCGACGGAAGCCGCGCGCACGGAAATGCTCGACCGCGAGCTGGGCGATCGCGATGTTGTCCACCACCAGGCGGGGCACACCGCCCGGGGGCGGATCGGCCAGGCCGACATCGACGATGTGCCGGCAGGCGCGACGGATCCGGCGCAGGTCGCTGCTGCCGACCAGGGTGATGGCGCCATCACCGCGCCAGCCGGCCGACAGGCCGTCAGTCCCGGCCACGGTGCAGGCGAGGTGCCAGCCATGGCGGGCGGCGACCCGGGCCACGCCGCGATGCAGGCGATGGTCGTACCACGAGAGGGCGAGGAGGACGCGCGTCGGCATGGTAGATGAAAATGCAATCAGAGGTGATTTCATGGCAATGGCAACCACCACGGCCCCGGCCCAGGATCACCCGTGGAGAACGCCATGACCCTGCACGGATCGACCACCGACCGCACCGCCGACTTCCATGCCCACCACGCCCCGGTCGGCGCCCTGGCCTCGTTCACCGTCGGACGCTTCGACGGCGACAACGGGCCGGGCTGCGAGATCGGCAAGGCGATCCCTGGCGGCGGCGTCTTCGCCGGCTACCGCGACGGCGATGGGCCGATCCAGCTGCTGCCCTTCTTCCGCATTGCGCCCAACGAGCGCGCGCGTTACGGCCTGGAGGCCGGCGCCAAGCAGACCCGTGCCTGCTTCGCCGCCAGCGAGATCCGCCGCGACTACGGCTGGTGCACCGACCGCTGGAGCGCCGGCGATCTGCAGCTGTCGATCCTCAGCCCGCTCGGCGAGCTGCCCGATCCCGCCACCGCCTCGCGTCCTGCGGCGCGCGACGCCTTCTGCCCGGCGGTGTCGGTGCGCCTGGTGGTGCGCAATCCCGCCCGCGTGCAGCGCACGGCGGTGTTCGCCCTCTCGCCCGGCGGCGAGAAGTGGCTGCCGCTGCCCGAGCGCAACGGCCTGCAGACGCGCGGTGGTCTCGGCCTGGCCTGCGCCCATCCCGCTGCGCGCTGGTTCACCAACTTCGACATCGAAGGCGAGCTGAACCGCACGCATGTCCAACCGCTCTTCGGACTCGGCCATGTCGGCGGCCTGCTGGTCGATGTGCCGGCCGGTGGCGAGGTGGTGCTCGATGTCGCCATCGCCTGGTACCGCCCCGGCCCGGCCACCGCCGGCCGGCCGATGGCCTACTGGTACACCCGTCTGTTCAGCGGCCTCGACGATGTCGTGGCGCATCAGCTCGCCCGCACCGGGGCGGTCGCCGCCGCCTGCGCGGCGCGCGATGCCGAACTCGCCGCAGCCCGCCTCGATGACGAGCAGCGCTTCGTCATCGCCCACGCTACGCGCGGCTACTACGCCTCGACCCAGCTGCTCGACGACGCCGGCCGCCCGCGCTGGGTGGTGAATGAAGGCGAGTACCTGATGATGAACACCTTCGACCTGACCGTCGACATGGCGTTTCACGAGCTGCGCTACCACCCGTGGGCGCTGGCCAACGTGCTCGAGCAGTTCGCCACCGACTACAGCTACCGCAGCCGCGTGTTCCATCCCGCCGAGCCGCAGCGTCTGCTGCCCGGCGGCGTCGCCTTCGCGCATGACATGGGCGTGACCAACATCTGGAGCGCCGACGGCCGCTCGTCCTACGAGATCGACGGCCTCGACCGCGCCTGCTTCTCGCACATGAGCTGCGAAGAATTGCTCAACTGGGTGCTGTGCGCCGGTGTCTATTGGAGCAAGACCCGCGACCGCGCCTTCGTCGACCGCCATGCCGGGCTGATCGGCGAGTGCCAGCGCAGCATCCTCAACCGCGATCACCCCGAGCCGGCCAAGCGGCGCGGCTGGATGCAGTGCGAGGACGAGCGCTGCCGCGGCGGCGGCGAGATCACCACCTACGACAGTCTCGACCACAGCCTCGGCCAGTCGCGCGCCAACCTCTACCTGGCGGTGAAGATGTGGTCAGCGCACGTCGCCCTCGCCGCGCTGCTGCGCGAACTGGGCCGCGACAGCGAGGCGGCGGCCAGCGACGCGGCAGCGAGCCTGACCGCACGCGCGGTGTGCGCGGCCGCCGATCCGGCGACTGGCCTGCTGCCGGCGCTGCTCGAAGGCGGGACCAAGGCGCCGATCATCCCGGCGATCGAGGGTCTGGCCTACCCGTGGTACATGGGCCTGAAGGCGGCGTGCTCGGATACCGGTCCCTACGGGGCGATGATCGTGGCGCTGCGGCGCCATATCCAGGCGGTGCTGCGCGAGGGGGTCTGCCTTTACGCCGACGGTGGCTGGAAGCTGTCGGCCAGCGCCGACAACTCGTGGGCCTCGAAGATCCACCTGTGCCAGCATGTCGCGCGCGCCGTCCTCGGCGTGCGCCAGGACGCGGTCGCCGCCCGCCGCGCCGACCGCGCGCACGCCGACTGGCAGCGCATCGGCGCCGCCGACCACGCGGTCAGCGACCAGTTCCGCTCGGGCCGCGCGCACGGCAGCCTGTACTACCCGCGCATCGTCACGGCGGTGCTCTGGCTCGACGAGGCGTGACCTGTAGTCTGGGGGCATGAGCACCCAGACATCCGACGGCATGAACTACGCACCCCGCGGCAAGGCCGCGCCGGTGGTGCGTCCTGGCGAGTTCGTATTCGCCGCCATGTACCTCGACCACGGCCACATCTACGGGCAGTGCAACGGCCTGATCGAGGCGGGCGGCACGCTGGCCAAGGTCTATGACCCGCAGCCCGAACGCGTCGCGCGTTTCGTGCAGACCTATCCGCAGGCGGTCGCGGTCAGCGACCCGCGCGAGATCCTGGAAGACCCCGCGATCCGGCTGGTCGCCGCCGCTGCGGTACCGAGCGAGCGCGGGCCGCTCGGCTGCCAGGTGATGCGCCACGGCAAGGACTACTTCACCGACAAGTGCCCCTTCACCACCCTCGACCAGCTGGCCGAGGCGCGTCGGGCGGTCGCTGAGACCGGGCGGAAGTACGCGGTCTACTTCTCCGAACGCCTGCATGTCGAGAGCGCGGTGGTGGCCGGCGATCTGGTCGAGGCCGGGCGCATCGGCCGCGTCGTGCAGGTGCTCGGCCTCGGCCCGCACCGCCACGGGGCGTCGGGCAGCCGGCCGGCGTGGTTCTACGAGCGGGCGAAGTATGGCGGCATCCTCACCGACATTGGCAGCCATCAACTCGAACAGTTCCTCTACTTCACTGGAAACACCAGCGCTCGCGTGCAGGCGGCCAAGGTTGCCAACTACCGCTTTCCGCAGTTCCCCGAGTTCGATGACTTCGGCGATGTGACGGTGATCGGCGGCAACGGCGCGACCGGATACCACCGGGTGGACTGGCTCAACCCGGACGGTCTCTCGACCTGGGGCGACGGTCGGCTGTTCCTGCTCGGCACCGAGGGCTACATAGAGGTGCGCAAGTATGTCGATGTCGCGCAGGAAAAGGTCGGCGACACGCTGATCCTGGTGGATAAGGCCGGCGAGCACCGCATGGCCTGTGCCGGCACTGCCGGGTTCCCGTTCTTCGGCCGCCTGATCCGCGACTGCCTCGACCGCAGCGAGACGGCGATGACCCAGGCCCACGCCTTCCTCGCCGCCGAGCTGTGCCTGACCGCGCAGGTGCAGGCGGTGCGCGTCGCGGGGTGATGCGTTCGGCGTTCGGCGTTCGGCGTTCGGCGTTCGGCGTTCGGCGTTCGGCGTTCGGCGTTCGGCGTTCCAACGTTGACGGCAGGCGAGAGACATCATCAATCTCACATCACCAGCCAGGTGAATCCCGAGAAAGCTGCCTATCCCACGCAAGTCCCTGCGGAACGCCGAACGCCGAACGCCGAACCCATGGCATTGTCTGGCCTGACTTGCACGAGTCAGTCCGTGCCCCACCCTGTCCCCATGATCCTCGTCACTGGCGCCGCCGGCTTCATCGGCTCGCACGTCTGCCACCGCCTGCTCGATGCCGGGCAGCCGGTGGTCGGGCTCGACAACCTCAATGCCTACTACGATCCGACGCTGAAGGCGGCGCGACTGGCGCGGCTGACCACGCGGCCGGGCTTCACCTTCAGCAAGACCGACCTCGCCGACCGGCCGGCGATGGAGGCGCTGTTCGCCAGCCACCGTCCGGCCACCGTGATCCATCTCGCGGCCCAGGCCGGCGTGCGCTATTCGCTCGAGAATCCACACGCCTACGTCGAAGCCAACCTGGTCGGCTTCATGAACATCCTGGAAGGCTGCCGCCATAACGGGTGCGGTCATCTGGTCTATGCCAGCACCTCGTCGGTCTACGGCCTGGATCAGGCGATGCCGTTCTCCGAGCACCGCGGCGCCGGTCATCCGATGACCTTCTATGCCGCGACCAAGAAGGCCAACGAGCTGATGGCGCACAGCTACGCCCATCTCTTCCGCCTGCCCTGCACCGGCCTGCGCTTCTTCACCGTCTACGGTCCGTGGGGCCGTCCCGACATGGCGCTGTTCAAGTTCACCGACGCGATCCTCGCCGGTCGTCCGATCGAACTCTACAACAACGGCAACATGGTGCGCGACTTCACCTTTGTCGACGACATCGTCGAAGGCATCGTGCGCATCTCCGCCCAGCCGGCAGCGGCCGATCCGGCATGGGACGCGCATCACCCCGATCCGGCGCGCAGCAGCGCCCCCTGGCGGGTCTTCAACATCGGCAACAGCGATCCGGTGCCGCTCATGCGCTATGTCGAGGCGCTGGAGGCCGCCCTGGGCCGCAAGGCCGAGCGCACCCTGCTGCCGATGCAGCCCGGCGACGTCCCGGCCACCTCGGCCGACGTCTCAGAACTGGAGGCCGCCACCGGCTTCCGTCCGCAGACCACGGTAGAAGAGGGCGTGCGGCGTTTCGTCGCGTGGTATCGCGACTACTACCGCCGCTGAACCAACACGACCCGCATCCCAGGCGTAGCATACCCATGAAGACCTCAGCCCTCCTCCTGGCAGGCGCCGCTCTCGCGGCCCTCGATGTCTCGCCTGAACCCGGGCTGGATGTATCCGGTGACATCGGCCGCCCCGAGCCGGGCCTGGCCGTGCATGGCAGCTGGTTCCAAGACCTGCGCCTGCTTGGCGGCGTCGCCTCGCCGGTGCAGTACGCCGATGTCGGTAACCTCACCGTCCGATCCACGACCGATTACGGCAACCGCATCGCTTTCCAGTACGTTCTGGGGAAGGCCGGGCGGGAGGTCGGCTGGGGACTTGGACTCGAACTGGCCTACGACGACCACGTCGGCCAGGTCGATCGGATCAGCGGGGCGCAAACCGGGCATGGCGGCGTCTATGCGCGGCTTGAGACGCTCAGTCTCGGCGTGCTGCCCAAGCTTATCGTGCGCCCGCTGAGCGGCGACGTCATCGACTGGTCGCCAGGTAGCGTGCAGTTGGAGCTTGGGCCCTACGCCGCGGCGGGACTCGGTCGCGGCTACGTCGGTGGCACCCGCCAATCCGATCAGGCCCAGGTATGGTCTTGGGGCCTGCGCGGTGATCTTCTGCTGACCAGCGCGCGCGGCTGGCAGTTCGGCGTCTCGGCGGCCTTCGAATACTTCACCGCCGCGCCGGCCTGGGATGGGGTTGACGGCCAGATGCGCGGCCACGGGCCGACCTTGGCCCTGGTCCTCGGGCATCGCCTGTAGCCCTGGGGCCTTGGCGGAGCGGTTTGCGCGGTCATGCTGCGCCTTCCCCAGGAGCAGCGATGGACGAGATGGTACGCGATGCCGAGGCCTCGGTCAGCGAGCGCATGGTCGATGGCTCGATCGAGCACGCGCGGCTGCGCGCCACCCTGGCCGAGATCGATGCCGGGGCCTATGCCGGCCAGATCGCGCTGATCCGGAAGGCCCTGGCCACCAGTCCCGATCTCGCCCTGCGCGAAGCCCTGCTTACCGCCCTGACCCGCGTCGTCACCGAGGCGGGCGTGCCGGTCGCGATGGTGCAGATCGTGGCGATGGCCTTCTACCGCTCGACCTGGCAACTGCTGCGTCGCATCGATCCGGCTATCACGCTGGATGCGATCCGCGTGATGGAGACCTGGCGGGCCCTGGCGATGATGGACGGCTTCGCCTTCGGCAGGCATGGCCGGATGCCGGTGTCGGAGGGCGCCCTGCGCGGCTGCGTCGAACGCCTGCGCCGCACCCTGCTGCCCAGCCAGGCCGGGGTCGCCTGGGGCGGTCCACCGCCTGCCGAGGGCCCGGGGATCGTCACTCCGGATCCCAGCGAAGGGCCGGCGACGACGGTGGTGCGCAACGGCTTCTTCCGCTCGTTCTTCGTCGATTACCTGCTTGGCCAGGACGGTCACGGGCACGAACTGGTGATCGATGTGCTGGAAGCGGCCCTGGCGCAACCCGAGCGCATGCCCTTCCTGCGTGGCGCCACGCCGGAACAGCGTGCCTTCCGCATCAGCCAGTTGGCCCGGACCCTGGTCGTGCTGCACGACCTTGCCTGCCGGCTGTCACTGCATCGCCAGCGCATCCCTGCTGATCTGGCCGACGCCCCGGTCACGGTGCAGGCTGCCGCCCTGGCCAAGGCCGGAGTCGGCGCGACCGCCGGCTTCGATCATCTGCTGGTCGAATGTCTCTACGCCGAGTTCTCGACCCTGGTGACCTGGGTCCAGGCGACTGGACCGCGTCTGCGCATCCCGCGTGTCGCCGCCGCAGCCCCTCCACCCGCGCCAGCACCGCCTGCTGCACCAGCCGTGCGACGCCCCGCCAGCCCGACATCGCGTCCGGCCGTCGCCGGCAGTTCGTCGTCGGCGTTGCGGCCGGCGGTCAGTCCGACGGTCGGGATCTCACCCTTCGGTTGGACCCCCGAACCGGAATCGCGCATCATCAGGCGGGCCTCGGCACTGCAGCCCAAGGAGCAGACCCCGCCGGCGCGCGGGGCGGTCGTCCTGAATCCTCGGCCGCAGGCGCCGAAGCCGCCTCCTGCGGGCGCTGATCCCGACAAATGCGATACCGAGGTGGTGGACCAGCAGATCTGATCTGGGCTGGTAAATCGGCCGTTGACACTACCTGGATGGACGGGCTACACTGAGCCGAGACCGTGCTCGAACCCCAGACCCATCCTCGTGAAGCAGAACGTCTCGCCATCCTGGCGCGCTGCGGGGTGCTCGACACCCCGGCCGAGCCGGAATTCGACGGGCTGGTCGAGCTCGCCGCCGCCATCGCGGACATGCCGGTCGCGCTGATCAGCCTGGTCGATGCCCAGCGCCAGTGGTTCAAGGCGCGCCATGGTCTTGATGCCACCGAGACGCCGCGTCCGGTCGCCTTCTGCGCGCATGCCATCCTCACCCCTGACCAACCACTGGTCGTCGAGGATGCGCTCAGCGATCCACGCTTCGCCGACAACCCGCTGGTCTGCGGCGGGCCGCGCGTGGTCTTCTATGCCGGTGTACCGTTGCGCGTCGGTCCCGACCGGTTGCCGGTCGGGACCCTGTGCGTGATCGACAGCCGTGCACGCACGCTGGACGCCTCCCGCCTGCGCCAGCTCCAGCAGCTTGCCCGCCAGGCCGAATTGCTGCTCGATCTGCGCCTGCGCAGCCGCCAGCTTGAAGATAGGCTGGTGGTGGTGCGGCGCGATGAAGAACGGCTCCAGGCATTGCTGGCGGCGATGGATGAGGGCATCGTCGAGCAGCGGGCCGATGGTGTCATCGTGTCCTGCAATCCCGCCGCAGAGCGCATCCTCGGCCTCAGCGCCGACCAGTTGATGGGCCGCTCGTCGCTTGATCCGAGCTGGCGTGCAGTGCATCCCGACGGGAGACCCTTTCCTGGCGATCAGCATCCGGCGATGGTGGCGATGCGTAGCGGACGGCCGGTGCGCGGCGTCGTCATGGGCGTCGGCACAGGCGAAGGGGACCAGCGTTGGATCCTGATCAACGCCCAGCCGGTGAGCCTGCTGCCGGATGGCCGCGCTGGCTCGGTAGTGACCTCGTTCAGCGACATCACCGCCCTGCATCGCGCCAAGGAGCAGGCCGAGGCTGCCGGGCACGCCAAGAGCGAATTCCTTGCCACCATGAGCCACGAGATCCGCACGCCGATGAACGGCGTGATCGGGCTCACCGATGTGCTGCTGGGCACTCGGCTGGATGAGCAGCAGCGCGAGATGCTGGTCTCGGTCCAGGACAGCGGCCGGGCCCTGCTCGCCATCCTCAATGACATCCTCGACTGGTCGCGCATCGAGGCCGGACGCCTCGAACTGGAAGTGGCGCCGGTCGAGGCCCGCCGCGTCGTCCGCGATGTGGTGACGGTGCTGTCGCCGCAGGCCCAGGGCAAGGGCCTGGATCTGCGCGTCGAGGTCGCTGGCGACGCGCCCCCCGGCGTGCTGGCCGATGCCGGCCGTCTGCGCCAGGTCCTGTTCAACCTGGTCGGCAACGCCGTGAAGTTCACCCTCTCCGGCAACGTCGTGGTCGGCATCCATCGGACGGCATCCGGTCGCATCGCCTTCGCCGTCACCGACACGGGCATCGGCATCGCGCCCGAGCAGCAGGCCCGCCTGTTCCAGCGCTTTTCGCAGGTCGATGCATCGGCCACCCGGCGCTTCGGCGGCTCGGGCCTGGGCTTGGCGATCAGCCGGCACCTGGCGCAGGCGATGGGTGGCGACATCAGCCTACACAGCACCCTGGGTCAGGGCAGCACCTTCACCGTCGAGCTGCCCGCTGCGACGGAAGAGGAGATGCGTGCATCAGCCGAAACCCGCTCCTCTGGCGAGATCGCAGCCGTGACCGTGGTTCCCCTGCGCCTGCTGGTCGCCGAGGACAATCCGGTCAATCAGCGCGTGGTGCTGGCCCTGCTGGCGCGCGATGGGCATCAGGTCGAGCTGGCGGCGAACGGCATCGAGGCCGTGGCAGCCTTCCGCCGCGCCCGCTTCGATGCCGTGATCATGGATGTGCAGATGCCGGAGATGGACGGCCTGGAAGCGACGCGGGCGATCCGTGCACTGGAACCCATCGGCGAGGCGCGCATCCCGATCATCGCCCTCACCGCCTCGGCGATGTCCGATGAGCGGATCGCCTGCACCATCGCCGGCATGGACCAGGTGGTGTCCAAGCCGGTCATCGGCGCGGCGCTGCGCGCCGCCCTGGCCGCGATCAGGCCAGCCTGACCTCCAGCGCGGTGCCGGGCACGATCTCGACCGCCGAGCCGAGCGCGACGGTGGCGATGCCCGCGGCCCAGGTCACAGCGCACGGCACCGTGGTCTTCCCCAGCCGGACCATGAGGCGCTTCGGCTCCTTGCGCACGGCGCCGAGGCGCAGGGTGCGGATGGCCTGGACGCCACGCTCGACGGTGATGCGCAGGGACGCGCCGGGACGATGCTCGATGCGGCCGATCGCGGTGCCGGTCGCCAGCACGCCGGCATAGGCCTTGCCGTCCGGTGGCACGATGCCGAGCAGGCCATCGAGCGCATCGATCTCCAGGCCGACGCGCGCGACGTAGGCGCCCCAGATCGACAGCGGCCGGGCGTAGTGGTTGTTGCACTCGGCCTGGTCGAAACGCATCCCGTCACGGTCGTGGCGGCGATGCACCAGGTCGATGATGTGATCGCCGTCCTTCGTCCGGCCCATGGCGTAGAGTTGGGCGGCGAAGAAGTATTCAGTGCCGGTCCACGGCGTCTGCCACTGCATGAATGGCCACTCGTCGAGGAAGTGGTCGTCGGGATAGCTGCCGTTGACCAGACAATCGTTCTCCTCCTGGACGTTGCGCTCCAGGACCTGGTCGAGGTAGCGGTTGACCCGTTTCACATCGAGCATCGACCCCAGCCCCATCATCCGGGCGGTGGCGTCGCCGTTGAGCAGGTCGGTCATCGTCCCGGTGTCGCCGATCTCGATGAAGGCGTCGGCGCGCGCGCAGGCCGATCCGGCGCAGCATTCCTCAGGCGGGCGGACAGCCTCGAAATGCTTGGGTTCGCCGCGCGGATCATCGCCCGGCTTCCAGCCCTTCGGGCGCCGGCCGTAGAACAGGCAGTACTGGCGGCCGTTCCACAGATGCTTCTCGAAACCGGCCAGGCCCCTGGCGAAGGCCGCGTGCGCCCAGGCCGCAGATTCGGCATCGCCGACCAGCCGGGCCATGCGTTCGACCGCGCGCAGGCTGGCGAGATAGACGCCGGCAAGATAGCCGACCGCGCCCTTCATGTGCCAATGGTCGTAGGTGATGCCGCCCTCGATATAGGGCAGGCCGATGCCGTAGAAGTCGAGCGATGCGATCAGCTTCACCGCGCGCAGCACGCTGGGATAGTGCCGATCGATAGCCTGGCGGTCGCCGCTCCACGCCGCATCGCGCCACACCGCCAGGGCGTACTGGCAGCACACATCCCAGCGGCTGTAGCCACCGTGCGCATCACCGCCGGCCGGGCGCGCATGCACCGACTTGCCGTGGCCGTGGTACATCTTGCCGTTGTCAGGGTGGGCCATCTCCTGGTTCATATCGTTGATTACGCGACGCAGGCCGGGCTGCAGCAGCGACAGCGCGTAGGACGCGTAATGATCGACATCGACCGTATTGAACGAGCAGCAGCCGTGCCCCTCCTGGATCCCGAAGCGGCCACCGGCGATGAAATGGCTGTTCTTCACCGCCGTCCCGAGCTGGTCGAGCATCGCCAGGCGCAGGCTCTCGGGCAGGGTCGAATCGAGCACCGCGCGCGGCAGCACTTGCGAGGCCTCCAGCAACCGCTCGCGCTCGGCGCCCAGATAGCGCGCGCTGGTCAACGAGTCGGCGAACCAGGAACTGTACTGGTGGCCGACACGCGTGCCGTCGGCGAGGGTGTGATTGGGGAAGTTCCAGGTCAGCCCGAAGTTGGCCTCGGTGGTGGCACCGGCGGCCAGCTTCTCGCGCACGCACAGCCAGCCCTTGTTGGGCGGCGACCAACTCTTGAGCTCGCGGGTGATCTCCTCGTTGGTCAGCCGCTCGGGCAGCAGCGGACCGTGCAGGTGGCCGGTGCGGTGCAGCGACCACACCAGGTTCTGCATGTACGGATTGCACGCGATCGCATCGCACTGCTGGCGGCCATGACGGCGGTTCCAGATGGTCAGGTCACCGCTGGTGTTGTGCTCCGGCTGGTTGAGGCCGCCGCGCATCGTCACCGCAGTGAGGTTGCCATCGCTGGTCACCGTGTGCTCTTGCGTGTTCCCCTCGACGGCGAAGCCTGCAACGTTGGCGAACTGCCACACGATCGACACCTCGACGGCTTCCTTGCAGCGGTTGACCACCTGCACGTCGAAGCAGCAACCGGGCAGCGAACTGTCCTTGACCTCGTGCGGGATCGACGGTGTCCACGCCGTCAGCTTCACCTCGACCGGGAAGTCGGGATCGCGGAAGGCGAGGTGGGCGAAGGGGTACTCGGCGCGGTATTCGATCTCAGGGAAGGCGCGGATGAAGAAGTACTTGTGCACGCGCCAGAAGTGCGAGGCCGTGGTCAGGGCGAAGCCGTTGCCTGCGAACAGCCAGCGGTACTGCGGCCGCTTGCCCTTGCGTGCCACGCGCACGAGGAAGTCGGCATCGCCGGGTGCCGGTTGCGGCGCATCGCCCGGCCCCGCCTTCATCACGTGGCCGTGCCAGCCGCTCCACGGTGCGGCGTTGGGGAACATCCACTGGTAGAGCCGGCCATCGGGCCAGATCTCGACCCCGCCGCTGCCCAGCCCGCCCAGCACGATGCCGCTCTGACGCGAGCCGCGTTCGGTGATCGCCCCGAGTGGTCCGGGTTTACGGGCGAGCGAGGCGGCGTTGGGTCGGCTGGCAGGCATGAGCGGTCTCCGTGACGCATCAGCCTGCCGCCAGCCGAGGCGCCGCAAGACCTCTGCAACGCGCCCCTTGCCCCACCGTGCTTTGTCATAAAGTATACGTTTAACCATTTACAATAACCACCGTCGCATGCAGTGGCAGTGCGTGTTGGCCTGGGGCCGAGCCGGACCTGCGACCCGGGACTGGCCTTGACTATCCGAGTCCGCCAGCAACATCCCCGCCCCGTTGACGAGCATTCCCTGGTAGCTCAGTGGTAGAGCAGTTGACTGTTAATCAATTGGTCGGAGGTTCGAATCCTCCCCGGGGAGCCAA